>NZ_JBOZWP010000002.1:0-357133 GCF_050865035.1 Shewanella sp. GXUN23E | reverse complement strand
GTCATTAGATCAAACTTTTAATCAAATTGGTATTAGCTCGGATGGGCTTGCAGGGATATGTATCATCGTGCTGCTATTGGCTATGGCGTGCAGGACAATCTTGATTTCAATCAGAGCCGCAGTGTCCGAATTTTACGGCGACCAGCAGTTTCGAAGCACTCTGAGGCAGTGCTGCTCCGGTGGCACACACAGGAAATAAAAATCCCCTGATCCTTATGTGGAAGCAGGGGATTCAATTAATCAGCAATCAGGCTTATTTTACGCGCATGCCAGGCTGGGCACCTTCATGTGGCTCCAGTATCCACAAATCTTTCCCACCTGGGCCGGCGGCCAGCACCATGCCTTCGGACATGCCGAAACGCATCCTGCGTGGCGCCAGATTGGCGACCATTACAGTCAGCTTGCCTTCCAGATCTTCCGGTGCATAAGCCGACTTGATACCGGCGAACACCTGACGCATTTCACCACCAATATCTAGCTGCAGTTTCAGCAGCTTGTCAGCCTCAGGCACATGCTCGGCCTTTGCGATGCGAGCAATGCGCAGGTCAATCTTGGCAAAGTCCTCATAGGCGATGGTGTCAGAGATTGGGTCATCTGCCAGTGGGCCTTTCGGCTTGTTTTGCGCTTCCAGATCTTCCTTGGAGGCTTCCACCATGGCGGCCACCTTATCCATATCAACACGCTGCATCATGGCTTTGAAGGTCGCGATCTCGTGACCGGCCATGTCTTTGCCCAGGCTCTCCCAGGTCAGTTCCATCTGCATAAAGGCTTCAACATCACTGCTCAGACGTGGCAGTACCGGCTTTAAGTAAGTCACCAGAATGCGGAACAGGTTCAGGGCCACTGAGCACACCTGATGGGCCTGCTCCTGCTTGTCGTCTTCTTTCACCAGCTGCCATGGCGCGGCGTCCGCTACGTAAGCGTTGGCAATGTCGGCCAGCGCCATAATTTCACGCATGGCTTTGCCGTATTCGCGGGTCTCATAGAACTCGGCGATTTGCTCTTGCTTGGCCAGGAAGCTGTCAACCAAAGTGGTGTCTTCCAGCTTGGCCAGTTTGGCGTCAAAGCGCTTGGTCACAAAGCCTGCCGTACGGGACGCCAAATTCACCAGTTTGCCAACCAGATCTGAGTTAACGCGCTGGGCGAAGTCTTCCAGGTTCAAATCCAGATCGTCGATACGGCTGGACAGCTTGGCGGCGTAGTAATAACGCAGGTACTCAGGATCCAGGTTGTCCAGATAAGTACGGGCCTTGATAAAGGTGCCCTTGGACTTGGACATCTTGGCGCCATTTACGGTCACATAGCCGTGGGCATATACACTGGTTGGCTGACGGAAGTCGGCGCCGTGCAGCATGGCTGGCCAGAACAGGCTGTGGAAGTACACAATGTCCTTGCCGATGAAGTGGTAGACTTCAGCAGTGGAGTCTTTGCCCCAGAATTCGTTGAAGTCCAGATCGCCACGCTTGTCACACAGGTTCTTGAACGACCCCATGTAACCTACTGGTGCATCCAGCCATACATAGAAGAACTTGCCCGGTGCATCCGGGATTTCAAAGCCGAAGTAAGGTGCGTCACGGGTGATGTCCCACTGCTGCAGCCCCTGTTCGAACCATTCGTTCAGCTTGTTGGCCATCTCAGACTGCAGCGCACCTGAGTGTGTCCACTCTTTGAGCATGCCTTCGAAGGCTGGCAGGTCGAAGAAGAAGTGCTCGGTGTCTTTCATCACAGGAGTGGCACCGGACACGGCTGATTTGGGATTGATCAGTTCAGTCGGGCTGTAGGTCGCACCACACACATCACAGTTGTCGCCATACTGATCTTCAGACTTACACTTGGGGCAGGTGCCCTTAACGAAGCGGTCTGGCAGGAACATGGACTTTTCAGGGTCGAACAGCTGGCTGATGGTGCGGCTCTTGATATGACCTTTTTCACGCAGTGCCAGGTAGATGTGACTGGCCAGCTCACGGTTTTCGTCACTGTGAGTGCTGTGATAGTTATCAAAAGCAATGTTGAAATCGGCAAAATCCTGCTGATGCTCAACCGCAACCTGGGCAATCATCTCTTCAGGAGCCATGCCCAGCTGCTGTGCCTTGAGCATGATAGGCGTGCCGTGGGCGTCGTCGGCACAGATATAGTAACATTCATGGCCGCGCAGTTTTTGGTAACGTGACCAGATGTCCGTTTGAATATACTCCAGCATATGACCCAGATGGATAGGGCCGTTGGCGTACGGCAGTGCACTGGTCACCAAAATTTTACGTTGTGAATTTGCCATTTTTTCTCTAAATCGTGTTGGTCCTGAAATATTGGCCTAGATACTAACCGATTAATGCGGAATTTTCATCACGGGCCGGTTTAACTGAGCTATTTCTACACTAATGTTTTTGCCAATATCTGATACACTTGCCCAAATTCTTTTTCGGGGAGAGGTAAATTGTCATCAGCACTGCAGGAACAGGCCGTGGATTTCCGTTTGGAACCGGCATTGTTGTCGTCTGTATTGAGCATTTTGGATGCTTTTGTTGACCCTTATCTTAATCAGGGACTGGTTGCCGCCAATTGCGTACGTAAACTTGCATTGGATGGCAAGCGTCTGCAAATGACCCTGGTTTATGCCTACCCCTGTCAAACCCAGTATCGTGATACCGTGATGGCACTGACCAATCAATTGGCCAAGCTTGATGCCATTGATGAAGTGGAATGCGAAATTGATTTTCAGCCAGCCCAGACATCCAGCGTCAATGTAGCGCCTATCCCGGGTGTGCGGCAGGTGGTGGCAGTTGCCTCGGGTAAGGGCGGTGTGGGTAAATCCACCACAGCCGTTAACCTGGCGCTGGCGATGGCTCAGGAAGGTGCCCGTGTGGGCATTCTGGATGCCGACATCTATGGTCCATCCATTCCTCTGATGCTGGGACTGACCGATTTTCGTCCTGTCTCCCTCGATGGCAAGACCATGACGGCCGCCGAGGCTTATGGCGTGGCGGCTCAATCAATAGGTTTTATGCTGACCGACGATCAGGCTGCCGTTTGGCGTGGCCCGATGGCGGCAGGCGCATTGGCACAGCTGCTGAATGAAACCAGCTGGCCTGAATTGGATTACCTGTTTATCGATATGCCTCCTGGTACTGGCGATATTCAGCTTACTCTGTCACAGAAGGTGCCCGTCAGCGGCGCCGTGGTGGTGACAACTCCGCAGGACATCGCTCTGGCCGACGCCAAAAAAGGGATCACCATGTTTCAGAAGGTGAATATTCCCGTGCTTGGCATCGTTGAGAATATGAGTTTCCATATTTGTACTGAATGTGGACACAAGGATCATCCTTTTGGTGCTCACGGTGGCAGCAGCATTGCGCAGCGTTACCAGGTACCGCTGCTCGGTGCTTTGCCGCTGCAGCTGGATTTGCGTGAATCCATGGACAAGGGGGCCCCGCTGGTGGTCGCCGAGCCTGACAGTGAAGTTGCCGGAATTTACCGGGAAATTGCCCGCAAAGTAGGGGCGCAACTGGCGTTGCAACACAGCCAGTCTCAGGTATCAATCAGCGTAGAAGATGACGAATAAGGTAGCTATATGAATTCTTCGCAGTGTGTCATTATCGGTATCGCCGGGGCATCAGCATCAGGTAAAAGCCTGATTGCAAAAACCATTTATGAAGAGCTGTGCCGTGATCTGGGCACCAATCAAATTGGTGTGATCAATGAAGACGCTTATTACCGCGATCAGGGACATCTGTCCATGGAGCAGCGGGTCAAGACCAACTATGACCACCCCAAGGCGCTCGACCACGAACTCCTGTGTCAACATCTGGAACAGCTGAAAGCCGGCCAGTCCGTTGATATTCCGGTGTACAGCTATAAAGAGCATACCCGCACCGATCAAATTGAAACCATGACACCGAAAAAGGTGATCATTCTGGAAGGTATTCTGCTGCTGACCGATCCCAGACTGCGTGAGCTGATGGATGCGTCGGTGTTTATGGATACCCCGCTGGATATCTGTTTCCTGCGTCGTCTGACCCGGGATGTGGAAGAACGCGGTCGTACCATGGAATCTGTGATTTCCCAGTACAAGAAAACCGTGCGTCCCATGTTCCTGCAGTTTATCGAACCATCCAAGCAGTACGCGGACATTATCGTGCCCCGTGGCGGCAAGAACCGTATCGCGACCGATATTCTCAAAGCCCGTATCCAGCATTTGCTGGCGAAGTGATTGAATTAAGGCAAGCCGAGTCAAGGGAGTTAAAGACCAACAATGCGTTTAACTGATATTGAGATTGAACAGGCACTGGATAATGGCACCATTGTGATGGAGCCGCGTCCGTCGACCGACGCCATCAGTGGTGTCAGCGTAGATGTGCGTCTGGGCAACCAGTTCCGGGTGTTTAAGGATCATACAGCTCCCTTTATTGATTTGAGTGGTCCAAGCCGCGAAGTTCAGGCTGCGCTTGACCGGGTGATGAGTGAGCAAATCACGATTGAAGGCGACGATGCCTTCTTTCTGCACCCGGGTGAGCTGGCACTGGCGGTGACCTATGAAAGTGTCACTTTGCCTGCGGATATCGTCGGTTGGCTCGATGGTCGCTCCTCGCTGGCGCGTCTGGGTCTGATGGTGCACGTAACAGCTCATCGCATCGATCCGGGCTGGCATGGGCGGATTGTGCTGGAGTTCTACAACAGTGGTAAATTGCCACTGGCGCTGCGTCCCATGATGACCATAGGCGCGCTGAATTTCGAGCGTTTGAGCGGTCCTGTGGCTAAGCCATACAACACCCGCAAGAATGCCAAGTACAAAGATCAGCAGGAGGCCGTTGCCAGCCGGATCAGTCAGGACTCCTGATATCCGGCCACCGCATGAGGGATGCCTGATGAGTGAAATCTGGATTGGTGACGCCAGAGTCACTGCTATTGACCCGGCTGACAGAGCCCTGGCCTATGGCGACGGTCTGTTTGCCACCATGAACGTATCCGCTCAGCAGATCTGCTATCTGGAGTCACATTTGCGCCGTCTGTCTGACGGCGCTGCCCGTTTGGGGTTTTGCTGGCACCCATCATCGGCGCTGCGTCAGCGCCTGAATGAGCTGGCCAGCGAACATCCCGAAGCCTGTATCAAGCTGCTGCTGAGCCGAGGCGTTGGCGGACGTGGCTATCAAGCGCCCGCAATGGCATCGCCCATGGTGATCATCTCGGTCCATCCACTTCCCCCTCATTACGTACAGTGGCAACAGCAGGGCATTTGCCTTGGACGAAGCCCGGTTACTCTGGGCTGCCAGCCATTGCTGGCGGGGATGAAACATTTAAATCGACTTGAGCAAGTGCTTATCAAAGCGCATATGGCCGATGATGTGGATGATGTTTGGGTAACTGACGCTCAGGGCCATGTGATTGAAGCCAGTGCCGGCAATCTGTTTCTGATCAACGATATGCAAGTCACAGTGCCCAGCCATGCTTATGCCGGCGTCAGCGGTGTGATGCGTGAGCAGGTGATTGAAGCGCTGCTGGATATGGGACTTAATGTCGCAGCGGCTGATATCAGCGAAGCGCAGTTGCTGGCAGCGTCTCATGTGCTGGTAACCAACTCGCTGATGGGGGCTGTCCCGGTAAGCAGAATTGCCAATCGCCCACTTGCTGTTTGGCCAAGAATCAAAGAATTACAACAAAGAATATGAAAAGCATGAAGTTTTTATTGGGCTTGCTGGCAACGCTGATGACCCTGGCGTTGATCGCAGCCGGTGGCGCCTATTGGGGATTGAAGCAGCTTGATGCTTATGCGGCTGCGCCCCTGATTCTGGAAACGCCCCGGCAACTTGAGATCAAACCCGGCACTAATGTACGTCATTTAATCAGGCAACTGGCTGAACAGGGTATTACGGAAAACGACTGGCGCATCAAAGCACTGCTCAAGCTGCATCCTGAACTGGCGCAAATTCGTGCAGGCTTGTATGAAATGGTGCCGGGTGAAACGCTCGCTGGCCTGCTTGAGCAACTCAGTCAGGGCAAGGTGATGCAGTTTCCGCTGACGTTGGTCGAAGGGCGAACCATCGCCCAGTGGCAAACCGAACTGGCGCAGGCGCCTCATCTTAACCATGACGTTGATGCCTTTGCGGCTGTGATGGCCGAGCAGGGGGATACCGGCCTTGCCGAAGGGCGTTTTTATCCTGACACCTATCACTACGAAGCCGGTCAGCGCGCCACAGAATTGCTGACCCAGAGTTACCTGCGCATGCAGCAGGAGCTGGCTGCTGCCTGGGAAGGACGGGATAAAACCCTGCCACTGAAAACCCCTTATGAGTTACTGACACTGGCGTCCATTATCGAGAAAGAGACCGCCAAGCCGGAAGAACGTGGTTGGGTAGCGGCAGTATTTGTCAATCGTTTGCGCAAAGGCATGCGACTGCAGACAGATCCAACCGTGATTTATGGGATGGGCGAGCGGTATCAGGGCAACATCACCAAGAAAGATTTGCGGGAGCTGACCCCTTACAATACTTATCGGATTGATGGGTTGCCGCCTTCGCCTATTGCTGCGCCCAGTCGCGCCTCCCTGCAGGCGGCGGCCAATCCTGCGGATGTGGATTATTTGTATTTTGTGTCCCGTAATGATGGCAGTCATGTGTTTTCCCGCACCCTGGCGGAACACAATCGCGCCGTGAATGAATTCCAGAGAAAACAAAAATGAATGAAGCCAAGTTTATTGTGATTGAGGGCCTGGAAGGGGCCGGTAAATCCAGCGCCATTGCGCTGGTAAAAGATTTGATTGAAAAGCAGACCGGCAAGGCTCCTTTGTGTACCCGCGAACCAGGCGGTACTGTGCTGGCTGAAAAAATCCGCGATCTGGTGAAAATCGCCGAAGATGATGACCCTTTGTGCGATGAGGCGGAATGTCTGCTGTTTTATGCAGCCCGGGCACAACTGGTGGCTAATGTCATCAAACCTGCGCTGGCTCGTGGTGAGTGGGTGCTGGGTGACCGGCACAATCTGTCGTCGCTGGCTTATCAGGGGGGCGGCCGTGGCTTAATGCCTCTGGTTCAGGCCATCAGCGATGCCACGCTCAAAGGTTTCAAACCCGATATCACCCTTTACCTGGATGTGCCGCCTGCGCTGGGACTGGAGCGCGCTGCCCGTCGGGGTGAGCTGGACAGAATTGAGCAGCAGGCGCTGGCGTTTTTTGATCGTACCCGGGAAACTTTCCTGCAATTGGCCGCTCAGGATGACAGTATTCATGTTATCGACGCCAGCCAGCCAATGTCTGAAGTGCACAAGGACATTCAGGCCGTCCTGCAATCATTATTATGAGGAATACCATGCGCCGCGCTGTTCACCTGCCCTGGTTGGATACCCCATTTGCACGGGTTACCGGCCAGATCCTTAAAGATACCCTGGGACATGCACTCTTGATTGGCGTGGATGCGGCTCAGGGCGGCGAATGGCTGGCGCAGGATATCGGGGCGACAGCACTGTGCCTGTCGCCTGCGCAGGATGGTGCCTGTGGCCAGTGCAAGAGTTGTCATTTGGTGCAGGCAGGCAATCATCCTGATCTGCATCAGGTACGGGCTGATGGCAGCCAGATTAAGATCGATCAAATCCGCGATCTGTGCAATGCGCTGACCGCGACCGCCCAGCAGGGCGGGCAGCGGGTGGTCATCATCTACGCCTGTGAGCGGATGAATCAGGCATCGGCCAATGCGCTGCTCAAAACATTGGAAGAGCCAGGTAAAAACACCCTGTTGCTGCTGCAAACTCAAACACCTGCCAGATTGTTGCCGACCATCGCCAGTCGCTGCCAGAAACTGGCTTATGTCGCGCCGGATCGGCAGATCATCTGTGATTGGCTGATGCAACAGCATCAAGTCAGCGAAGATATTACCTGGGTATTGCCCGTTGCCGGAGGCCCACTGGTGTTGGCCGAGAGTCTGGGCAATGGTGATTACCAGCGCTGGCTGCAATATCGGCAGGACTGGCGCGCCAGTCTGATGTCAGGTCATTTGTGCGGCAGTTTGTTGGAATTGAAAGAAGAACACATAGTCGAAGCGCTGAAAGTACTGTATCTGGTGTTACGCTCCCGCGTGATCCAGCCGGGTAAATTGGATGCCTTTGCATTGTCGCAAATTATCGCGCTGGCAGACAGGGTCATGCGCCAGTGTCACCATCTGGAAACCATGGCAAGTGTCAATTATCTCGCACTGTGCCAGAAATTTGTCCTAGAATACAAACAGGTCACTCAGTAAATGGAATAACATGGTCGACTTGGTCATCAGATTTGACACCATTCAGCAGTTATATCGCGCCTACATGCCCTTTGTTCGCAGCGCTGGGTTATTTGTGGCCAGCAGCGAGCCTCATTATCTGGGTGAAACCCTGAGTTTTTCCTATCGCTTACCCGGCGAAAGCGTCGCGGCAGAAGCCAGGGGAAATGTGGTGTGGATCAATCCCCAGGGCGCATCAGGTGGACGCCCTGCTGGTATTGGTATTCAATTCGCCGCTGACGAAACCCATCACAAACATCATATTGAAAAGCTTCTCTCCAGTGAGCTGGCCTCCGGTAATTTGACCTCTACCATGTAGCTGGGTATGCTTGCCCACCTCGTAAATCTTGTTTGCTGGTACTCGTGTGTTAATTGACTCCCACTGCCATCTCGACCGCCTCAAGGCGGCGCCGGATGAGGCATCTCTTGATCAGATTATTCAACAGGCCCATGCCCGTGACGTCGCTTATTTCCTGTGTGTGAACGTGCGCCAGCAGGGCTTTGAGGCCATGCGTGAACGAATGGCCGGTTATGAAGAGGTATTTCTTTCCAGTGGTGTGCATCCACTTGATGTGCAGGAAGGGCTGGATGTCGCGCAAATCAAATCTTTTGCCAATGACCCCAAGGTTGTCGCCATCGGCGAAACCGGGCTGGATTATTTTTATGCCAGCGAAACCAAAGCCATGCAACAGCAATGCTTCGAGCAGCAGGTTGCACTGGCCGTGGAAGTGAACAAGCCACTGATTATTCATACCCGGGATGCCCGAGAGGACACGCTGGCGATTTTGCGTAATGGTCAGGCTGACAGGGTCGCGGGTGTGCTGCACTGTTTTACCGAAAACTGGGACATGGCCAGAGCGGCGATGGATTTGGGCTTTTATATCTCGGTATCCGGCATTGCGACTTTTAAAAACGCCGGTGAGCTGCGCAGTGTGATCCGTAAAGTGCCAAAGGAGCGCTTATTGGTTGAAACCGATGCGCCGTATCTGGCCCCAGTGCCGCACCGCGGTCAGGAAAATCAGCCCGCTTTTGTTCGGGATGTTGCTGAATTTGTGGCTGAGCTTCGGGGCGAAAAATATGAAGAGGTGGCGGCTTACACTACTGACAACTTCTTTACCCTGTTTAAAGATGCCGCCCGTCTGGCGGGACGCTGAATGTGTCTTAACAACGATATAAAAATGGCAGATAAAAAAAGGCCCAAAACTATTCCAGTTGTTTCGGGCCTAGGGGAATGGCTCTTAGGGTGAGCCGTGCGCTAACTTAGGGTACGAAGCCACTGGAGGCCAGCGACATCGTACTCAAATTGTAGTACAGCATTCGGGCAATACCCCAAATATTTTTCTGGAATAACCTTATTGAGCAAAGTCAGGTACTGCAAGCTATTGCTGTGGCGAGATAAAAAACTGTTTTAGCGGTATTCTCTCACCACGCAACACACCCATAGCATCTCAAATGGCAGTCAGGTTTATGCCTGACAGACTTTGTCGCGTACCAGTTCTCTGGGCAGGCTGTTTTTGAGTTTGCCCGGCAACGACTTTGCCAGCCCAAGCGGCACCCCATGGCGACCGACAATCACTTCTCCCTTGGCGGGCTTATCGCCATCAAACAGCACATCCCGGCCCATCAGGTATTCCACCGCTTGCTGTTCGCTCAGCTCAATCACATCCTTCGGTGAACAGGGCAAGGCCATAATGGCTTCGTGTCTGAGTTTAAAACCGTGCTTGGCTTCATCGGCTAGTTTCATGCCGATACGTTGAAAACGCATACTGCCGATGAGTTCATCAAATCCCTGCGGGAACAGCCAATATTCAGCTTCACGAACCATCAGGCTCTGATCTTCAGGCAAATTCAGACCCAATGCATTAAGGTGCGCCGAGATAGCTTCACGCTGTTTGCGTGAGGCATGGGTAAAAGGGAAGTTTTTCTGCGCCCGGGGCTTGGGCAATGCGCGTTCCACGGATGCCATCTTTTTGATGGCGGCAACGAAGAAGCCTTCGCTGTCGTACACCTGTGGCCAGACGTGCAGGAACCCCTCCGTTGTTGTGGCCTTGTGGGCGCCATCAAACAAATTCGCCAGTGTTACAAACTCTACGGCATCAGGATAAGTGTCCTTGAGGAACTGACACACCTGCTGATTTTCCAGGGTATTGAGGGTGCAGGTTGAATACACCAGCATCCCGCCGCTTTTCAATGCCTGAAAGGCCGACAGGATAAGCTCTCTTTGGGTTTGGGCGATATCTTCAATCTCATCCAGCCGCCAGTGTTTCAGCGCGTCCGGATCTTTGCGGACTGTGCCTTCGCCACTGCAGGGGGCGTCGAGCAGTACCGCATCGAAAGTTTCAAATTGATATTCGCCGAATACCCGGCCATCGAAGTGAGTGATGGCGCTGTTGCTGACCCCCATTCTGGCGATATTGGCATGCAACACTTTTACCCGGCTGGAAGAGTATTCGTTGGCAACCAATAGTCCCTGATTCTGCATCAGTGCCGCGATTTGCGTGGTTTTGGAACCGGGCGCTGAGGCTGTGTCCAGTACCCGCTCAAATGATGCGTCATCCATGAACAGCGCGGTCGGCGGCAGCATGGAGCTGGCTTCCTGAATGTAGAACAGTCCATGAATGTGCTCGATACAATTGCCCAGCTCATCATCATTGTGACCGGTCAGCCAAAATCCCGCCGGGCACCAGGGAATGGGCTCAAATTGCCAGCCCCTGGGCGCCATCAGGCTCTGAAATTCGGCGACTGAGATTTTCAGTGTGTTGATACGAATGGAGCGGCGCAGAGGTCTGCCGCAGTAGTCGATAAAATCATCAAGTGACAGGTGAGCAGGAATATCCTGTCGAATGCTGTTGATAAAATCCTGATTTAATTGAACCATAAAGACTGTCTTAAAAGATTTGCTGGCGCGAGTATACCACGGGCACGAGGTGGGCTCACGTCTTGCGGGCAGGCAGGAGCACAGGTGCTGAATCGAATCTGGTGGTTTTTTTTCCTGGTGACGTCGTTGGCGATCACCGTGCAGTTGGCGCTGGGCAATACTCAGGTGTTGTCCGATGTCAGTGCCGCGCTGTTTAGCTCCGCTGAACTGGCGGCGCAGATCTCGCTGGGGCTGGTTGGCGTGCTGTCGCTGTGGATGGGGCTGATGCGGCTTGGCGAAAAAGGTGGCATGGTTGGTGCGCTGGCCCGTTTCACTGAGCCGGTCCTGTCCCGGCTGATGCCCGATGTGCCCAGAGGCCATCCAGCCTATGGCAGTATCACCATGAACCTGACGGCCAATATGCTGGGGCTGGATAACGCGGCAACGCCGCTGGGGCTAAAGGCCATGCATGATCTGCAGAGTCTCAATCCCCACAAGGAGACGGCGACCAACGCGCAAATTCTGTTCCTGGTACTCAACACCTCTTCGGTGACTCTGGTGCCTGTGGCTGTGTTTTTATACCGGGCGCAGCAGGGGGCTGCCAATCCTGCGGATCTGTTTTTGCCTATATTGCTGGCGACGTCGGCATCCACCCTGGCGGGATTGATAGTGGTCGCCATGGTACAGCGGATAAAGCTGCTGGATACAGTAGTACTGGCCTATGGCGCGCTGATGCTTGGCGCGCTGATGGCGCTGGTGTTTTATCTGGGCTCGTTGTCGGCGCAACAGATAGGGGAGGTGTCCACCATCCTTGGCAATGGGGTATTGGTGACACTGGTGCTGGTGTTTGTGCTGGTTGCCGGGATCCGCAAAGTGGCGATTTATGATGAATTTGTTGAAGGCGCCAAAGAGGGCTTTGGTCAGGCTGTTCAGCTTATCCCATATTTGCTGGCCATGTTGCTGGCTATCGCATTGCTCAGAGCCTCAGGTGCGCTGGAGTTGCTGCTGTCGGCTATCCGTCATCTGGTCACTTGGTTTGGCGGCGATACCCGCTTTGTCGATGCCTTGCCAACCGCCCTGATGAAGCCCTTCAGTGGCTCGGGTGCCCGCGCCATGATGCTGGAAACCATGAATCATCATGGCGTGGATTCCTTTGCCGGACGTCTGGCAGCCATTTTCCAGGGCAGTACCGAAACCACTTTCTATGTTTTGGCGGTGTACTTTGGTGCCGTTGGAATTCGTAATGGTCGTTATGCACTTGCCTGTGGCCTGACTGCGGATCTTGCCGGGATTCTGGCGGCCATTGGGGTGTGTTACTGGTTTTATGGTTAAAAACTGTTTCAAAAAGCCCGGGCGCCGTTTGGGGATGCCGTGTTTATGGTGTTTTTGCTAACCTGATCTTTGGCCTCTGAGCTGGCCTGAGGCAGAAAGGCGGACAAGCTTGAGGCCGATATACAGGCAGCAAGTTTGCCGTGATAGCCAAAGCCCCTGACACGCTCACGCAGTGCGGGTTTCAATGCACTTGATACTGCATTGAGTTGTTTAGGCATAGAACCACTATGACTTTGCCAGCTCGCAAGCCACAAGGATGTGGCGAATGTCATTGACGCACGACTGCATGGATGCAGGAGTTAGAGCTACGCAGGAGCAGTTGCCGGGGAGCGGTTAATGACCTTGTCTCAAGCCCATTGAACTCCCGCTGAAACAGATCAACGACCAAATGAAATTGGTATAAAAAAGGGATGTTGCATGACATCCCTTTTTTCGACGCAAGTCCCATTGCCACAGAGGCTATGCCCTGGCCCTTAACGCAGCGATGGGTGCCACTCCTGCCATTCTGATTCAGCTTTGTTATACAGCGACATTACCGCATGGTCGGAAAGTTGATTATCCGCGGCGTTGGCATCCTGTGTCGCTACGGCTATGCCTCCTGCCAGAATATTTTCCACGCTGCCGGTTTCAACCTGCGCACCGGAAAACAGACCAAAATCCACTTTGATGCCGGAGTAATCCCAGAACTTACTGCTGCGATTGATAAGATGGCGGTATTTGGCTTCAACGGTGAGGTAGATTTGCACCTGCTGGCCGCTGGTTTGCAGATCAAATCCCTTCACTTCACCAATCACAATGCCGCGATAGAGCAGGGGCGTGCCCACTTTGACTGAGCCCAGCTGCGGGCGTACCAGTGTCAGTTTCAGGCTGTCAGGTTCACTGTCCTGATACAGACCTGCCTGCAGCTTGCCGGTAAACTGTTGGCTTGTGGTAGCCGAGGTGCCAGGCAAGGCAGCAATATAGGGACCGGTGAGTAACGTCTCAGGCGCACTGATACCCGCGAGTGATATTTGCGCGCTGACCAGATAATACTGACTGTCTACCCTCATGAACTCATCAGCATATTGACCATAAAGCCAGCCTTGTGCCTTGACTGTCTGCAGATCATCACCAAGCGCTACATGCTGAACCTCACCAATCTGAAAACCCTGATAGCGAATGGCAGCACCCGGTTTCAGTGACGCGGAGGCAGGGAAGGTCAGTGATATTTGCCGTGCCTGCGCCAGCGCCAGCTTTTCACTGCTGTATAGCTGTTTACCATCCAGCACTTCGCCGGATTCAAGCTGGCCCAGACCAATACTGCCCGCAATGGCCCCTTTTAATGGCGCGACTTTCACATCCACGCCAGAAAGGCTGGCATTCATCTCCAGTGCACTGTTTTGCCAAAATACGGTATTGCTGCCGACAAGGCTGACAAAAGGTTTGTCGATGGCCAGTTCAACCAAAAAGTCCTGACTGCCGGATTGCCACTGCACGGCAGTGACTTCACCAACCTGCATTTTGCGGAAATACACAGGTGAGCCTTTGCTGACTCCGGCGCCATCAATACTGCGCAGGCTGACGCGTTGTCTGGCAGAGGCTGTCAGTTGCTCCGTTGCCACTTCTGCTGAAGGGTAGATGTTCAGTACAGACTGTTCGCCCTGCAGCGGTTTACCCTGGCCTCGCACCAAATTCAGACTGCCTTTCAGCAGAGTGCTTGCATCAGCCGTTTTAACCGATACACCGGCCAGAGAAGCATCGACCTGCAACGCAGACTGAGGCAGCAGGTAACTGCCCTGTGTCAGTAATGGTTTGAACGCATCGTCAATTTCCAGCTCATATTCAACTCTGGAAAAATCGGCCGCCAGTGCCACAGAAGTGACTTTGCCGATATCAAACGCTTTGTAGCGGATGGGGGCGCCGATGCTGAGCCCCGGGTTGTCTGTGCTTACCGCGCGCAGCTGCAGTTTGTCGCTGTTATTTTGTGGGCGGCTTGCCAGTAATGGGTATTCACTGAGGGCGTCGCCCTGGCCGGGGATCATTTCAATCACGGGGCCTGTCACCAAACGCGCGGCATGTTCGATGCCATTGAGGGAAATGTCGGCACCCTGCAGATAAAACTGATTGCTGCCAGCCAGCAGCTCCCGGTAATCATCAAACAGTCTGGCCTGCAATGTAACGCCACTGGCTGAGAGTCTGGCTGAGCTGATCTCACCAACCTGAATGCCCCTGAACTGGATGGCGCTGCCTTTACCAAGCCCTTCGGCATTGGACGCCGCGAGGGTAAAGTTCACCCCGCCGAGAGCCTGCTCTTTGTTGTTATACAGAGTAAATGCCATATTGTGAGCGGCTTTTTCTGCACCGGGATCTGATGAAAAGGCAATGCCGCCGGCCAGAATGGCACTGAGACTCTCGGTTTGAATGTTGACGCCCTGCAATGAGGCATTTACCGAAACCCCGGATACATTCCAGAATTTTGAATTGGTTTTCACCAGATAGGCATACTGATCTTTGATAAAGGCGCTGATACTGATGCTTTGATCGGGTTCCAGTTTGTAGCTGACCACATCCCCGACCGGGATTTGACGAAAGAATACCTGAGAGCCGACATCGACAGACCCAAGTTGGGCGGCTTTGAGATCCACCACCATGCCGCGCTCTCCGGGCAGCATTGCCGGCGCTTCGTTGAGGGCGACAAAGTCGGTTTCGGATTCGCCTGTGCCCGGTTGAACGGCGATATAATTACCGGAAAACAGGGCATCGAGGCCCTCGACACCGCTGATCGAGGCTTTTGGGGTGACCAGCCAGAATTGGGTACCTGTCTTCAGAAACGGCTGGGCGCGGTAATCCATCAGTACTTTCACATCGACGCCTGACAGGTCACTGTCCAGTCCTATGTCCACTACTTTACCTATGTTCAACCCCTGATAACGCACCAGCGTTTTGCCGACATCGATACCACTGGCGCTCGGAAAGTGGATCTCGATTTCAATCCCTTGTTCCCTGAGGCTTTTAATTCCCAGCCAGGCGCCGAGAGCCAGGGCCACCAAGGGCAGCAGCCAGATGGGGGAAAAGAGTTTCTTTTTAACGATTTTCGGCGGTTGAGCTTGCGTCATCTTGAGCTTCCAGTCGATCCCAGAGTAAACGTGTGTCCAGCACTTTGGCAGCGAGTTGAGTAAACAGAATCACCAGGGCAAATGCAGTGGCTGCGGGCCCGGGTTTGGCATCCATCAGTTGCCCCATATTCACCAGGGCAACGGTAATGGAAATCACGAACAGATCCAGCATGGACCAGCGACCTATCCATTCAATAATGTGAAACCCCGTCATCAGTACCCGTTTGGGAATGGGTAACTTGAAGGTGATGGCGGTGAGGTAGATTGCCAGGCCGATGATTTTGAGCCAGGGCACTGCGATACTGGCGGTAAATACGATAATGGCGATGGGCAGCATATCCAGATGGATAAGGTGCGCGATACCTGAAAATATGGTGTCGTAGGCAATCTTGCCCTGACTGGTCAATATGGTAATAGGGTAGATATTGGCGGGGACCAGTAACACTGCGGCGGTGATCAGCAGCGCCCAGCTTTGCTGCAGGCTGGCCAGATTGCGGCATCTCAACGGTGTGCCACAGCGGGGGCAATGACCGTCAGCGACCTTATTATTGCGCTGGCACACGGGGCACAGGCACAGGCCTATGTCTTTGCCCTGAAGACTAGTGGTCATCCAGAAAACTCCACATGTGCTGCTGGTCGTACTCCCTCAGCAGAAACAGCACTGACAAAAACAGCATGGTGAAACAGAAGGTGCCAATATTGAAATAAATATCCGCATGATCCGAGAGCTGAAAAGCAGAAACCAGAAAACTGATGAGATAGATTTCCAGCATACTCAGCTGGGTCAGCAGACTTTGTTGGGTCAGCAACAATTTCAGCAGTGCCCGTCCCCAACCTGTGTTGAGGGCGTATTTCACCAGCAGGATTTGGCTGAGAATCGACAGGATTAATAAGCCGGGGGCGATAACTGCCGCCACCATGACGGCAATGGCTACTACAGGAAATCCCTGCTCCAGCACCGCAGCTGCGCCGCCAAAGACTGTAGTGGTACGCACTGAGCCGAAAAACTGCAGTTCCATCACCGGCAGCAAATTGGCTGGAAGATACAGCAACAGCGCTGCCAGACAGATAGCCAGCATGCCATTAATCGAGCAATAGGGCGTATCATACAACGCTGTGTGACACCGGGGACATAATGCTCTGACACCCTGAGGCAGCACATGTCGGCTAACCACCAAATCGCAGGAGCGGCACAATACCACTGGTGGTAATAAGCCACTGTCGCGTTGGGTTGAATGTCGGGGAAAGTTTGAATCCATCTGTAAGTCAGCGACCCTGGGTCCTGTTATCCGATTGTCCTGAGCTCAAAAGTATAAGTTACCAGCATTATTGGCGCATCACCCGCTGAAACGGTCAGAGTGTTACAAATTCTTGCTGCCGATAGTGGCTGGCGTCACGGAAATCCGGCTCCATACTAATTGTTTTACGTTGAAATATCAGTAATTAATTCTGAGTCGGCGGTTCTGGTTGATATTGAGTGGCGGACTGTGTCACTATTTTACTGTATATAAAAACAGTGTTCGCTAATACGGGGTAAATCATGGCGGTCGTGATTCAATATGTCGTGGTAAGAGAAGGGGTTGAGAAGATGACGTTTACTTCTAAAAAGGAGGCGGATGCATATGACAAAATGCTGGATATCGCCGACAACCTGCTGCCTTTTCTTCAGCGTTGTGAAATAGAAGTTGCCGAAGCCGACTGGGAAAAGCTGGCTTTTTATATGGCAAATCAGAAAGATGAGCTATCATCCTTGCTTAAAGGTGGGGCACCGGTTAAGGCCCAGTCCCCAGAGACTCCCAAGAAGACCGCTCGCAAACCGGCGGTAAAAACCGACTGAGGAATTGCATGAATCAGGTATGTTATGACTCTCTGAACCGTCAGGCTGAGGCTTTGTTGGGTGGTGAATCCAATATGATTGCGGCCATGGCTAACTTTTCCGCACTGATTAATCAAACGCTGCCGGATCTTAATTGGGTAGGGTTTTACATCAAACAAGATGAACAATTGGTACTGGGCCCGTTTCAGGGCAAAGTTGCCTGCGCCAGAATTCCCTGGGGTAAAGGCGTGTGCGGAACCAGTGCGGCCACGGATTCCACCCTGCGGGTGGATGACGTGCATCAGTTTGAGGGGCATATTGCCTGTGACAGCGCCAGCAATGCCGAAATCGTTATTCCGGTGCACCATGCCGGTGAAGTGATTGCGGTGCTCGATATCGACAGTCCTTTGCACAATCGGTTCAGCGCAGACGATCAGCAGGGACTGGAGATACTGGTTAAAACCCTTGAAATTGCATTGTTTGCTTAAACATTGACCGCTTTAATGTAAATCATGGTCGCATTCACCTGAGTGCGGCTTATAATAAGCGGCCATGTCCTGTATCGAGGTCGTTGCCTGCCCTTGGCGAGAGCAACTCCATAGGGTATGTTTGGGTTACGGAAACAGCCCGTAACAGAATGATTTTTGACGCTAAGTGATATCACTTGGCAATATTGACTGATTGAATCGGCATTGTGGGTACAACAAATGTTTACCGTTGCTGATTTGCAATATAACTGTGGAAGTAATGATGGAATCAACAGAAAAGTTGACCGACACCAACGCTATTCTGGCGTATTTGTATGAAACATTTCCTTTGTGCTTTATCGCTGAAGGTGAAACTAAGCCGCTCAAGATTGGATTGTTTCAGGATTTGGCTGATAGGTTGGCTGATGATTCCAAAGTCAGTAAGACCCAGTTGCGCGTAGCCCTGAGACGCTATACTAGTAGCTGGCGCTATCTGAAGTGCATCAAAGAAGGCGCACAGCGTGTTGATTTGGATGGTAATCCTTGCGGTGAACTGGAAGCTCAACACATTGAGCACGCTCAGGCAACGCTGAAAGAAAGCCAGGATAAAGCCCGCGCCAAGCGTGCAGAGCAGGCCAAGAAAGACAACGCCGGCAAGAAACCTGCTGCCAAAGCCAAGAAAGAGTTTACCAAGCCTCGCCCAGCCAAAGCCAAGCGTCAGGATAAGCCAATGACCAAGAAGGCGCCTGCCGTGGTGGAAAATCTGGTGCCTGCACAGCTGAGCGAGCTGAAACCAAATCAGCGTGTTAATGTCAAACTGGGTATGACACCAGTGAAAGGACAGGTTGTCGACATTAACAAAGAGGATGTTCACGTACAGCTGGATACCGGTCTGACTGTAAAAGTACGTGTAGAGCACATCCTGGTGTAATCAATATCGTAAAGGAGTAACTTGTTGATGCGAAAACTGACTATTGCCGCGTCCATTGCAACCATGTTTGTCGGGATGTCGGCGTGGGCCATTTCCCCGGCAATTCAAGTCAACGAGTTACCCACGCTTACGCAAGAGCCACAACATAAAGTGGCGAGCAAGCGGGTAACCGGTCTGTTGACCCGCTCTCATTACCACAGATTCGATCTGAATGACGCATTTTCCCAGCAGATTTTCGATCGTTATCTGCAGCAGATGGATTATCGTCGCAACGTGCTGACTCAGGCCGATGTTGACAGCTTTAATGCGTTTCGCGACCAATTCGACGACATGCTGAAAAGCGGCGATCTTGATAAGGCGTACCAGATGTACGATCTGGCGCAGAAGCGTCGATACGAACGATTTGTTTACGCGCTGTCATTGCTTGATGAGCCAATGGATTTCAATAAGCCCGGTGACGCTTACGAGTACGATCGTGAAGATGCTCCCTGGGCAAAAAACGAAGCTGAACTGAACGAGCTGTGGCGTCAGCGTGTCAAGTATGATGCGTTGAACCTCAAGATGACCGGTAAGAAATGGGATGAGATCGTCAAGATCCTTTCCAAGCGTTATAACAACGCCATTAAGCGTCTTGGACAAACCAAGAGTGAAGATGTGTTTCAGGGCGTCATGAATGCGTTCGCTCTGACCGTCGAGCCACACACCAGTTATCTCTCCCCCCGCAATGCCGAACGTTTCCAGATGGAAATGAACCTCAGCCTTGAAGGTATCGGCGCGGTATTGCAGATGGATGATGACTATACCGTGATTAAATCACTGGTTGCCGGTGGCCCGGCTGCCAAAAGTGAGCAACTTTCCCCCGAAGACCGCATTATTGGTGTTGGTCAGGAGGGCGAAGAGGTCGTTGATGTGATTGGCTGGCGACTGGATGATGTGGTTGAGCTGATCAAAGGTCCAAAAGGCAGCAAAGTTGTCTTGCAGGTGCTGCCCAAAAAGGGCGGATCCAATGCTGAACCCGTGGAAATCACCATCGTCCGCGATCAGGTGCGTCTGGAAGACAGAGCCGCCACTTCCAAAGTGGTTGAAATGGAGGAAGGTCCCTACGCCAACCGTAAGGTTGGGGTGATTCAAATCCCGGGTTTTTATATGAATCTGTCCCGCGATGTTGAAAAAGAGCTGGAGAAGCTCAAGGCGGACAAGGTTGAAGGCATAGTGATTGACCTCAGAGGCAACGGCGGCGGCGCACTGACTGAAGCGACGTTGCTCACCGGTTTGTTTATTGACATGGGCCCCGTGGTTCAAATTCGTGATGCCAGTGGCCGTGTGTCCCAGAATCGTGACAACGATGGCAAAGTGGCTTATGACGGTCCGCTGACCGTGATGGTCGACAGATACAGTGCGTCTGCCTCTGAAATTTTTGCCGCAGCACTGCAGGATTACAATCGTGCGCTGATCGTGGGTGAATCAACCTTCGGTAAAGGCACCGTGCAGCAGCATAAGGGCTTGGGGCGCATGTATGACATGTACGATCAACCCCTTGGGCATGTGCAATACACCATTGCCAAGTTCTATCGTATTAATGGCGGCAGTACTCAGCTTAAGGGTGTGACCCCGGATATTCCTTTCCCCAGCGCGTTAAAACCGGGGGAATATGGTGAGGCAGAAGAAAAGAATGCATTGCCCTGGGATCAGGTGCCTGTCGCGCAATACACGACTTTGGGTGATGTCTCTGCCAATCTGGTTGGTGCACTGACACAAAAGCATGATCAGCGCATCAAACAGGACCGCGAATTTGCCTACATCTTTGAAGACATCGCCGAATACCAGAAGAAACATGATGATAAATCAATCTCACTGGTAGAATCTGAGCGTCTAAAAGCGCGTGACGAGGAAGACAGCAAAGCGTTGGCCCGTACCAACGAGCGTCGGGTGGCCGCCGGACTCAAGCCGGTTAAAGCGCTGGATGAAATTGCTGACAAGGATGAGCTGGAAACTCCGGATCCCTTCCTGGAAGAAACCGCGCTGATCACGCTCGACATGGTGGATGTTGAGCAAACTGCCAAACATAAAGCGGGCTGATGCCGGCAACCCCTCTCAAAAACGCGCTTCTGGCGCGTTTTTTGTCACTGAAATGAAGAAGGATTGAAGTGAAATGTCACAGACAGAGGCAAAACATTTAAAAGATTACCGGGCTCCGGATTACACCATCGATGCAATTTCCCTGAATTTTTCTCTCGACGGACAGGCTACCCGGGTGACTGCAACCAGTTTGGTTCGCCGCCTTTCCAACGCCATTACGCCGCTGGTGCTTGATGGTGAAGGCATGCAACTGGAATCTGTCAGCGTCAATGGTAAACCGGTAGATGCGGAATTATTTGAAGGTGGACTCAAGATAGCGGTTGCGGATGCCGAATTTACGCTGGAAGTGGTGACTCTGCTCAATCCTGCGGCCAATACCAGCCTGGAAGGTTTGTATATGTCTGATGGTGCGTTCTGCACTCAATGTGAAGCGGAAGGCTTCCGACGTATTACTTATTTCCTCGATCGGCCTGATGTACTGGCGAAATATGATGTGCGTATCGAGGCCGACAATGCATTTCCGTTCCTGCTGAGCAACGGTAATCTGGTTGACAAGGGAGCGCTCGAAAACGGTCGTCATTTCGCCTGTTGGCAGGATCCATTCCCGAAACCATCTTACTTGTTTGCACTGGTCGCCGGCGATTTTGATTTGCTGGAAGACGATTTTGTCACCCAAAGCGGCCGTAATGTTAAGCTGCAGGTGTTTGTCGACAAAGGCAATCTGGGGAAAGCTGGCCATGCCATGGCTTCGCTGAAAAAAGCGATGGCCTGGGATGAGTCGCGCTTCAGCCTTGAATACGATCTTGATATTTACATGCTGGTCGCCGTGGACTTCTTCAACATGGGGGCGATGGAAAATAAAGGGCTGAATATCTTCAATACCAAGTATGTGCTGGCGGACAGTGACAGTGCGACGGATGACGACTTTCACGGTATTGAATCCGTCGTGGGTCATGAATATTTCCACAACTGGACAGGCAACCGGGTGACCTGTCGTGATTGGTTCCAGCTCAGCCTGAAAGAGGGATTGACGGTATTTCGCGATCAGGAGTTCAGTGCTGATATGGGCTCGTCTGCGGTTAATCGTATCCAGGCGATTAAAGTCATTCAAAACCAGCAGTTTGCTGAAGATGCCGGGCCGATGGCACATCCTATCCGGCCTCAGTCTGTGATTGAAATGAATAACTTCTATACGGTCACTGTCTATAACAAGGGCGCTGAGGTGATCCGTATGATGCACACTTTGCTGGGCGAAGACCGTTTCCAGCAGGGGATGAAATTGTACTTCGAGCGTCATGATGGGCAGGCGGTGACCTGTGATGATTTCGTTGCTGCCATGCAGGATGCTTCCGGTGTGGACCTGAGCCAATTCCGTCGTTGGTATGAACAGGCTGGTACGCCTGTGGTCACCGTCAAAGACAAATATGATGCAGCTACCGGTCGCTATGAACTGAATATCTGCCAGGCCAATCCAGTAGCGGGTAGTGATGCGTTACCTTTGCATATTCCGTTTGATCTGGAGTTGCTGGCTGCCGATGGTACAGCGCTGTTGAGTAAAGTACTGGATGTGAAAAATGCCTGCCAGACTTTTGTATTCGATAATCTTCCCTCGGAAGTCGTACCGTCACTGTTACAGAATTTCTCCGCACCGGTGAGACTGAAATATGACTATAGCGTGGCACAGCTGGTCCATCTGATGCGTTTCGCCTCCAGTGAAGTTGCACGCTGGGAGGCATCCGTTGCATTGATCAGTCAGGCGATTTGGCAAAACGTCACACGTCTTGAAGAGGGCGAAGCGATGTTGCTTGACCCCAGAGTGGCTGATGCATTCCGGGGCATATTGCTGAATGACTCACTGGATCCTGCACTGGTTGCCGAAATTCTTAATATCCCTTCAGCTCAGGCATTGATAGAGCAGGTTGAACGGGTTGATTTGGATAAGTTGCTGGCTGCCCGGGAGTACGTGCTCGAAGAGATGGCCATTGGCTGTGAAGATGAACTGCTGGCGGTGTATCGCGCTATGACCTTTATCGATACGGCTGCCGCCAGATCGCTGAAAAATGCCAGTCTGGGCTGGTTGTGCCAGATCAATGAAGCGCACGAATCACTGGTGCTTGAGCAATTCAATCAGGCGACCAATATGACCGATTCGCTGGGCGCGCTGATGGCTGCCAACAGAGCGGATTTACCCGCCAGAGACACAATGATGGCCGAGTTTGAACAGCGCTGGCAAAAGACCCCGCTGGTGATGGACAAGTGGTTTACCCTGCAGGCGATTCAGGACAGCGATCACTGCATCGAACGGATCCAGAATTTGAGACAACATCCTGCATTCAGCATGAATAATCCCAATCGCGTGCGGGCGTTGATCGGCAGTTTTGCTGCAGCCAATACGGCGCAGTTCCATCGGGCTGATGGTAAAGGCTATCAGTTCATGACTGATTGTCTGAAAGAACTTAATCAGGTTAATCCGCAGGTTGCGGCGCGGATCATGACTCCGCTGATTCAGTTTGCCAAGTTTGACGATGCCCGTCAGCAAATGATGAGGGATTGTTTAATGCAGCTTAAGCAGATGCCGAACCTGGCCCGGGATTTATTTGAGAAGGTAGACCGGGCCCTGAGCGCCTGATTGGAAACTCGGCCAGGCCCTCCCTCCAGGGCCTGGCATTGTCCTATGGAATATATTTTCAGTCTTCATCTTTCCTACAGGGAATTTCTGCCTTACTACCAGGGTCTGGTCGATAAGGTCGAAGTCCACGCCCACGGTGGTCAGACACTGTGGGTTCATTGCCGTCATTTCAGACCTTTTTTCACTTCAGCGGGTATTCAGGGGCAATTCCGGCTCACATTAAACCGTGACGGGAAATTGGTATCGCTTGAACGGATCTAGAGTAATTACTTCAAACGAATGCTTAATTTAAGCGTTTGGTTTTTTATCTTCTGCTAAAGGCTATGTTATTGATCCAAAGTCGTTTACCTCCTGGTTGAACGATGATTGGGCATACATGGCCTGTTTTTTCAAATATCAGTCCCGAAAATCTCGCCTGATTGACGGGTAAGTGCCCAATTCTTATTAAAATTTTCTGAAATTGCGCCTTGCTCATCATGCTCAATTCCTGTAACAATGGTGTTACCTGTAGGCTAACGAGATGTTGGTTGAAATTCCTATAACAACGAATCCAGGCAGGTTACGGAGATAAGCTAAAATGAAAATTGTTAAAGGCGGATTTAACAAGTCGGCAATAGCATTGGGGGTAGCGTCGGCCATCAGTATCGGGATGATACCCAAAGCCGATGCGTTTTCCTTTAATTGGGGAGATGTCGAGGGTTCGTTTGACTCGACCTGGACGGCTGGCGCGAGCTGGCGGACGGAAGACAGAGACTGGGAATACATAGGGAAGGTGAATCACCCCAGATTCGATTGGACCGGCTATTCCGCTTTCAACAACATTATTTACACTCCGCAGGAGATCTGGGCTCAACCGGGTTCCTACTCCAGCAACAACGATCTGAGTAACCTGCTTTATGCTCAGGGCGATACCACTTCTGAGATTGTCAAAGGTCTGCACGAGTTATCGTTAAAGTATGAGAACTTCGGCTTGTTCGCCAGGGGAATGTATTTTTACGACAACAAGAAAGTTAAAGGCGACTTTGGATACAGTGACCCGCTGACAGGGCTTGACTACGATCCCTGTGCCGATAAAAGGGCAGAAGAGGTAATCTGTAAGGATATTCGCCTGCTTGATGCCTTTGTCTATGGCAATTTTGACCTCAACGATGGTCAGAATCCGTTGTCGGTGAGAGTCGGTAATCAGGTGATTTCATGGGGTGAAAGCACTCTGATCGCCCACGGTATCAGTGTGATTAACCCGGTGGATCTCAATATCCTCAACGCACCGGGCGCAGAATTGAAAGAAGCTTTCCGTCCTCAGGGGATGGTGTGGGCTTCATTGGGGGTGACCGACAGTTTGTCCGTTGAAGCCTTCTATCAGTACGAGTGGAAGCCGATTTGGGTGCCACCGCCAGGGTCGTTTTTCTCTACCAATGATTTTGCCGGTTTTGGTGGCTACTACCAGAACGCGCAGCTGGGTTTCAACGCCAACCCTGATATCAATCTGGATTTCCTCAATGGCGAATATGAACGTCTGGCCGCTATTGTGGCGTCCGGACAAACCGTGCCGACGGAGCAACTGGTTGGTATGGCACTGGCTTATCCGACCAAGGTGACTCTGGTTCAGGATGAACTTGAGCCTGCGGATGATGGCCAGTACGGGGTTAAGTTGGGTTACTACGCACCGGAACTTGGCGAGACAGAGTTTGGTCTGTACTTCATCAATTATCACAGCCGCCGTCCGCTGATCTCCGGGACCACTGCCGATTTTTCAACTGGCACCATATTGAATGACCTGGCGATTGTCGGTCGCAATGCCGGCAATATTGATCGCGATGTGATGCTGCAGCTGGGGAGCTTCTCCAAAGCGCAGATTGTGTATCCAGAAGACATCAAACTTTACGGTTTCAGTTTTAACACTCTGGTGGGGGATACCTCGGTTGCCGGGGAAATTGCCCACCGTCAGGATGAACCTTTGCAGATTGATGATGTGGAATTGTTGTTTGAAGCAATGCCACAACAGCTGGCCAATGCCGGAATCAGACCAGATCTGGATGGCCTGTCTCAATACGGGAAATACATCGGCCCGGTTGGACCGGGTGAATATGCCCAGGGTTATATTCTGCGGGACACCACTCAGGCCCAGATGACGCTGACTCATCTGTTTGGTCCTACGCTGGGGGCTGACAATCTGACTGCATTGGCAGAATTTGGCGGGGTGTGGATCCACGATATGCCAAGCCCGGATGAGTTGCGTCTCAACGGTCCGGGAACTGCACGCTCCGGCGGCAATCCGGATATGCCCGGGATTATTCAGGCTCTTCATAACGGGCCCGAAACCAATCCGTTCCCGACAGATTTTGCCTGGGGTTATCGTCTGGTTGGTAAAGCGGATTATTTCAACGTGTTTGCCGGTGTGAACATGTCCGCCAGAATGATTTTCTCTCACGACGTCAAAGGGATTACCCCTGATCCTATGTTCCTGTTTACCGAAGGTAAAAAATCGGTCGCGCTGGGAGTGAATTTTGATTATCAGAGCCAGTGGGGACTGGATATTTCCTACAACTCCTTCTTTGGTGGCGTAGGAACAACCAACCTGATGTCAGATCGTGACTATGTGTCGTTCAATATCAAGTATTCAATCTAATAAGGACAATAAAATGAAGAAGCTAACGATATTGTCTGCAGCTGTACTGGTTGGATTGGTGTCCGCTGCTGCGGATGCCAAAGTGTCCGGCGCCGATGCTGCCAAATTGGGAACCAGTTTAACGCCTATGGGGGCAGAGAAGGCTGGCAATGCGGATGGTTCTATTCCTGCCTGGGATGGCGGTATCACCAAGCCAGTGGCAGGTTACAAACCGGGTGATCATCATCCGGATCCCTACGCCGAAGATAAAGTGCTTTATACCATTACCAATGCCAACAAAGCCCAGTACAAAGATCTGTTGACGCCGGGTGAGATGAAGTTGTTCGAACTTTATCCTGATACCTTCAAAATGAATGTGTATCCAACCCGCCGCAGCGCGTCCTGGCCACAGTATGTCTATGATGCCACCAAACGTAATGCCAGCACGGCAGAATTGGTCGCCGATGGCAATGGAATCAAAGGCGCCGCTATCGGGGTACCGTTTCCTATCCCGGCCAATGGTCTGGAAGCTATCTGGAATCACATTCTGCGTTTTCGGGGGGTAGATGCCACTACCGAACGAAATCAGGCGGCGCCGACAAAAGGCGGCGATTACACGCTGGTTGAGTTGTCCGAGCAGCTGCGATTTGAATACTCCCGTCCGGAAGCCACACCTGAGCAGCTGGAAAAAGACAATACATTGTTTTATTTCAAGCAAGTTGTGTCTCAACCTGCCCGTCTGGCCGGAACTGCGCTGTTGGTGAAAGAGACCATGGATCAGGAGGCTTTGCCACGTCAGGCATGGACCTACAACACTGGTCAACGTCGGGTACGTAAGGCGCCCAATGTTGCTTTCGACACTCCCGGCACAGTCTCTGACGGTCTGCGTACCACTGATGATTATGATATGTTCAACGGTTCACCTTCACGCTACAACTGGGAACTGGTAGGCAAGAAGGAAATTATCATTCCTTACAATGACTACCGTCTGCACTCAGATAAGGTGAAATACGATGAGATCCTGACACCAGGTCATATCAATCCTGATCTGGTACGTTGGGAAAAACATCGGGTATGGGAAGTGAAGGCGACCCTCAAAGATGGTATGCGCCACGTTTACAAGACACGGGTATTCTACATAGATGAGGACTCATGGCAGGTCGCTGCGACAGATATGTACGACAATCGTGATGAGCTCTACCGTGTTGCCTTTGCTCATAATCTGAATTATTACGAAGTACCTACCCCCTGGAGTACGCTGGAAGTCTTCCATGATCTGCAATCACGCCGTTATCTCGCGATAGGGCTGGATAACGAAGGTCAGATGTATGATTTCAACGCCACTCTGAATGCGTCAGATTTTACCCCTGATGCGCTGCGCCGCAGCGGTATCCGTTAATTCTGGTTGTCACCGGGGCGCCCATCGGGCGCCCTGAAAGTATAAGGAAGTTTGTATGTTGTCCTGCATCCTTCGTGGCGCCTTTGTTGTCAGTGCCCTGGCACTGCTGACCTTGCCGGTACAGGCCACGTCTGTCGATTCTCAAATTCAACCGCTGGCAAAATCTTCCCTGTTGCTCGATCTGGCGCTGGCTCAACATGGTCTGGTGACCGTGGGAGAGCGAGGGCATGTGTTGTTGCAACAGGGCGATACCTGGCAGCAGGTTGGCACACCGGTTGATAGTTTGTTGACTAAAGTATTTTTCCTGGATGGACAGTTGGGCTGGGCCGTTGGTCATGATGCCACTATTTTGCATACCCGTGATGCTGGTGCCACCTGGACACTGCAGAATCAGTCGGTGGAGCTGGAAAAGCCGTTCCTTGACTTACTGTTTTTTAATGAAAACGAAGGTGTTGCTATTGGGGCTTATGGCCTTTTTTATCGCACGCTCGACAGTGGTCAGACCTGGACGGAAGAATTCCATGATGAACTTTTGTTTGAGGAGGATGTGGCTTATCTGAATGACCTCAAAGGACGGGATGAGCAACTCTATCTGAACGAAAGAGCGTTTCTGTTGCCTCACTTCAACAGGTTGCTGCAATTGAATGATGGTCGTCTGTTGTTGCTGGGGGAGCAGGGATTAGTGGCACTGTCAGCTGATCACGGGAAGACCTTTGATGCGCTCGACTTTACCTACGACGGTTCGATGTTCAATGCGATAGAAGCCGGAGATAAGATTTATCTGATGGGGCTGCGCGGACATTTGTTTGTTACCGACAGCCAATTCGAACAATTTGAGCAGGTGGCTTTACCTGTCTCTGCAACGATTAATGGTGCTACCCGGGCAGCTGATGGCAGCGTCTGGTTCGTCGGTAATGCTGGCATGGTGCTCAGAATGTTGCCTTCAGGAGAGGTGCAGGAGTTGGCCAAGCGCCAGGGGGAAAGCATTGTCGCAGTTATCCAGGATAAACAGGGACAATTGTGGCTGTCTGGCACAGCCGGGGTAGTTCAGCTGCAGCAATAAGTCTGCAATCTGCTTTTTCGCCAACAAGAATAACAACAGGGCCTGAATGATGTTAGAAAAATTGGTCAATGGAATTGAGTCTTTTCTGTTTCGGCGGCGTGCCGGTGTCATTTTGCTGTTTGCACTCTGTACGCTGTTTCTCGGGTATCAGGCCAGTCAGCTGCGCATGGATGCTGCCTTCGTCAAAAATATCCCACTCAAGCATGAGTACATGCAAACCTACCTGAAGCACCAACAATCCTTTGGTGGTGCCAACAACATTATGGTGGCGGTCGAAGATACCAGCGGCAATATATTTAACCCTCACTTTTTTGACACGCTCAGAAAAGTGCAGGATCAGTTGTTTTTTATTCCGGGAGTCGATAGGGCGCTGGTGAAGTCCCTCTATTCGCCGTCCACCCGTTTCACTGAAGTGGTTGAGGATGGTTTCGCCGGTGGTCCGGTCATCCCGGCAGATTTTGCCAATACACCAGCGGGACTGGAGATTGTTCGCAACAATATCGAGAAGGCCGGTATTGTTGGGCGGGAAGTGGCGCAGGATTACTCGGCTGCCATGGTGACAGCCCAGTTGATGGATTTTGATCCACAAACTGGGGAGCCTCTGGATACCATCGCTTTTGCTTCCCAGCTCGAAGAGCAACTGAGGGCGCAGTTTGAATCAGATAAAATCCGCATCCACATCATAGGGTTTGCCAAGATGGCCGGGGATGTGGCTGATGGCGCCAAAGGGGTGCTGCTGTTCTTCCTGATCGCTATCTTCATTACCGCCGTGATGGTGTATTTCTTCTCTCACTCAGTAATGTTGACGCTGTTGCCGCTGGTTTGCAGTTTGATCGCGGTGATTTGGCAGCTTGGGCTGCTGACAGTGGTGGGATTTGGATTGGATCCCATGTCGATACTGGTACCCTTTCTGGTCTTTGCCATTGGTGTCAGTCACGGCGTACAGATGATCAATTCGGTGCGCAGACGGGTGATCGATGGTCAGCAAACCAAAGCGGCTGCAGCATCGGCGTTTCGTGCTCTGCTGGTTCCCGGTGGTGTGGCATTGCTGTCAGACACTGTAGGCTTTTTGACATTGCTGGCTATTGATATCGGTATTATCCGTGAGCTGGCGATTTCCGCTTCTCTCGGGGTGGCGGTGATTATTCTGACTAATCTGGTGTTGCTGCCACTGCTTATTTCATACGCCAATTTGCGACAGGATAAACTTGGTGTAGATGCCGCGCGCGATAGCCGGGTGCAGAAAATCTGGTTGGCGCTGTCAAAGTTTGCCACTCCCAAATATGCGGTGGTGGTATTGGTCTGTACGGCGGTGCTGTATGGATTTGGCCTGCAGCAGGCAAATCAGATGAAGATTGGTGATCTGCATGCTGGTGCGCCGGCGCTTCATCAGGACAGCCGTTACAATCAGGATACCTTTTTCATCACCGATCATTTCTCTATTACCACAGACGTGATGACGGTGATTGTCGAGGCTTTTCCTGAAGCCTGTACTTATCATGAGGTACTGTCACAAATTGATGAGTTTGAGTGGCTGGCTGCCAATACGCCCGGTGTTGAGTCAGCTGCCAGTTTGGCATCGGTAGCCAAGAAGGTTAATGCCGGCTTCAACGAAGGTAATCCAAAGTGGCAATTGCTGCCCCGTACCACCGCCAGCCTGGTGCAGGCCATTGGTCGGGTACCGACTACCTCTGGCTTATTAAATGCAGATTGTTCGGTGATGCCGGTTTATCTGTTTCTTAAGGATCATAAAGCCGAAACCATTGAAGTTGTGGTGAACAAGGTGAAACAGCTCGCATCGAAAATGGACAACGAGCAGCTGACATTCAAACTTGCTTCGGGGCCGGTAGGGGTGATGGCTGCGACCAATGAAGCGGTCGCCGATGCACAACTGCCGATGATGATTTATGTTTACGGCGCTGTATTTGTACTGTGTCTTATCAGTTTTAAATCGCTTCGCGCGACGATAGCGGTGATTGTGCCACTGTATGTTGTATCGACTCTGGCTCAGGCTCTGATGACGCAACTGCAGATTGGTCTGGCGGTCAGTACCTTGCCGGTCATCGCGTTGGGGGTTGGTATTGGCGTGGATTACGGCATTTATATTCTGTCGACCATGTCAGCCAAATTGAAAGATGGTATGGCAGTGCAGCAGGCTTATTTTGAAGCGCTGATGGAGCGGGGTAGTGCGGTAATATTTACCGGTCTTACCTTGGCTATTGGTGTGAGTACCTGGTTTTTCTCTGCGCTTAAATTCCAGATGGATATGGGGATCCTGCTCACATTCATGTTCCTGGTAAATATGCTCGGTGCCATTATTATTTTGCCGGCCCTGGCTGCGCTGTTTTGGCGCAGGCGCCAAGTGTAAAAATATAAAGGGAGCTCAGGCTCCCTTTTTGTTTCTGAATAGTTAATCTTTTTTGCTGGCGTTTTTTTCATCCGTTGAACTAAATCCCCGTCAATACTGGATAAATAGAGAATGTCGCTCTAAAATTTTCCTCGAACTAGGACGAATTTAGTAATACACTTCCGACGATGATCTGGGTCACAAATACTGTGATCCGGAGCATGAGTAGGAGCCTGTATATAACGATAAAGCGCTGCCATAGACGCTTAAGGAAACAGCAAAATGGCCTTGAAAGATGCAATGCCCTCAGTACTACTGGAAAACGTAGTCAGTCTCATTCACTCCAAAGTCCCTCACACACAAGCAAAGCAAGTTGAGCAATTCGCCGTTGGCCTCTATTCCCAGATGTCAAAAGAAGATTTGCATCAACGTAATGACAGCGATCTGTATGGCGCTGCCCTCAGTCTGTGGAATTCTCTGAACGCAACCAAGCCCGGCGACAGCCTGCTTAGAGTGTTTAACCCAAGTCAGTCGAAGCACGGCTGGCAGTCTACTCACTCCATTATTGAAATCGTGCACCCGGATATGCCGTTTCTGGTGGATTCCGTCAGCATGGCACTTAACCGCCTGGGGATTACCGCACATATGATGCTGCATACTCCTTTTGCCATTGAGCGAGAGGGTGAGCTGGTAACCAAAATGGGCTCAGTGAATGGTGCGCCGGCGGACGTCGAAAAGGTGGCGGTATTTGCCATTGAAATTGATCGTCAGAGCAGCGCCAAAGACATCAAGTCACTGGAAGATGAATTGCGCTCGGTACTGATGGATGTTGCTGCCTCAGTCAATGACTGGCAGGCCATGTCAAACAAACTAAAACAAACAATTGACTCGCTGCCAAAATCGCCTTTCCCCGGGGAGAAGGCCGAACTTGAGGAAGCTATTGCTTTCCTTGAGTATTTGAACAATCACCATTTTACCCTGTTGGGGTATCGCCGCTACGACCTCAAGCGGGTCGAGGGCGATCTTGAGCTGGTTCCCGATGTCGCCAGCAGTCTGGGCCTGATGAATAAGCCAGGACAGAATCAGCCTGATCATGGTTTGCTGTTATCGACTTTGTCTGAGTCGGCGCGTAAGGAAGCGCTGGATCAGAGCCTGCTGATTCTGACCAAAAGCAGCGCCAAGAGTCGGGTTCACCGTCCTGCCTATGTGGATTACATAGGTATCAAGCGGTTTGACAAGAAAGGTAAGGTGGTCGGTGAAGACCGATTCCTCGGCCTGTACGCATCGAATCTGTATAACCGCAGTCCGCGGGAAATCCCGCTGCTGGCGCAGAAGATCAACCGGGTACTTGAGCTGTCAGGCTTGGCACCCCGCTCCCATGATCACAAGGCGTTGGTCAATATTCTGGAAAATCTGCCAAGAGATGAGCTCATTCAGGCCAGTGTAGATGAGCTTTGGGCACTTGCCCGCGGCGTACTGCAAATGCAGGACAGGGATAAGCTGAAGCTGTTTGTCCGCAAAGACGGATTTGGCCGTTTCTTGTCCTGTATGGTGTATGTGTCCAAAGACAGATACAACACCAAGTTGCGCGAGGATACCCAGCGCATTCTGGCCAAGCATTTTAACAGCGACAAAGAAGTGGAATTTACCACTTATTTCTCCGAGTCAACATTGGCACGGACTCACTACATAGTGAATGTTGATAACAATAATATGGATGTGGATGTGGCAGCGATTGAAACCGATCTGATTGAGGCGGCACGTTCCTGGGAAGACAAACTGTACAGTGCACTCAATACGTCACTGGGTGACGATATGGGTAATCGTCTTGGCAAGAAATACCTCAATGCGTTCCCTCGCAGTTACAAAGAGGATGTTTTCCCGAGTTCTGCGGTTGTGGATATGCAGCAACTGGAGGCTTTGAGTGACAGCAACCAACTGGGAATGTTGTTTTATCAGCCTCAGGAAAACAGCCTGACCGGCAATAAGGTCCGTCTCAAGCTGTTCCACAAGAATGAGCCTATTCATCTGTCTGATGTTCTGCCGATGCTGGAGAATTTCGGCCTGCGGGTGATTAACGAACGCCCCTACGAAATTATCACCGCCGACGGTGAGACTTATTGGATTCTGGACTTCCTGATGACCATCAAGGACGTCAGTTCCACCAATCTGGCAGATTGCCAGGACAGATTCCAGAGTGCGCTGGCCGATGTATGGAACAAACGTCTGGAAGATGACGGCTTCAACCGTATTGTGTTGTCTACCAGCCTGACCGGACGCGAAGTCTCAGTTGTGCGTGCTTACGCCAAGTACATGCGACAGATAGATGCGACTTTCTCTCAGGCATATATTGAAGAAACCTTCAGCCGTTATCCCATGCTGGCAGAGATGCTGGTTAAGATGTTCGTGCGTAAGTTCAATCCCAAGTTGCGTACCCGCACACTGGAAAAACTGCAGGAGCAGGTTGAGCGTCAGCTGGATGATGTGTCCAGCCTGGATGATGACCGCATCATTCGTCGTTATCTGGATCTGATCCATGCCACGTTGCGGACCAACTTCTACCAGACGCTGGAAAATGGTGACTGCAAGCCATACATCTCATTCAAGTTTGCGCCTGAGATGATCCCGGAAATGCCCAAGCCATTGCCAAAGTTCGAAATCTTCGTGTACTCACCAAGAGTCGAAGGGGTCCATCTGCGTGGCGGTAAAGTGGCCCGTGGTGGTCTGCGCTGGTCAGATCGCCGTGAAGATTTCCGTACCGAAGTGCTGGGGCTGGTGAAAGCTCAGCAGGTGAAGAATACAGTGATTGTTCCTGTGGGGGCGAAGGGCGGTTTTGTTTGCAAGCAACTGCCAACAGAAGGCGGCCGTGAAGCCTTCTTCACTGAAGGACAGGAATGTTACCGTCTGTTTATCCGCGGCTTGCTGGATATTACCGACAATATTGTCAATGGTGAAATAAGTGCGCCGGCTGATGTCGTACGCCACGATGAAGACGATCCGTATCTTGTTGTTGCGGCAGATAAAGGGACTGCAACTTTCTCGGATATCGCCAACTCCATCGCGATTGAGTATGGCTTCTGGCTGGGCGATGCCTTTGCGTCCGGTGGCTCCAATGGTTACGACCACAAGAAAATGGGGATTACCGCCAAGGGAGCCTGGGAGTCCGTCAAGCGGCATTTCCGTGAAATTGGTATCGATTGTCAGACCACCGAATTTACCTGTGTGGGCATAGGTGATATGGCCGGTGACGTGTTCGGTAACGGTATGTTGCTGTCTGAACATACCTGTCTGGTGGCGGCATTTAACCATATGCACATCTTTATTGACCCGACACCGGATGCCAAGGCCAGCTACGCTGAACGCAAGCGTATGTTCGAGCTGCCACGCTCAAGCTGGGACGACTATAACCGTGACCTTATCTCCAAGGGTGGCGGTATTTTCCTGCGCAGTGCCAAGTCAATTTCTCTGACACCGGAAATGAAGAAGTTGCTGGATACCGGCAAGGCATCGATGACACCGACAGAGCTCATCAAAGAGTTACTGAAGTCAAAAGTGGATTTGATCTGGAACGGTGGTATCGGTACCTATGTTAAAGCCTCGTCTGAAACCAATGCTGAAGTGGGTGATCGCGCCAATGACGCACTGCGGATCAATGGCAAGGATGTGCGTGCCAAGATTATCGGCGAAGGCGGCAATTTGGGTTGTACTCAGCTTGGACGCATCGAATACGCCTCCAGCGGTGGTCGTTTGAATACCGACTTCGTTGATAACGTGGGCGGTGTGGACTGCTCTGATAATGAAGTGAACATTAAGATCCTGCTCAACAGTCTGGTTGCCGATGGTGAGATGACCATGAAGCAGCGTAACCGCTTGCTTGGCGAAATGACCGAAGAGGTGTCTGACATTGTTCTGCAGGATTGTAAGGATCAGACCCGCTCTATTTCAGTGACTCAGGTTCGTGGCGCCGAAATGCTCAAAGAGCATATCCGCTTTATCCATTATTTGGAAAAAGAGGGCAAACTGGACAGAGCGCTGGAATTCCTGCCTTCGGAAGAAGATTTGGCAGAGCGTATGGCAGCAGGTCGCCCTTTGACCCGTCCTGAATTGTCGGTGTTGGTGGCATACGCCAAGATGGTGCTCAAACAACAGTTGCTGACGCCTGAAATCACCGATGATACTTTCCTCAGTCAATTGCTGATTGCCTACTTCCCCAAAAAGTTGCAAAAGCAGTATGCGGACCGTATGGTAAACCACCCACTGCGGGGCGAAATCATTGCCACCTCTCTGGCCAATGAACTGGTCAATGACATGGGGATGAACTTTGTTCAGCGGATGCAAGATGAGACAGGTGCCACAGTCGCTGAAGCGGCCATCTGTTACACTATTGCACGCGAAGTCTATGGTTTGGCTGAATTAACCAAAGCGATTACTGATCTCAACGGTGTAATTCCTGCGGTAGTACAGGGTGAGATGTTGCATCAGTTGCGCCGTAACCTGCGTCGTTCATGTCGCTGGTTCCTGCGTCACCGCAACCGCAGCATGAGCATCGAACAGACAGTGGCCTTCTTCAAGCCGGTATTCGACGAACTGCGTACCAATGTTCATCAGTTTATGATGGCCGACGAAGTTGCCGCACTGGATGCAGAAGCCAAATCATTGATGCGCGAAGGTGTTCCTGAGTCTGTGGCATCAGTTATTGCCAATATGAGCACCCTGTTCTCTACCCTGGATATCGCTCAGATAGTACAGCAGGAGAACAAGCCTGTTGCACTGGTCGCTGAAACCTACTTCAAGCTCGGTGCCAAGGTCGATCTGCACTGGTTCCTGGAGCAGATCAGTGCTCAACCTGTCAGCAATCACTGGCAGGCGCTGGCTCGGGCAGCATTCCGTGAGGAACTGGACTGGCAACAGCGCTCCCTGACCTCTGTGGTGTTGGGAAGCTGCAGCGAAACCTGCAGTGCTGAGTCCATCATTGCTCAATGGATTGAGGCAAATCAGCCATTGCTGGAGCGTTGGCTCCATATGCTGGCTGACTTCAAGACATCGCAAAGCCACGAATTCGCCAAGTTCTCGGTTGCCTTGCGTGAGCTGAATTTGCTGATCCTTCATTGTGAAGGTCAGAAATAGCCAATAACAATATGAAAATGAGCCCTGGCGATTGCCGGGGCTTTTTTAGGTCTAGGAGAAAACATGTTTTACAAAATAGCGCAGAAAGTGATGTTCCAAATGAACCCGGAGCAGGCCCACAACGTGGCTATGGCAGGCTTGAGTGCAACCGGCAACTCACCTCTGAACTGTTTTTATCGTCAGGATATTGTCCCCGCTCCTGTGACTGTCATGGGCATTACCTTTCCAAATCCAGTGGGGTTGGCGGCCGGTATGGATAAAGATGGCGAAGCGATTGATGCGTTTGCAGCCATGGGCTTTGGTCACATCGAAGTCGGGACCGTAACTCCTCGTCCACAACCAGGAAATGATCTGCCAAGACTGTTCCGTATTAAACCGGCCAAGGCGATTATCAACCGCATGGGATTCAACAATAAAGGTGTCGATAACCTGGTAGCCAACTTAAAGGCTGCAAAATCCGGTGCGCTGGTGGGTGTCAATATCGGTAAAAACCGCGATACGCCGGTAGAGCAGGGTAAAGATGATTATCTGATTTGTATGGAGAAGGTGTATGAATATTCGGCTTACATTGCCGTCAATATCTCTTCCCCCAATACCCCCGGACTGCGTACCCTGCAATACGGTGAGTTGCTGGATGATCTGCTCAGTTCGCTGAAAGCCAAACAAAAAGAATTGGCAGACAAGCATGGTAAATATGTACCGGTGGCATTGAAGATTGCTCCTGATTTAACGCCCGATGAGATCGAAAAGATCGCCCAGTCACTGATCAAAAATGAATTTGATGGTGCCATTGCAACGAACACAACACTGACCCGCGATGGTGTCAGTGGTCTTAAGAACAGCAATGAAACCGGTGGCCTGAGTGGTAAACCTCTGAATGAATTATCTACACGGGTAATCAAGCAATTGGCTGATTGTTTACAGGGTAAATTACCTATTATCGGGGTTGGCGGTATCAACAGTGCTGAAGATGCATTGGCCAAATTGGATGCCGGCGCTGAGATGGTTCAGATCTATTCCGGCTTTATTTATCAGGGACCTCAGTTGATTAAAGAGATCTCTGATGCTTATCGAACTAAATAAAATCATTAGTGATTTTATAGGCGATCGTAAATCGCCGATCGCGATCCAATAAAGATCTGAAAACGATCTTTGTAGATCGCGATTACTTTATATAAAACAGTAACTAACCATCAAATTTCCCTTTGAATTTGGTGGTTTTTTCAACTATTATCGAGCTGAAATCAGATAATAGGTAGACGTTATGCTATTAATGCCACAGCAGGATTGGCAGTGGAGTTATAACGATACGTACAATTTGCTGAGCGTTTCGTTAGGCGCAGAAATGGAATTTCTGACTCCCTACCATAAAAAATTACTGATCCCGGACGCAATGGCGCCAACAGAATTTAGCATGGAACAGGCTAAGTTCTATATTGGCATGGTCGAACGTCTGCAAAATAGCCTGTCTCTATCGGATGCTGCACTGGTGCAAATTGCACTGAATGCCACTGCTGCCCATTTTATGCTCAAACCACAGATGCCTAAGTCCTGGTATTTTGAAACCAGCGATGTATGTGTTTACTGCGAAGTCGGTAAATTATTTGAGCTGCTGAGCCTCAAAAAACAGCGGGTATTGGTGCTGGTTGTCGAAAATGCACTGCAAGCCGCTCAGGTCATGCTGCTGAACAATAGCTGCGAGCTGACTGATGGCAAAAGTATGTCGCGTTTTGATACTATCAAAGTGATGCACAATAGATTATTGCCAATAAAAGTTAGCCGTCACGTTATCGCTGCCTGATTTTATTTATCACTAGTTTATCGATTTTGTTAGCCAGATTGGGCTTTGTACTTTACATATTTTATAAAATAGTAAGCAGTCTTCCCATGAGGTCATCAGATATGTCGGTCTTTTCGCCTGACAGTAATTTTGCCAACGCCATTTATCGTCACTCCCGTATTATTCATGCTGGCAAATTAACATTGGCTTTGCTGATCGCTGTGGTAATCAACGCGGTTTGGCCATTGCCCCATTTTATCTGGAGCATGGTGACCATAGTGATCATCATGCTGGGTTTACCTCAGGTTGGCGGGGCTCTGGAGAAGTCACTGCAACGTGCCATCGGCACCTGCGTTGGTTCTTTTTGTGGAGTGTTACTGATCGCCGGGTTTCACAACTACTGGCAACTGATGGGGCTTTTGGCACTGGCTGTAGGCTTGATTTGTTATATCGGCAAAGGTCGTTACAGCTACGCCTATTTGGTTACCGGATTTACCATGATCATCGTGATTGGCGATGCCAATCATGACACGACTGAAGCCATATGGCGCACTGCCAATATTCTGCTGGGGTGTGTCATTGCTGTTGCGGTATCTTTGATGGTGCTGCCCATTAAAGCTAAACAGGATTGGCGTCAGCAACTGGCGCAGGCGTTTAATGGTCTTGCCGGAGTGCTGGGGAAACATCTGGCGGCAGGTGAGGCGGGCTGCAGTGACAGTCGCGTCGAGCTGGAAAAGGTCATGAAGGCCGTGCTGGCCCAAAAAAAGTTGTTTTTCTCGCTGGAGTGGGAGAGCCGGACACTCAGACGCCAGAAGGCATTACTGGAGCAATTGGCTCAGGAGCAAATCCGGCTGGTGACTTTGCTGGAAATCATTAGCCAGACACGTTGGCGGAATGATGAATACCCGTCATATGCCAAAATCAACCAACTCGCCCTGAGCCTTCGACCTGCTTTATCAGCGATGGCCGATTACATTACCGGCGCGGCTGATAATCTGCCACCTTTACCGGCGCAAATGGGCATGACGCTGCATCAGCAGTTGCTGGCATCCCTTGATGAAGAAGAGCAACATCAGTTTGCGCTGACCGGTTACACCTGGTTGTTGTATCAATTTGCGGCAACGGTTGAAACCCTGTACGCCCAGATAGGTCAATTGGGCCAGGTCAGCAGGGCGTAATTTCGGACAGCTTGTCGCGCTTGTGGCTACGGTTTCGTCGCAGATAGCAGGCGTTAAGCTGTACCTGCTGTTGTATGTCTATCTATCCAGCTGTGAACCTCTAATCTTACTCTTTGTAATAAAAGCATTTTTATATCATTAACCCACTCAAAGTTTGAGCATGATCAGATTTTCCGGTAGCAGGCGGGCGTATGGTTAATACAGTCAGGTAAACAGCCGGAGGTATACCATGTCGAACGTGCGTATTGGTTTGCTGGGGGGCTCAGCTTTGCTCGGGCTGTTGATGGCAGCTGCCGCAGTGATGGCTGACTCTGCCGTGTTCAGTGCGGAAGTAGAGCAGGGAGTTCGTGCTGGTTTGGTACACCAAATATCCGGAGTGGTTCATCTGGTGATGATGCTGGCAATCGGCATCTGGGCCTGGCAGTTGGGGCGTAACGCCTGGTTCTGGTTACCTATTGGGGTTATTGCGGCCCTGGTTCTGGGGTCACTACTGGGACGAAATGCCATGGCACAAACCCTGTGTCAGGCAGGCACCATTCTATCGGTACTGATGTTGGGAGCCATGATTGCCGGTAACGTTAGATGGCCTGTGATGGTCTCGTTGACGCTGGTGTCGGTGCTATCGTTGTTCCATGGTTATGGTCATGGTCTTGAATATGCTGATCCCAACGGGTTTATGGCATATATAGCCGGTATTGTGATAGCCAGTGTACTGGCGATGTATTGTGGCACTGGGTTGGCAATGCTCCTGGACATCACTCATCGGCGACGGAACCGGGAGTTATTGGGGGCTCTGACTTTACTCAGTGGTGCCGCCATGGTCTGGCTTGCGTGAGCAAATCCGGCTGTCGCAGTGTTGCATTTGCTCGTTATTCCGCTAAGTTGAACAGAAAGATAGCTTGGCGGAGAGATCCAAATGCAAACGTACAATGTGGTGTTGGCCTATGTCGAAGAGCCCGGGTTGTCGGGTTGCAGATTGAGCACCATTCAATTCGATAATCTCAGTGCAACAAGCGAATCAGAAGCGATAGAAAGGGCATTTGCAGCGCTGAAGACGACTCATGAATCGGCTGTCTGTGATCCTTACAACTCATTGGTTACGCAATTGAAGTAAGGCTCTTGCGTTATGCTGCTGATGAGTGGCAATCACTATCTGCATAGTCTGCCGTCGCCTGCGCTGATGTATTCAATATAAGATCTGAGCTGTTACGGATAAAAGCTTAACCTGTTGACGTTATTTTTGTGTACCACCAGCCTGCGTTTTCATCACAGGGGCTAAAACAGATATTGCCGTTGAACTCCTCGGGCAAGACGTATATTCCTTTTACCATAAACTATAAAAACGTTTGAAGTGATGAATGTCGTGATTAATTATTCATCAGGCTGGATGAGGAAACTAGATATTCCAATAGTCTATTACATTTCTAATATTTAATGCATGAATCATAAGAAGTTAATATTATTTTGTCAGCGTCGATTAATTGACGCTGTGATGATTAATAATTCAGCATTTGCCTTATGGTCATTGTGATGCTCATCACATTAGCTTCTGGTGCTCAGAATAAATCTGCGCGCTGCACGTATAATCTGTTCGCTTATTTACCCAGTTGTTAGAGGTGTTGTTTTGAAAAAGCAAAATGGTTTTACGTTGATTGAGCTTGTGGTCGTGATTATTATTCTGGGCATTCTGGCCGTAGTTGCAGCGCCTAAGTTCATTAACCTGTCTGATGACGCGGAACTGTCTGCTGCACAGGGCACTGCGGGCGCATTGAAGTCTGCTGTCAGTATGGTCCATGCCAAGGCGCTAATTGCTGGTCCAAGTGCGGAACTGACTGAAGTAGTGGTTGACGCAGCTGGTAATAAAGTAGCAGTAAACGCCACTGGTTATCCGGTGTTCAAATATATTACAGGCCAGACTGGAAAAACTACTCTGGAATACGTTATGGATACTCCTGAGGGATACACTGTAGTTACTACTGACGATAAGACAACTCTGTCTAAAACTCGTGGCAACAAAAAATGTGAAGTAGTTTATACCGTTGCAGATGCTAGTGTAGAAGCTACATGTGGTCCAGCTGCTTAATTATTTACAATAGCTAGAATGCAAGCGACCTTTATTAGGTCGCTTTTTTTATGCTCAATGTCCTCGAGCTCTGCATTGTCATCGTGTTGGGGGAGTGAAAGCGGGTGAGTGATCTTGTTCTTATAAGGCCCTAGGTGATAAAACCCTGGACGACCATACTGTTCACATGGATATATCTAGGCGATGTTTTGTTGGTGGCTTCAGTTTGGAAGTCATAGAGAAACGTTCATGCTGCTCTATAGCTGACCTCAGTAATTCATTAGTTAATCGACAATTTTAAGTGAAAAAAGACTTTCAAGGGGGAGGTTATTTTTCCTCTGTGGAGAGGTTGGTTGCAGGGCCGGATTTAACTGGGCAACACTTGCCGATGGCTTGAGGGGTATGATTGTGGGTTGGTAGCATTTGCTAAAGTAAAGCTGAGTTATCGCTAGATCTTCAGATACAAAAAAACCTGCATCTGCAGGCATGTTTGCTCTTCTAAAAAGAAGTTGGTTGCGGGAGCCGGATTTGAACCGACGACCTTCGGGTTATGAGCCCGACGAGCTACCATGCTGCTCCATCCCGCGTCCGAATTGTCTACTGTTTGTTTTGAATCTTTCTGTCAGCCAGAAAGTTGGTTGCGGGAGCCGGATTTGAACCGACGACCTTCGGGTTATGAGCCCGACGAGCTACCATGCTGCTCCATCCCGCGTCCGAATTGTTTGCTGTTTGTTTTGAGTCTTTCTGTCAGTCAGAAAGTTGGTTGCGGGAGCCGGATTTGAACCGACGACCTTCGGGTTATGAGCCCGACGAGCTACCATGCTGCTCCATCCCGCGTCCGAATTGTTCGCTGTTTGTTTTGAGTCTTTCTGTCAGCCAGAAAGTTGGTTGCGGGAGCTGGATTTGAACCAACGACCTTCGGGTTATGAGCCCGACGAGCTACCATGCTGCTCCATCCCGCGTCCGATATTGCTGCTTTGCTCTGCTACTGCGTCGAAAGCGGGGCGAACTATAACGACCGATGTGACGCATTGCAAGCCGAAATCAGAAATAAGCGTTTGTTTGCGTGAATAATCAACTGACTTTGTCTTGGTGTAGGGTTGGTGTTGGTAATTGGTGATTCAGGCGTTTCTTAATCTGGTGTGTGAAGAGCCGCAGGCAGGCAAATGAGAGAACTGTTTATCTTTTACCTCGCTTCAAGGGTATAATGCGCAACTAATTTATGAGTAAGCCTTAGCATCACATTCATGTTTTCATTTTTTGCTGCAGCCCCTAAGGGCTTTGAATATGCCCTGGCGGGCGAACTGGCCGAACTGGGCGCCTCTGAGATCAAAGAGAGTGTGGCCGGTGTCTATTTCTCTGCAACCCTGGAGCAGGCCTACCGCATTACTTTGTGGACCCGCCTGGCCAGCCGGATAGTCCATATCATCTATAAAGGTCCCTGCGAGTCGGCGCAGCAATTGTATGATGCCGCTTATTGTATCGACTGGCCGAGTCATTTTGATTACCGCAACAGCTTTGCCATTGATTTTCATGGTACCGGTGGGTTTATCAATAACACCCAGTTTGGTGCGCTCAAGATTAAGGATGCTGTGGTTGACCGATTCCGTGACGATTTTGACCGCCGTCCTGATGTCAGCCGCACAGATGCGGATTTCCGCATCGATGCTCATTATCGCAATAATCAGGTCACCATCGGCCTGAACTTTTCCGGTGGCGCACTGCACCAGCGTGGCTATCGCGACCGCACGGGTGAGGCGCCACTGAAAGAGAATCTGGCCTGCAATATGCTGGTTCGCAGTGGCTGGAGCAAAGATATGCAGACATTGCTCGATCCCTTCTGCGGCAGTGGCACTGTGGTGATTGAAGCGGCACTGATGGCGGCCGATGTTGCACCGGCTCTTAAACGCAGCCGTTTCGGCTTTGAATTCTGGCGCCGTCATAAAGAAGATGTCTGGCGTGAAATTAAAGCCGAGGCACAACTTCGTGCCAATCGCGGCCTGCAGTCAGTAGATGTGAAGTTTTACGCGTCAGATATCGACTCGCGTGTGGTGGCGCTGGCTAAGCGCAATGCGCAGCTTGCCGGTGTGGCGCATCTGATTGATTTCAAAGTTGCCAACGCACTGACCGTGGCGCCGCCTGCAGAGGCTGGCTGTATGATCACCAACCCGCCTTACGGTGAGCGTTTGGGCAATATGTCTGAGCTGCTGCAGCTGTATTACCAGCTGGGTGACAAGCTCAAGCGCGAGTTTGGTGGCTGGAAAGTGGCCATGCTGTGCTCCGATATCGAGTTGATGTCGGCGATCAAGTTGAAAGCCGATAAGCAGATGAAGATGTTCAACGGCGCGCTGGAGTGCGGCTTTAACCTTTATACCCTGCATGCCAAGTCCACCCGTCGCGAAATGCCATCGGCTGAGGGCGTGGATATCAGCAAAGTGGCCGAGCCGTTTGCCAACCGTCTGAAGAAGAATATCAAGCAGCTGGATAAGTGGGCCAAGCGTGAAGGTATTGATTGCTATCGTCTGTATGATGCTGATATTCCCGAATACAACGTGGCGGTTGACCGTTATCAGGATTACCTGGTGCTGCAGGAATATGCCGCGCCGGCCAAAATTCCGGAAAATGTCACCAAGCGCCGTATGACGGATATGCTGCTGGCGTTGCCTGCTGCCAGTGGTGTCGATCCGGAAAAAATCGTACTCAAGACCCGGGAAAAGCAGAAGGGCAGCAGTCAGTATCAGAAACTGGACAAAGAAAAGCTGGAGTTGACCGCGCATGAGTATGGTTGCCAGTTCAAGGTTAACCTGACCGATTATCTGGATACCGGTTTGTTCCTGGATCACCGTCTGACCCGTAAACTGGTGGGCGAAAAGTCCAAAGGCCGTGACGTACTGAATCTGTTCTCTTACACAGGCTCTGCGTCTGTGCATGCCGGGAAAGGTGGAGCCAAATCGGTCACCACAGTGGATATGTCCAACACCTATCTAAACTGGGCCAAAGATAACTTTGTGCTCAATGGCCTGATGGGGCGTCAATACCAGTTTATCCAGGCAGATTGTCTGCAATGGGTGAAGGATTGTGAGCAGCAGTTTGATTTGATCTTTATCGATCCGCCAACCTTCTCCAACTCCAAGCGTATGGAAGATTCCTGGGATGTACAGCGCGATCATGCCAATGTACTGATTGATCTGAAAAAACTGCTGCGTCCGGGCGGCGAGATCATCTTCTCCAACAACAAGCGCAAGTTCAAAATGGATTTGGACGCGCTGGCTGCAGCTGGTCTGCAGGCGGTGAATCTTGATGCTAAATTGCTGCCGGAAGACTATAAGCGCAATCCGCAAATTCATAATGTCTGGCTGGTAACCCATGCCTGACAAGGTGATTCCTCAGCCGCTCCTGGCTGAGTTAACCCTCTTTCATACTGACGGCTGCCATCTGTGTGAGATGGCAGCCGAGCTGCTGAACGCCATGCAGCTGAGCGTTGTTCATCAGGATATCTGTGATGATGAACTGCTGGCCGAGCGTTATGGCGTTCGCATTCCTGTACTGGCCACTGGGGCCGGGCAGGAGCTGAACTGGCCGTTTGACGAAGCGGCAGTGAAACAATTTTTGGGAGTCTAGATTGAGTCTGGTTCGAATTAACAAAGGATCACTGGCGTACGGCTATATCCCTTTGCTGCAGGAAGCTGATTTCACCATTGAAGCCGGTGAGCGGGTGTGTATTGTGGGGCGCAATGGCGCCGGCAAATCCAGCCTGTTGAAAGTGCTGTCCGGCGATACCTTGCTTGACGATGGTGAGTTTAACATTGCCAATGATGTTAAAGTCAGTCGCTTGCAGCAGGACCCGCCCAAGCAGGAGCAGGGCACTGTATACGCCTATATTGCCGGTGGTCTGCAAAAAGCCGGGGAGGCGCTGGAGCAATACCACAGATTGTCGGCCGATCTGGCTCATGCCAGCAGCGATGAGATGGACAAAATGCTCAGGCAGATGGAACGTCTGCAAAACGAGCTGGACCATCTGGATGGCTGGCAGCTGGATACCCGTATTAACGGTCACTGCAAACGCCTGGATCTCGACCCGGATACGCCGCTGTCAGAACTTTCCGGTGGCTGGCAGCGTAAAGTCGCACTGGCCCGCGCGCTGGTGAGTGAGCCCGATCTGTTGCTGCTTGATGAGCCCACCAACCATCTGGATATCGACACCATCGAATGGCTGGAGCAATATTTGCTGGCCTATAAAGGCGCCATCGTATTTATCAGTCACGACCGCGGATTTATCAGCCGTATGGCGACCCGGATTGTGGATCTGGACCGGGGTGTGGTGACCTCCTGGCCTGGCAACTATCAAACCTACCTGGACGGTAAAGCCGAGTGGCTGCGGGTAGAAGCTGAACATAACGCCGCGTTCGATAAAAAACTGGCGGAAGAGGAAGCCTGGATCCGCCAGGGCATCAAGGCCCGCCGTACCCGTAATGAAGGCAGGGTGCGAGCGCTGAAGGCGCTGCGCAGTGAGCGTAAAGAACGGATTAACCGTCAGGGCAATGTCGCCATGGCGGTGTCTGAGTCCGAGCGCAGCGGCAAACTGGTATTTGAGGTGACCGAGCTTAACTACAATCTGCCTGAGTTGGATTTGGTCAAAAACTTCAATACCACGGTAATGCGTGGCGACCGTATCGCTATTATCGGCCCCAATGGCTGCGGCAAGTCCACCCTGATCAAGCTGCTGCTGGCTCAACTGGAGCCACAGTCTGGCGATGTGCGCTGTGGTACCAAGCTGGAAGTGGCCTATTTCGATCAGTACCGCGAAGCACTGGACCCGGAAAAAACCGTTGAGGAAAACGTCGGCGAAGGCAAACAGACGGTAACGGTCAATGGCCGTGATCGGCATATTCTGAGTTACCTGCAGGACTTTCTGTTCTCTCCGGCCCGCGCCCGCACGCCGGTGAAGGCGCTCTCGGGTGGTGAAAAAAACCGCTTATTACTCGCACGCTTACTCTTGCGTCCGGCTAACCTGATTATTCTCGATGAGCCAACAAATGACCTTGATATTGAGACCCTGGAGTTGCTAGAGTCCATGTTGGCTGAGTATGAGGGGACGTTGATCATCGTCAGTCACGACCGGGCCTTTATCGACAATACGGTCACCAGCAGCTGGTGGTACGCCGGTCATGGTCGGTGGAATGAGTTCGTCGGTGGCTATCAGGACGCGCTGGATCAGGGTGCCCGTTTTTATCGTGAACCTGCGGCTCAGTCCGCTGGGGAACCTGCAGTAAAAACTCAGGTCGAAGCTAAGACTGACTCAGGCGCTACCAGTCAGCAGGCCAGCGTTAAACCTGCGCCGGCCAAGGCGGTAAAAAAGCTGTCTTATAAGTTGCAGCGAGAGTTGGATGCGCTGCCAGCGCAGATGGAAGCGCTGGAGCAGGAAATCGAAGTGCTGCAACAAGCAGTGAATGATCCCGATTTTTATACCCGTCCCGGTGATGAAGTCAACGCCGGGCTGAGTGCCCTGGCGGAAAAGGAAGCATTGCTGGAACAATACTTCGAGCGTTGGGAAGAGCTCGAGTCAATGAAGTGAGCACAGAATAATAAATAGGAAATCTGCATGAAGTTAACGTTGGACAAGACACTGTCACTGGTTGCCATCAGTGTCATCGGTGTGCTCGGTACCCTGCCGGCCCATGCTGCCCTGAAAGATGAAGCCTATGAGATCGTCAATATTGAAGATTTTGATCTCAAAGGCACCCTGAAAGATACCCAGCGAGGCTATGGCATGGGTATTAACGCTAATGGTGAGATGGTTGGCGTGTCCAAGGGGCGTAAAAAGCTGCGCGACGAAGATGTCGATGACGGTATTATCGATGTTGAGGACGGTATCGCCCCGGAAGAACAAATCTCCTATTCCGTTGATCAGTCTATTCTGGCCAATAACTTCACTTTCGTGGCGCAGGCAAATGGGGCGTCAGGGGAGTGGACTCCCGAGTTTGACGCTATTGGTGGCGAAACCCCGCCAGATGCTTCTCCGGCGAATTCCGTTGATGCCATCTACTACGCCATTGATGATGCCGGTACCAAAGTCGGTACTGTTTCGGCTCCTGAGCAGAAGCTGGAATACACAGGCACCAACGAAAATCAGGAGTTCTGGTATTACCGGGATTTTGAGCTGCGCGGTGTCGCCAAAAAGGCCGATGGAACTGAGATTACGCTGGTTCCTCCTTATACAACTTACACCTACAAACCTGATACCACAGATGCCAAAGAGGTCAATGTCGGTGGTTGGTCGGTGGCGGCAGATATCAATCAAAACCAGTTGATCGCCGGTTACGCCAGTACTGCCATCAGTAAATACGGTGCTGAGCGAATCGATGCCTGTTTTGCTGAAGGTGTCACACTGCCGCTGGATATCTGCGTGCAGGCCAACCAGTTCCCATCCGGCACCGGTGGTCGCAATATTCAGTACCAAACCCGGGCCTATGTGTGGCAGTTGGATGCCAGCGGGGGAGTAACAGGTACTGAATTGCCGTTGGGACTTGAGGCTCCGGCTGACTCTGAAATCGTCTATACGGCTCAGGGACTTGGGGTCAATGGTAACGGTGTGGTTGCCGGGCGCTCAGATAATTATCGTGATGGTGATACGGATGACCGCCGCATTGATGCCGGGTACTGGGTCAAAGAAACCAACAACGAAGGTGTGGAAAAGTACGTATTCAAACCCGTGCCGTTTCCTGATCGCCAGTATTACAACACCATCGCCTATGATGTGAATGATGATGGTTTGTTGATTGGTGCCTACGACAGATATCTTGAGGGTTACCTGCGAACCAAGTTTTTCACGCTGGATATCAACAATCCTGCTGCCGGCATTAAGACCCCCAACGATTTCTACGGCAGATTGTCAGATCTGAGCAGTACGCCCAGGGATATCAACAATCAGGGCATGGTGGTGGGCTGGATTGATATCACCCATGATAAGGAAACGGCCAGACCGAAATCCGGCTTCCTGTACAACTCAGCCACTGAAGAGTTTATCGATCTGAATAAGGTGCTGACCTGTGAGTCCAAAGGGCTGGAGGCAGACGGTAACGGTGGCTGGCAACGTCATGATGTACTGGTCACTGATGGTACCGGAACCGAGTTCAGCTACAAAGCCGACATTCGGGTGGTGGATGCCACCAGTATCGCAGAGGATGGCACCATAGTCGGGACTGCGTTTGTCCGTAAACCTAGATATCAGGTGGATGAAAACGGAGATCTGGTACTGGAAAATGGTCAACCTGTGTTTGAGCTGAACGCTAATGGTCAGCCACTGACATCGTTGCTGCCCCGTGCGGTGGTGCTCAAGCCGTCAAATGGCGCGATCTGTACCTATGTCGACCCTGATGATGATAACGCGCCATATGAACGTAAGGGCGCTGCTGGCTGGGCTTGGCTGACATTGCTGCCACTGTTGTGGTTGCGTCGTCGATTTGGCGTAAAATAATCTATAAAATTAGTGATTTAAGTTTATTTTAAGGTTCAGGGAAAAATCGGTGCGCTGGCGCCGATTTTTTTCGCCACGTTCTCAATAGCTTAATATTTGAACGCTAAAATACTCCGTTTTGATCATTGATCTCGCCTCCAAAACATTCTATTCCTAACAGTGAAGTTGAACATAATTTCAGCTTCCCTTTTGTGTAGAACAGAGGATGCTTACATGAAAAGACAAAAACGAGATCGGCTAGACAGGGCTTTTTCCAAAGGATTCCAGGCTGGAGTGGGTGGTCGCTCCAAGGACATGTGTCCATATTCCAATCTGGACTCCAGGTCGCAATGGCTTGGAGGTTGGCGTGAAGGCGTGGAAGGTCGACTTACTGGAATGTTTACCAAGTAACAGTTAATTCAGCGTCAAGCATAAGCAAAATGCCCTCTCTCGGAGGGCATCTTTGTATCGGCAACAGGCAATAATCAGAAAGTGGAGGTGTCAGAAAATACACCTACTTTCAGATCTGTCGCACTGTAGATCTCGCGACCATCCACTTCCAGCGTTGCATCGGCAATACCCATGATGAGTTTGCGGTGAATGGTGCGTTTGATGTTCAGTCTGTAGGTGACTTTCTTGGCGCCAGGCAACACCTGACCGGTAAATTTCACTTCACCGACACCCAGAGCTCGCCCTCTGCCCTGAGCACCTTCCCAGGCGAGATAAAAGCCAACCAGCTGCCACATGGCATCCAGCCCCAGACAGCCAGGCATAACCGGATCACCTGGGAAATGGCAGCCGAAAAACCACAGATCAGGATTGATATCCAGCTCAGCAACAATTTCACCCTTACCGAAAGCGCCACCGTTCTCGTTGATGGTGATGATACGGTCGATCATCAGCATGTTGTCGACAGGCAGACGAGGGGAGTTTTGTCCGAACAGATCACCATATCCGCAGGCGACCAATTCTTGTTTGCTGTAACTGTTAGCTTTGTTCATTGTTATGGGTACTCCTGAATTTGTTGACGCCAAGATTAGCGAACAGGTGTACGCCAAACAACTCCGATCAGCTTGAAAATCCGAATTTGGCTTTAATTCTGTCCCACAGACCGGGTTCCTCCTCGCCGTGGCCTGCCAATTTATCAAGTCTTTGTTGCACTAAACCGTACAGGCTGTCATCGGGGAAATTATTGTCCTCGTCAGCTTCACCGGCTGGCATATTCATCAGCAGTTCGACAGCTTCATCCATATGCGCCACCTGAAACAGATGGAACTCACCGGCCGCCACGGCATCGACAATTCGTGCTGGTAAATTCAGTTGCTGCAGGTTGGCCCGGGGCAGAATAACCCCCTGTTCGCCGGTTAGCCCACGACGTGCACACAGGTTGAAGAAGCCTTCAATCTTTTCGTTGACGCCACCAATCGCCTGCACATTGCCCAGTTGATCCAGTGCACCGGTCACCGCCAGCGACTGTTGTATGGGTTGTTCGGCGATGGCAGAAATCAGGCTGCAATACTCAGCCAGAGAAGCGCTGTCGCCGTCAATCTCCTGATAGGATTGCTCAAATACGATATTAGCATTCAGGTGCAGCGGTGCATCCCGGCCAAAAATACGGTACAGGCAGGCGGTAAGGATCATCATGCCTTTGGCGTGAATATTACCGCCCAGCTCTGATTTGCGCTCAATGTCCGCCACTTCTCCATCACCATAATGGACGGAGGTGGTAATGCGGGCTGGTTCACCGTAACAGAAATCAATGGCATCGATCACTGTTAACCCATTGATTTGACCTATGGCCTCTCCTGAGGTGGGCAGATTGATAAAGGCGTCATCAAAACTCTGGGCTGCGAACAGTTCAGAAGCATTGTGGCGAAATTGCCTTGCGGCAATGGCCTGCTCAATCGCCTGACTGTCCAGGTGGTTATCCTGACTGAAACTGCTGGCTTGAGCTAACAGTTGTACCAGCTCGGCGCTGGCCAGACTCAGTCTTTTCTGATGCTCTGTCAGACCTGAGCTGTAGCGGCACAGGACGGGCAGTGCGCAGGCCGTCAGCTCAAGTTGTTTACTGGCGGCAAGACAAGCCAGATAAGCCACGTACTCATCAGCGCTGTGGTGATTAAGATCCAGCTCATGTGCCATTTCGCCCAATAATGGAAACAACTGGCTGAAACGGCTTTCCTGATAACGTAATCCGGCATAGAGCTCGCTGTTGCCAATCAGTACTATCTGCGCGTTGAGGTTAAATGACTGACCACCGCTTTGATATCCGCCCTGCTCCAGGCAGTGACACAGCAATTCCCAAAGGTTTTCACGTTTTATCAGGGACTCCGCACAGATCAGCAAAAACTGTCCGCAGGCCAGCGCACCGGCTTGCCATTGACCGTCCGGCAGACGTTTGCCGAGCAGATCCTGACGGGTGATATTGCCGCTTAAATATTGCCAGGGCTTTTGCGGACTGACATGTTGCAGGGCACCCAGCAATATCGGTCGTGACAGACCGGAGAAATCGGCAATATAAAGATGCTGCCCCGTCAACTCCGCCATTCTGAGGGCGCTGGTCAGTCTTTCCTGCCCTAAAAGTGGTGTCGCGGGCGTGCAGTCAACGGGCTTACTGATTTTAAATACCGGTGTTAGAGAAGTTGCTGGGATTTTGGTTGATGTCATGGCATTAGGGATTTTTAAAAAGTACGCCGATATTAACACATTAGTTTTGTCCTCCGGATCGGACAGACGGGTTTTTTGCCGCGAAGGGATGGTTATTGGTGACGATTCAGGCGGCGCTGGTAAGTTGCTTGTATGGGAATAAGTCGGTTTGATCGTAAAATCAGCGATTGAGCAGGCGGATCCCATATTAGTGTTTACAAGGGCGGGGCAGGTGGATATTATGCCCGTCATCCGGAGGGGTGGCAGAGTGGTTTAATGCACCGGTCTTGAAAACCGGCGTGGGTTAATAGCCCACCCAGGGTTCAAATCCCTGCTCCTCCGCCAAATTAAGAAAAGCCCGCTACGCAAGTAGCGGGCTTTTTGCTTTTCGATCAGTCATCAGCTTTCGCCCAACCGATATTCAGCCTGCGGTTGGCTGGGTCTTGTAACAGTGTCAGCCAAACTGTCTTATCCGCTGGCGTCAATATTCCCTCTATTAATGCCGACTATATGCGTGAGTGTTCCCTGAGTGTTTGGCGAGTCCGGTTGGAGCAGGAGTTTTCGGCGCCGCTGAATCATTCAGACCTGCAGATTGCCGGCAGGTCTGAATGGGCCGGGTCATTGCCTGGTTTGCCTGTGTCTGTCGCCGCTGAAGCGCAGTGGCGGCTGAACTTTGCTGCGGCCCTGGCTGAATCCGCTTACCGGCGCCAGATTGGGCATCGGGTCAAGCTGCAGATTGGCTCCCCAACTTACGCCGGGACGCATGGGTAACGGCGGGGGCAAATTACGGACAAGCGTTGGGCCATCAATTCCCGGGATCATCTGTTCAAGTACCAGTGCCGCGCGGTCTTCCAGGCTGGATTCGCCGATGCGTCCACGTTGTCCCCAGTCAACTATCACAGTTGCCGCGGTGGCGTCATCCGGGGCGTTGGTGACCGCCACGTCACGCTGGATCCCCAGTCGGTGGCTCATCATGGCTTCTTCAAACAACATGGCGGCATCTTCCTGTGGTGTTGAATAGGCGTAAAAGTCGCTGGCAATGTCGGCGGAGAAGAACCCGGTGACATCCGCCGGTAGATAAGCCTTTTGAGTATTGCTGGCGGTTTCACCCATGAATCTGACCTGTGCCAGAGCCCGCATTTCTTCACTTCGCAACGGATAGTCGCGAGTCAGCTGATCTGAGATCAACTGCTTTTGCTGATTGCGGCGTACAAATGCGTCATACAGGGTTCGCTCGGAGATATCGGCGTGGATACTGGTGGGGAAAAAATCGTTGGCATGGGCCAGTTCGTGATACAGCAGCGAGGCCAGATCCGGCTCAATATCATCCAGCGTTCTGTCGACTCTGACTGCCGGACTAAAGTACTGGCTGGCATAGTCGTTGTTTTTCACATATCGCCAGGGCATCAGAAACTGAAGGTCATTGCCAAAGCCTGTACGATAATCCGGTGCCTCGTTGATGGTGTCCCGCTGCGCCGGCGTCAGCCACAGGTCATTCGGATCAAGATAGATAGCGCCGGTGGCAACCCAGTAAAAAGACGGCCTGATGTCATAACTTATCACCACTGCCGTGACCGATTTCAGCAGGTGGACAAAGTCCCCCCGGGGATCTTTGGTTTGCAGGAAGGCTTTAAAGTTGTCACCCATCCAGTCATGGGAAACGAGGACTCTGTCCATAATGGTGTCTATGTCAGGAGTGCTGGTTTGCTGGCCAATCAATGGCAATTCGTTGACTGTGCACTGTGCCAGTGTCACCTGAGTGTTGTAGATGCATTTGCTCAGGGCGTTGGCATAGGGGGATTGGGAAGAAAAAGGGTGAACCCTGGCAAGGGGCGGGTCAAACAGAGCATCTGAGGCGGCGGTTGGTTCATTGGTAATAAGCAGATAAACATCATCCTGCTGACTGCCCCGGGTTGCCCGGATATGCACCAGCGAATCCTGACTGACATAGGGAGCAGACATGATCGGCCGCTCGGTTTCACTGAGGTCGACCTTCACTGTTGGTCCGGATACCTGACACCAGTCAGCGGCAGCACTGTTGCCGGTATCATCCAGGCGTAAACTGATACCATCCCCTTCAGCAACCTGATGATCCAGCCGGATATTCAGCCCATTGGGGTCCTGAGCGGCGGCAGTGATACTGACCGCGGCAGTTTGAGTCAGGCCAGCGCGCTCAACGGTCAGTTCAAACTGATAGTCACCGCTTTGAGGTAATTCCATACCCAAAACCGGGCTTTGGCCATTGACCAGTTCCACACCGGGGCCTGTCAGCTGACGCCACTGGTAACGCGTATGCTGATTGTCCGGCAGCGTAGCGATGATACTGACTGGCTGTCCCGCGCGGTAACGGCTCTCCAGCCAAAACTGGATATCGGTCTTGGTTGTCTGGCTGGTTAAGCCTGTGATTGAGCCGCTGCACAGGGCAAGCTCGTCCGACGGGCCAGGGGGAGGGGGAATGAGATTGCCATCTTCACTGTCTCCACCGCCACAGGCGGCCACAGACAGTACCGACGCCGCTGTCAATATGTATAACTTCCTCATAGGCAGGGCACTCCATTGTTATCGTTATTTTGAGTTTTTTGCCTGAATGAATATATCACGGGTATTTTTGTGGCAAAAGTGTGCCATTGGCTTGTTTTTAAGTTGAATTTTGTGGCGTAACAGCGGATTACAAAAATAAAAGGCCGCTTATGCGGCCTGATTTGGCATAACCGGCGATTATTTGCGCGCTTTCAGCCCCAGCCCAAGTTCCTTTCCCCGCAGACGGGCATAGAAGGAAAAGCCTGTGAGCAGCGCCAGCAGTAATACTGATTCCGTTACGGCAAACAGTCTGGCGTCCGGCTCAACATATAGCAGCGTCAGGCTGTGCAGCAGATAAAGACACAGGATAAAACCGCCCCAGGCGAAAGTGTAGGGCTCGCCTTTCAGTATCCCTTTCAAAGGTAACAGCAGCGGCACTATCCACAGCAGGCTGAACAGTAAAGAGTATTCTCCGCTAAGTCCCTGGCCTGCAAACCATCCGGTCAGCAACAGCAGCAGGGCGATGTACCCAAGTCGACACAGTCTGAGCAGAGTCAGGGTATTCATAAGGGGTCCTCAAATCAGCTCAAGCACATTTTCCGGTGGACGGCCGAATACGGCGCGCTCGCCAATTACCACTATGGGACGCTCGATAAGCTTTGGCGTAGTGACCATTGCCTGAATCAATGCTTCTCCCTGCAGCGCGGCGAGTCCAAGCTGTCGGTATTCCTCTTCTTTGGTTCGCATCATGTCTCTAGGATCGGTAAGTCCCAACTGAGCCATCAGCTGGTGAATTTCATCGCGACCCGGAGCGTCTTTCAGGTATTCAACCACAGTGATATCGCAGCCTTTTTCCTCCAGCAGCGCCAGCGTCTGACGACTCTTGGAGCAGCGGGGGTTATGGTAAATCACGGCATGAGTCATAACAGGCATATCCTTTGTTATTGATTTAATTGGGGGATGATAACAAAAAATGTGAGGCAGATCGCCGTTGTGCTGACGGAAAAAACGATTGTGATGATGGCCCTGGACGGGCCATCAATCTGCTGTACTGTGGCAGTGCTGCCCGGCGTGGGCGACCGGGCTTATTTCAGTGACTCGAGCGCCTGCTCAGCCTGTTTGAACTGACGGATGCGGGCTTCGACCCTGGCCTGTTGTAACTTGTCGCCCTCGGCGGCGCGAAACGCGAAATTTAGCTGATCAATGGCGCCTTTGTAATCGGCGGCCAGTGCCAGGGTTTCGGCTTTCACAAAGAACTCCATCGACTTATTGCCGGCCTTTTGATACGAGTCGGTTAGCAGCTGATAGGGGAGAGGGTTGCTTTTATCCAGGAAAATCATGTCCTCCAGCAACGGGATAGCCTGCTGCTCTTTGCCGGCCTCATTGTAAATGTGTGCCAGGTTGATATTGATAACCTGAGAGGTGGGCTTAAGCGCCAGCTCGGCATTGAGCATGGCGATGGCATCGTCATAGTCTTTGCGCTGAGCCAGCAGATCTGACTTGGTGTCCAGATAAAACAAATTGTTGGGATCAGCTTTGAGCAGGTCGTCAATAATGGCTTCTGCCTGCTGATACTGCTCCATTCGAAACAGCGCCAGCGCCTTGCCATACAGCGCGGCCTCCTTAAAGCTGTAACTGTTTTTTGTCAGCTGCTGTTCAAACAGCGACAGGGCAGCAGCCTCACTGTAACTGGAAAAACGTACCTGTACCCGGGCTTTGGCCAGCTGGAAGTTGAGGCTGTCTGCAACCTGTTTGTGGGGATACCTGGTCGCGCGGTTACGGGCTTCTGTGATCCGGGATTCCGGCAGTGGGTGAGTCAGCAACATTTGTGGTGGTTTGCTGGTAAAGCGATAACGCGCAGCCAGTTTGCCGAAAAAGTCTGCGGCTGCATTGGGATCGAAGCCTGATTCCACCATGACCTGCATGCCGATCCGGTCGGCCTCTTTTTCATGCAGCCGGGTGTAGTTGATCTTGGTCTGTGCTGACAGCGCCTGAGTGGTCGCCAGTGCCGCCATCCCCGCCTGCGGCGCGGCAATGGTCAGCAATATCGCTCCCAGCATACCGGCCACGGTCGCGGGCGCCGTCTTTTCCTGGGCCTCAAAGGAGCGGGCCAGGTGTCTTTGGGTCACGTGGGTAATTTCGTGTGCCAGAACCGATGCCAGTTCACTCTCATTGTCGGCATTGAGAAACAGCCCGGTGTGAATGCCCACATGACCGCCGAAAAACGCGAAGGCGTTGATTTCATCGTTTTGCAACACGAAGAAATAAAATGGGGTTTTAACATCCGATGCGTGGGCCACCAGTTTGTTGCCCAGTTCGGTCAGATATTGGTTGAGCACTGGGTCATTGACGACCGGTGCAGAGGCTCTGATCACCCGCATGTAGGCATCGCCAATCTGATTTTCTTTTTCCAGACTGAAGGTGTTGACTGCAGCCGTACCCAGATCAGGCAGGTTGTTGCCGGAAAAACCGCTGGATGCGCTGAAGCTGTCAGCCAGTGCGCTGCTGGCGAGTGTCAGCGAAAGCGTTGCGGCAACCAGTGTGTGCGCAAAACGAGAGGGCTTCAAAATACGCAAGCGGATCCTTGTTGATAGTTGCTGTCGGCCGGGTTGCGGCTTGTAGATTGAGTCGCAAGTTAGGATAATGGCCGTACCTTACCGATAGCAAGATTATTATGGAATTTATTGATTTAACAGCATTCCGTTGCCCGGTCCCTATGGTCAGGGTCAAGATGGCACTGAAAGGACTGATGCCCGGGATGCAACTGCATGTCTTGCTTTCTGACCCGGGATCCCGTCAGGATGTTCCCGCCTTTTTGAAAAAACACGGCTTTGATGTCAGTCAAACGCAAACCCCGGAAGGTCATCTGGCGTTGGTGATTGGCCGGCATGATCCTCAGTAACAAGCTGTAACCTTTACTGTCGCAGCAAGTCAGTTCGGGTTAAGAAGATTTTTGCTATGCTAAGCCTCATTATTCAAGGTGCTGATTTGCGCCGCAATTTACTCTGTTTTTGGGAACCGGAATGATTAGTTTTGTTCAGCATTGGTATAAGAAACGCTTCAGTGATCCGCAGGCGGTCACACTGGTGTTTATTCTGGTGGGATTATCGGCGCTGATCTACTTCGGCGCCGGATTGCTGGCCCCGATTTTTGTGGCGCTGGTGCTGGCATTTTTGCTGGAGTGGCCGGTAGCACAGATGTCCCGTGTGGGGATTAACCGCACGGCGGCGGCCTCGCTGGTGCTGGTATTGTTTGTGGGGGTCATGCTGTTGGTGACCTTCGGCCTGATCCCCAGTATCTGGCGTCAGGGGCTGTCGTTGCTGTCCGAACTACCCAATATGCTGGACAAGGGCCTGGCGATGGCAGAAGGTCTGGCCAGTCAGTATCCCAAATACATTCCACCTGAGCAGCTTGACGGTATGGTCGAGCAGCTGCGCCGCCTGCTTGATACCCAGCACCTGCTGGATATCGGTAAACATCTGCTGGGCTATTCTGCGTCATTGCTGGTGCTGATGGTGTACGCCATTCTGGTGCCCTTGCTGGTATTTTTCTTTTTGAAAGATAAACAGGAGCTGATGCAGGGCGCCAAGCGTTTCTTCCCTTCCAACCGGCAGCTGGCCAGCAAGGTGTGGGCGGAGATGCACCAACAGATCTTTAACTACATTCGCGGCAAGGTGATTGAAATTGTGATTGTCGGCGTGGCGAGTTACATCTTTTTTGCGGTGATGGATTTACGGTATGCCGCTTTGCTGGGTGTGCTCACCGGGCTGTCGGTGCTTATCCCCTATGTGGGGGCAACGCTGGTGACTTTGCCGATTGCGCTGGTCGCATTTTTCCAGTGGGGCTTTACCTCGGATTTTGCTTATCTGATGATAGGTTACGGCATTATTCAGGCACTTGATGGCAACCTGCTGGTCCCCATTCTGTTCTCCGATGCAGTGGATTTACACCCTGTTATTATCATCGCCGCCGTACTGGTATTCGGCGGACTTTGGGGTGTATGGGGGGTGTTCTTCGCCATCCCGCTGGCGTCTTTGATCAAAGCGGTCATCAACGCCTGGCCTGAGCTTCCGTCGATTGAGCATACGGAACATCCATAGACAACAGGACCTGCCTGCAGCCTGCGATCAGGGCCCGGTAAATCAATGTGGTTTGCTTGGCCTTGATATTCCAGTGCTGCCAGTAAAGGGGGACCTGTTTGCGCATTCCCGGCGTCAATTCCACCAGGATACCTTTATCGAGCAACGGCTGTGCCTGCAGGTGGGCAACCAGTCCATAACCCATCTCCCGGCATACGGCATCCAGAAACCCTTCCGATGAGGGGATGGTGTGCTGCCAGATGCTGACCTCATCCAACTGAAAATATTGTTTCAGATACCTGTGGTGCAGCCTGTCCTTGGTGCTGAAAATAACCGCCGGTGCCGCCAGCAGGCTGCGACTGTCTACTCCGTCGTAAAAGAATTTGTCCCGAAAACCCGGTGTCGCCACACACAGGTACTCCATGACCCCCAACGGATCGCTTTTGCAGCCGGGCAGGGGTTCAGATGTGGTGGTAACGCAACCCACCACTTCACCGCTGCGCAGCAGGTTATGGGTATAGGACTCATCATCCACAATCAACTCCATCAGCCAGTTGCGGCGGTTGAATAGAGGCGACAGCGCCGGCAGAAACCAGGTTGCCAGCGTATCGGCGTTGACCGCGATACGCACATTGGTTGGCTGACTTGGGTCGTCGCCGTCCATTTCTGCCTGCAATTCCTGCTCAAGCATCTCAACCTGAGCGAAGTGACGCAGCAGGCGTTTGCCAAGCGGCGTGGCTTCGACCGGGACACTGCGGATCACTAGCGACTGTCCCATTTTTTGTTCCAGAGATCTGACTCTTTGGGATACCGCGGATTGGGTAATATTCAGTACTCTGGCCGCCCGCTCAAAACCGCCTTCGCTGACCACTGTGGCCAGTGCTTTCAGTTGCAGATAGTCAAACATAAATTCAAGTGATTGATTATTGGTAAATCGATATTAGCAAAACTGATGATGCATAAAAAACATTAGTTATATTTGTAATGTTGAATCCGCTAACCTTGGCGCCATATTCCGTTGACTGCATGACTTAAGGAGTACTCATGCAAACCGCATTCATCCAGGGCATGGCAATTGGTGGCAGTCTGATTATGGCTGTTGGTGCCCAAAACGCCTTCGTGTTGAAACAGGGCATCAAGCGCAGCCATCCGCTGCCTATTGCACTGCTGTGTTCTTTTATTGATGCATTGATGATCACTGCCGGGGTGCTGGGATTGGGTCATTTGATCACCAGTATGCCGATGATCAAGCATCTGGCCAGTTTCGGCGGAGCCTTGTTCCTGCTTTGGTATGGCGCCAATGCGCTGAGAGATTCTTTTAAGGTCAAAGGGATGGAGCTTGAAGTCGCTCAGGGAAGGGATACCTTGCGCAAAGCGATTCTGACCACCCTGGGAATAAGCCTGCTGAATCCTCACCTGTATCTGGATACCGTGGTGTTGCTGGGCAGTATTAGTACTCAGTTTGATGATGACGTGCGTCACTGGTTCGGTGCTGGCGCCATTCTGGCTTCCTTTGTGTGGTTCTTCAGCCTGAGTTTTGGTGCCCGCCTGCTCGGACCTGTATTTGCCAAACCCGTGGCCTGGAAAGTGCTCGATCGCTTCATCTGGTTGACTATGTGGTCAATTGCGGCGGCACTGTTGTGGCCATACGCCAAAATGCTGCTTCAGTGAAGGCTTTGAATAGCAAAAAAGGTCCCGAATGGGACCTTTTTTATGTTGAGCCGGATATCAGCGGCTTAGATAGTCAAGCACCACCTGGTGATGGTCTTTGGTTTTGAACTTATCAAACACATGCTGCACTGTGCCATCCTGAGCTATCAGGAAGCTGATGCGGTGAATGCCGTCGTAAATTTTGCCCATAAACTTCTTTTCCCCCCAGACGCCAAAGCCATCGGCAACGGCATGGTCTTCATCGCTGAGCAGCGGGAAGTTCAGTTCATGCTTGTCAGTGAATTTTGCCAGTTTGCTGGCCGGATCCGGACTTATCCCCAATACCGTTACCCTGAGGGCATCCAGCCTGGCTTTGCTGTCACGCAGACCACAGGCCTGCACAGTGCAGCCGGGGGTCAGCGCCTTGGGATAGAAGTACACCACAACCGGACCATGCTTGAGACATTGCGCCAGAGAAACATCCTGATTGTGTTGATCCTTAAGGGTAAACATAGGGGCCTTATCACCGGCGACCAGAGTGTTCATGGGTAAATCCTTGTGTGAGTTCTGCTAAGAGATAAAGGCAGGCTGCGGCGTTAACTACAGCATGTGCTTGATGCTGCATTCCAGCGACAGCTCTTCTGCCAGCTGATAGATACTTTTTTCCAGCTTATCCAGTTCAACTTTTTCCGGAATATTAATCGCCAGGAAAATCGATTGATGCTGTTGCCCCTGGGCATCTTCCTCGGCATGAGAGCGGACGGCGGCGAGATCCAGCGCCCGATCGGCGAGGAATTGCGTAATGCGCTTCATGGTACCTCGCTGATCCTGGCCGCTGAAGGTCACTTCGATTCTGGAGATATAATTCTGCGGCGTGTGGGTTGAGGTCCGTTTCATCACCGTCAGCAGTTCCAGCTCCAGACTCAGGCTGGGCAGGCTGGTTTCAATTTTGGTGATGGCAGACCAGGAGCCGGACACCATCATGATCAAAGTGAATTCGTTTCCAAAAATGGCCATGCGACTGTCCACAATGTCACAGTCACAATCACTGGCAAGACGCGCCAGTTTACTGACAATGCCGGGACGGTCGGCCCCCATGGCAGTAACGACCAGGTGGTTGGTCATGAATTTTCCTCGTAATGTCGACATCAATTTGAGCGCCCAACGGATACGCGGGCGACGCGGGCACTAATGCTACCATAACTTATTCGTTTTGATACCCCTGTGTCCGCTTGTCATTATTCTGCAGCATCAGTACCATAGCTTCTCCAGAATTCTTGGGGAAGTCAGATGTTAAACGGAAGCATTGTTGCCCTGATCACGCCGATGACAGGCGAGGGCAAAGTCGATTATGCCAGTTTGGAGAGACTGGTGGAGTTTCATATCAATGAGGGAACGGATGCTATCGTTGCCGTCGGGACGACCGGTGAGTCGGCGACCCTGCCGGTCACTGAACATGTTGACGTTGTAGCCCATACGGTCAAATTTGCGGCGGGCAGGTTGCCTGTTATTGCCGGTAATGGCGGCAATGCCACTGCTGAGGCCATTGAGCTGACTCAGGCTCTGGCAAAAGTGGGTGTCGATGCCATGCTGGGCGTGACGCCCTATTACAACAAGCCCACTCAAAAGGGGCTGATTGCGCACTATCAAGCCGTGGCAGCCAGTACCGATATTCCTCAGATCCTTTACAATGTGCCCGGACGCACGGCGGTGGATTTACTGCCAGAAACCGTGGCTGAGCTGGCTGTGGTCAGCAATATCATAGGGGTTAAGGAAGCGACCGGCGATCTGATGCGGGTCAGCCGTCTGCGTGAACTGTGCGGTGCTGATTTCAAACTCTATAGTGGTGATGATGCCACGGCCTGTGAGTTTTTGTTGCTGGGCGGTAATGGGGTGATTTCAGTCGCCAACAACGTCGCTCCAAAGGCATTCAAAGCCATGTGTGATGCGGCGCGCTCGGGCAATGCAGAGCTGGCGCGTCAGTATGATGAGCCGCTGCGAGGCTTGTACCGGGAGCTGTTCTGTGAAGCCAATCCTATTCCGGTAAAATGGGCAGTCCATCGCATGGGGCTGATAAATAATAACTATATTCGTCTGCCTTTGACTGAACTTTCTGATACCTATCATGGTCAATTAGAGCAGGCGATGAACAAAGCCCGAATAGAGGTTATCTGATACATGCTTAAGCATCTTACCCCTGTACTGCTGGTGTCCACTCTGGCTGCCTGCAGTACGCCTATGGAGCGACGTCAGGCCAACGGCAATGAAGAGTACCTGAATGCCGGCAGCGACCGCGCTGAACTGACTATCCCCGCCGGTTTGAAGGCGCCCCACTACAGCCGAGAATTTGCTATCCCCGAGCTGGGTCCCAAGGCCGATGCATCACTGCTGGGGGCGAAACTGGATATTCGCCCGCCTCTGCAGGTGTTGCCAATGGCAGAAGGCACTCATGTGGAAGAGGGCAGCGACAGTATTAAGGTCGTGGTTGAGTCGGTGGACAACAGTATCGATTTGAAAAAAGAGATCTACGACTATCTGCTGGCTTTTTTGGCCAAGCGTGATATCGGTGTTGCCAGTGCCAATTTCGACTCAGGTATCATAGATACCGACTGGATTGATTATGACGAAGTGATCGACTCCAGTATGTTCGGCTCGGACAAGGTATACAGCCTGAAACAGAAATATCGCTTCGATGTGCAGGTTCGTCCCCATGGCCGTACCGGCGCCATTGTTATCGAGTTGCTGGACCATCAGGAAAGCTATGACGGTGACGCCAAAGAGACCGCGTTGACCGGTGAGGATAAGCGCCGCTATACCGTGGATATGCTGAACTCAGCTATCGGTTATATGAGTTTGCAGCGTGAGTCAGCGCTGCGCGCCAAGCGGGTAGAGCAAAGCCTGGGTATTCCGGTGACGCTGGAAGACGGTGAACAATCCTATTTTGTCGCCGATGCCGGTTTTGACAAAGTGTGGGATCGCCTGCGTATCGTGCTGCCTGAGATGGGTTTTGAGGTCTCTGATATGGACCGCAGCAAGAAACTGGTGTTCCTGAACTACGATGATGACTCAGGCTTCTGGAGTTCTCTGTGGGGTGATCAGCAACTGCCTCTGAAGAAAGGCGGATACAGACTTTTGCTGGAAACCACGGACAATCCTGATAAAACACGTATGCTGCTGCGTACCATCGCTGATGAGCCGCTGGACAATGAGACCATCGACGGTGTTTATAACGCCTTCAGGGATTTGATGAGTGAAGACCGCAAGGTTCGCTGAATCAATTCTTTGTGAAAAGCGCCTGCGGGCGCTTTTTTTATGCTTGTTTGCCGGCACTTTCCCGTTTGCCTCGTTGCCGTTATTGCTCATCAGGCAGCGGAAGGTTTGACCAATCAAAGTGCGCCGCTGTACCAGATCTGATTGTTCTTCCGTCGATGGAGCGGGCTCGGTATCTCTTTTCCCTATATCTCTTTTCGCTTCGCTGTATCTCTTTTTGCTGTATTTCCTGTTTATCTGTCGCGGCCTGACATACCCGTTGCTTGATTGTGGCCGCTGACCTTTACCATGTGCTGTGCGTATTGCAATCCATGTGGTTACCTGCAGCATTTTTTTTACGGGCAATATTCTGTAACCAAAGGTAAAGTCACTTGATGTAAGTTTGCATGATTGTAAACTAACTTGAGATTTCAGCAGGATAGAAGCAGTAATGAAAAAAATAATAATAGCTTTGGCGGTGCTGGGTATCGTCGTGGCCGGTTACTTGTACTGGCCCCGGCAGGCTTCGCCTGTCCGGGAAGTTTCATCTGCCCCCGTGCAGGTCGTGGTCACTCAAGTTGCGATAGCATCTGTCAGGGATGAGGTGGAAGCTCTTGGCACCCTCAAGGCCAATGAATCAGTGGCCATTACGCCGAAAGTCACCGAGCGGGTAACACAGGTTCATTTCAATGATGGCCAGCTGATCAAAGCCGGTCAGCTGTTGGTGCAGCTGCAAAGCACAGAGCAGGCCGCCAAGGTTAAAGCGGCTGAAATTAAACTGCAGGAACAAATGCGCGAGCTGGCGCGGATCCGCTCTCTGGTCAGTAATAAGACAGTGGCGGAGCTGGAGCGGGACCGGTTGCAGTCATTGCTGGATACCGCCAGAGCTGAACTTGAGGCCGCGCAGTCTGCACTGGCCGACCGGCAGATCAATGCGCCTTTTGCCGGTCGACTCGGGCTGCGGCAGATCAGTGTGGGTGGTCTGGTTACTCCCGGCACCCTGATAACCACCCTCGATGATATTTCTGTGGTTAAGCTGGACTTTACCGTGCCTGAGCGTTTCATTTCGCAGATGTTGCCCGGTAAGCAGGTCGAGGCGCTCAGCACGGCGTATCCCGGTCAGACTTTTATTGGCAAGGTGACCGGAATTGACAGCCGGGTTGACCCCAATACCCGGGCGGTGACCGTGCGGGCGGAGATTGCCAATCCGCAGATGAAGCTGCTGCCCGGCATGCTGATGCAGGTAAAGCTCATCCGTGACACCCGGGATGCCATCATGGTGCCGGAGTCCGCCATTATTCCGCTGGGTGAGCACCATTATGTGTATCTGGTGGTGGATGGCAAAATCGATAAAAGGCAGGTCAGTATTGGCGCCAGAACCCGCGGCCGGGTAGAAATTGTCGAGGGACTGACGCCCGGTGAGGTACTGGTTATCCGTGGCATTATGAAGGTCAGACCCGGCAGCCCGGTAACTGTGGAGCAGGGGGAGAAGTTCTCCTTTAAAACCGCCGGTGTTGGGGAGCGCAGCTGATGATGCTGACTGATATTTCAGTAAAACGACCGGTGCTGGCATCGGTAATCAGCCTGCTGCTGGTGATCCTGGGATTGGTCTCCTTCGACAAGCTGCCACTGCGTGAATATCCGGATATCGATCCGCCCGTGGTGTCAGTGGAAACCAGTTATCGCGGGGCCAGTGCTGCCGTGGTGGAAAGCCGCATCACTCAGGTGGTGGAAGATAGAGTCAGCGGGGTAGAGGGCATACGCCATATCAGCTCCAGCAGTCGGGACGGACGCTCCAGTGTAACGCTTGAGTTTGATGTGGGCCGCGATATCGAAGCGGCCACCAATGATATTCGAGACCGGATTTCCGGTTTGCTAAACAATTTGCCCCAGGAGGCAGATCCCCCGGAAGTGCGCAAGGCGAATTCCAGTGATGAAGTGATCATGTGGCTGAATCTGGTTTCCGATCGCCTCAATACCCTGGAGCTGACCGACTATGCCCGCCGTTATCTGGTGGACCGATTTTCAGCCCTTGATGGCGTCGCCACTATCCGGGTTGGTGGCGGTAAAGTGTATGCCATGCGGGTGTGGCTGAACCGTCAGGCGCTTGCAGCGCACTCATTGACCGTCAGTGATGTCGAGCAGGCACTCAGAGCCCAGAATGTGGAGTTACCGGCAGGTTCAATCGAATCCGTGGAGCGACATTTTTCGGTACGGGTGGAGCGCAGCTTCCAGACCAGTGAAGATTTTGCCGCACTGGTGCTCAGTGAAGGCCATGATGGTCATTTGGTGCGGCTGGGAGATGTGGCCAGAGTCGAGGTGGGCTCGGAAGAAGATCGCATCATGTTCCGCGGTAACGGCGAGTCGATGATTGGTCTGGGCGTGGCAAAACAGTCCACCGCCAATACACTGGATGTCGCCAGGGCCGCGAACGCACTGGCGGATGAGTTGAATCTGTCGTTGCCTGTGGGCATGGAAATTAAAAAATCCTACGACAGCTCGGTATTTATTGAGGCGTCCATCAACGAGGTCTATCAGACGCTGTTTATCGCCATGATACTGGTGATTGTGGTGATTTATCTGTTTCTTGGCAGTGTCCGCGCCATGCTGATCCCGGCACTTGCGGTGCCAGTGTCTTTGCTGTCGACCTTTATCGTGCTGTACGCGCTGGGTTACACCATTAATCTGTTGACCTTGCTGGCGATGATCCTTGCCATCGGCATGGTGGTGGATGATGCCATTGTGATGCTCGAGAATATTCACCGGCGCATTGAAGCGGGCGAAAGCCCGCTGAAAGCTGCGTTTCTGGGTGCCAGACAGGTGGCATTTGCGGTTATTGCGACCACGCTGGTGCTGGTGTCAGTGTTTATGCCCATCACCTTCCTGGAAGGGGATTTGGGTAAGCTGTTCAAGGAGTTCGCCGTGGCGATGAGCGCCGCGGTGATTTTCTCCAGTGTCGTGGCGCTGACGCTGAGTCCCATGATGTGCTCCAAGGTGCTCAAAAGCGCTGAGCAGGAGCCCTGGCTGGTGCGGCAGGTCGAGCGTGCCATGAATGCCATGGCACGCGGTTACGCCGCTATGCTCAATCGCGCCATCGGTGCGCCCTATCTGGTGGTTTTGCTGGCAGTGGCAGCGCTGGCGGCCAGTATCTATCTGGTGAAAAAGTTACCTCAGGAATTTGCCCCCATGGAGGATCGGGGCGGGATATTTTTGATGGTAAACGGGCCTCAGGGCGCCAGCTACGACTATATCGAGCAGTACATGAATGAGGTGGAGGCCCGTCTGATGCCGTTGGTGGAATCGGGTGATATCAACCGTTTGTTGATCAGGGCGCCAAGGGGCTGGGGCAGTGTGGCGGATTTTTCCGGAGGCATGGCCATTATTGTGCTGAATGATTGGGCGCAGCGTCGTCCGGCCAATGAGATCGCCGCCGATATCCGCAACCGCCTGTCGGATTTGGCCGGCATCCGGGCGTTTCCGGTGATGCGTCAGGCATTTGGTCGCGGCGTTGGCAAGCCGGTGCAGTTTGTACTGGGTGGGCCAACCTATGAGGAGCTGGCACAGTGGCGCGATATTATTCTGGAAAAGGCCAAGGAAAATCCGGGTTTGCTGGGGCTGGATCACGACTATCAGGAAACCAAACCGCAGCTGCGGGTAGTGATAGATAAAGATCGGGCTGCCGACATGGGGGTGTCTATTGCCCATATCGGCAGGACGCTGGAGTCCATGCTCGGCTCCCGTCTGGTCACCACCTTTTTGCGTGACGGTGAGGAGTATGATGTGATTGTTGAGGGCGAGCGTCAGCAACAGAATACTGCCAGTGATTTGAGCAATATTTATGTGCGTTCAGAGCGCAGCGGTGAACTGATCCCGCTGTCGAATCTGGTATCGGTTGAGGAGTATGCGGACGCATCCAGCCTGAATCGTTATAACCGCATGCGTGCCATTACGCTGGAGGCCAATCTGGCTGAAGGATACAGCCTGGGGGAAGCGCTGGATTATCTCAACGGGCTGGTGCGTGAATGGCTGCCGGTGGAGGCTGTGGTGAGCTATAAAGGCCAGTCACTGGATTATCAGGAATCCGGCTCCAGCATGTACTTTGTATTCATTCTGGCGCTGGGCATCGTGTTTCTGGTGCTGGCGGCCCAATTTGAAAGTTATATTCACCCATTGGTAATCATGCTGACTGTGCCATTAGCCACCCTGGGGGCGCTGCTGGGACTGTATTTCACCGGGCAGAGTCTGAATATCTACAGTCAGATAGGTATTATCATGCTGGTGGGATTGGCGGCGAAAAACGGCATTTTGATTGTGGAGTTTGCCAACCAGCTCAGGGATCAGGGACTGGAATTTCGCGAGGCGCTGATCAGCGCATCCTGTCAGCGTCTGCGGCCTATTCTGATGACGGGGATTACCACGGCGGCCGGTGCAGTACCGCTGGTGCTGTCTTTTGGTGCCGGCTCTGAAACCCGTTTTGTGATAGGTGTCGTAGTCCTCAGTGGCATAGTGGTGGCAACGGTATTTACCCTGTTGGTGGTGCCGGTCGCTTACAGTCTGCTGGCCCCCTTTACCACAACTCCGGATGAAGTGACCCGCCGGCTTGAGCGGGAGCTGGAACGTTGATAATCCTCGCAGATTGAATGACTAACGCAAAAAACAGCCAGTCAAACGACTGGCTGTTTGTTTATGATTGAGCACGCTCAATCGGGCTTGTCATCATCCCATTCCCGGTATTTGGGATACTGACTCTGCCCGGCATCCTGCTTGTCTTTGTTGTCTGATTTGATGGATTTATCCTTATGATCGCCAAACTGGTGCATTTTGAACCTGGCGGTGTGTTTGAGCACCACCAGATTGCTGGCAATAATACCGACAATCAGCAATACCAGTAACAGGGCTTCCCAGTCCGACATAGGATATCCTCAATCATTTCAGTCAACTGACAACATTTGCTCACACTTGCGGATATCGGCAGGCGTGTCAACTTCCGGTGAGTCAAAAGCGCCGATAGCAACTTTGATTTTATAACCATTTTCCAGTGCGCGCAGCTGCTCCAGCTTCTCAAGAGACTCCAGCCGGCCTACCGGCAGGTTGGCGAAGGTGTTGAGGAAGCGACGGGTATAGGCATAGATCCCCAGGTGCTTGTACATGGGATATTCGCGGGTATCCCGTCCGTGAGGGATGGAAGCGCGGGAGAAGTAGATGGCATAATGGTCGTTGTCATACACGAGTTTGACGTGATTGGGGTCGTGACGTTCTTCCTGACGCAGGATTTCCACACCCAGAGTTGCCATTTCAAATTCACCCGGGTTGTCCTTGAATAAACGGATCAATTGTTCGATACAGATAGGGTCAATCAATGGCTGATCACCCTGCAGGTTGATGATCAGTTCATCTTCGGGCAGTGCCAGGTTGGTTGCCGCTTCTTCCAGACGGTCGGTACCTGATGCAGCGTCACTGCCGGTCATCACCACTTTGCCACCAAAGCCCTCAACGGTTTCACGGATGCGTTGGTCGTCTGTTGCGACATAGATATTATCCAACCCCTCAGCCAGTGACGCGCGTTCATAGACACGCTGGATCATCGGCTTACCGTTAATCGGTGCCAGTGGCTTACCTGGAAAACGGCTGGAGCCATAACGCGCCGGGATTAACAGGGTTACATTCATGGAGTTACCTTTTACTTTGCAAGGACGCCACCGTGGCGTCCGGTCGTTGGTGCCAGAGCGTAAACCCGATTGTATCCCCTTGCAAGAGGAGGCACCTGCCGGTTGGGATAAATTTCCCGGCGCTGTGGTCTGAAAAGCAAAAAATGCAGGTCGGCAAGGCCAACCTGCATCCATACGGCGCGCCATTCACGGCTGTGCGCGTGATATGTGCACCACTTATCAGTATTGCCGGATTCGTCACATGCGCCGGTAGAGGGACGTCAACCGTTCATCGGTGACCTGTTGCTGCCAGTTGGGGCCGTAGACATTTTCCCACAATGGCGCCATGCCTTTGGCAATTCTGACCATATCGGCAATGGTTTCATCCGGCAATTCCCGGCATATATGGCGGGGCAGTGTGATGCCGTGTTTTTGCAGCATCACCCGGAATTCCTGCACACCTTCGGGGTAGAAGTCGTCCAGCACGTCAAACACGATGCAGTTGCCTATGCCGTGGTGGTAACCCAGCACATATGAAAGTCCATAGGATAAGGCATGACAGGCACCAACCTGACTGTAGGCGATGCTCATGCCACCCATATAGGAGGCCATCATCAGCTTGTCTGCCGATTCCGGATGATCTTCCAGGAATACCTGACGACACAGTGCCAGCGATTTTTCCCCGAATGCCCTGGAGAATTCATTGAGATACGTGCCCTGCAGCGACTCGATGCAATGGATATAACAGTCCATACCGGTATAAAACCACTGATCTTTTGCCACGCCATCGGTCAGCTCAGGATCCATGATAATCTGGTCAAACACAGTGTAATCTGAGTTGAGTCCGAGTTTGCGCACCGGACCACACAGCACCGCAGTGCGGGAGGCTTCGGCGCCGGTACCGGATATGGTCGGAATACCAATATGATGCACCGCTGGCTGTTTAATCAGATCCCAGCCCTGATATTCGGCACTGCCGCCCGGGTTGGTCAGCATCAGTGCCACCGCCTTGGCAACATCCATGGTGGAGCCTCCGCCAAGACCCACGACCGAGACCGGCAATTGGTGATGAAAGCGCTGTACTTCCTGCGTGATACTGTCGACCTGCAGGGTTGATGGCTCATCGTCAACATTGACCCACACCAGCATATCCTGTGGCTGTCTGGGAATACGTTTAGCCAATGCGTTGTTCTGGTGTACCCGATCGACCAGAAACACCACAAAGTCCTGCTCCTGCAGGCGCTCTGCTGCCAGAACTTCATCCAGTTGAGCGAAAGCTCCGCGCCCGAAAATCATCCTGGGCACAGTTTTGAAATTTCTGAATGCCATGGTGGCGCTCCTTATTATCAGTTTTGCCCAAATGCCCGGCGTATGTGGTGAATGCGTTCTGCGATGGCCTGCTCACTCCAGCTGAGTTTGATCAGCAGTGACAGGGTGCGGCTCATGATGTGATCGGATTGGGGAAGTGCAATGTGGCGGTAATCCGGCAGATCACTGTTAAGTGCCACAGGCAGTTTGGCAGGCCCCTTCAGCTGCTGGATATGTTGCCAGTTTTTCAGATAATGCCAGTTGTTGCCATACCAGTAAAAACAGCCGTCGACTCCGGCGCTGCCCAGTTTCTGATTGATTTCCACCGCTCGTGCGGCCGTGGGCAGCATGAAACTGAGGAATCCCGCGTTGTCACCGGCAGGATCTGGCAGATGCCGGAACTGGATTTCGTCGATGTCAGCCAGGGCTGATTTAATCATGGTCTTGTGGCGACGCTGAATCGCCAGAATGTCATCGAGTTTGCGAAGCTGTGCCACTCCCAGGGCCGCGTTCATTTCACTTATCCGGAAATTCAGCCCCATGATGGGATGCCCCTCTGCACCCCGGTCATTGCCCAGGTGATCATGGCCATGATCCGAAAACATATGGGCATTGCGGTAGATGGTCTCAGATTGGGTGACAATGGCGCCACCTTCGCCGCAGCTGATGGTTTTGACTGAGTCAAAGGAGAAACAGCCGACCTGACCCAAAGTGCCCAATGGCTGACCGTGATAGCTGCCGCCAATGGCCTGACAGGCATCCTCCAGCAACATCAGTCCATGGCGATCGCACAGGGCTTTGATCTGGTCAATCCGTCCCATACTGCCACACATGTGGACCAGGTTGACGGCGCGGGTTCTGGGGGTGATGGCTGCTTCAATGCCTTCGGGGGAGAGGCACAGGGTATCGTCAATTTCCGCAAACACCGGAATGGCACCGGCCATGACGATAGCCTCAACTGAGGCGACAAAGGTAAAAGGTGGAACAATGACTTCGTCTCCGGCGCCAATGCCGGATGCCGCCAGTGCGGTTTGCAGTGCAGCCGTGCCACTTGATACCAGATGAGCATGGCGGACCTGAAGTCTGTCCTGCAACATGCGCTCCATTTCAGCGGCCTTCCAGCGACCGTTGCGCATTCCGTCGAAGTTGTATCTGAAGGTAAAGCCATTGGCCATCACATCAGCCACTTCCTGACGCTCTTCAGCTCCGAATAATTCGAATCCCGGCATTGATTTGAGTCTCCTTTCTGCAAGCGAAACAATGCCGGTCGAGTATATCTTAAGCAAATGCTTAAGTGATCAAAAAATAATCATATTGATGGGTTCAGCGCAAAGTGCTGTGTTGATCCCGGGTCACATCCAGATCGGTCAGCAGACCATTATCGATACTGTAAATCCAGCCGTGAACAGACAGTGTCTGACCCCGTTGCCAGGCGTCCTGAACAATAGAGGTGTTGACGACGTTGTGTACCTGCTCCATGACGTTGAGCTCACACAGCCGGTCAATTTTTTGGGCGCCCTGCAGCGCATCAATCTCATCCCGGTAGAGGCGGTACACATCGCGCAGATGTCCAAGCCAGTTGTCGATAAGGCCCAGGCGTTGCTCGGTAAGCGCGGCTTTGACGCCGCCACAGCCATAGTGGCCAACCACCATGATATGTTTCACCCTGAGCACTTCCACGGCGTATTGAATAACCGACAGACAGTTGAGATCGGTATGGATCACCATGTTGGCGATATTGCGGTGCACAAACACTTCGCCGGGCATTAAATCGATGATTTGATTGGAAGGTACCCGACTGTCGGAGCAGCCAATCCACAGGTATTCCGGATTTTGCTGTTGGGCCAGTTGTTCAAAGAAGTCGGGCTTTTCCTGACGGATCCGCTCTGCCCACAGGCGATTGTTGTCAAACAGGGGTTTCAAGATTTTCATTGGAATTTACTTAGTCAAGGTGGGGTTTTACCACCGGCGGAAGTCTATCAGCAGTTTTCCCGCCAACTGGTCTATCCTGCAGCGTGTTACGCTGGTGGCGGGGCGACCCGGTAGACAAACTCATCAAGCAATTTGTCGAGTTGCGACAATACCGACCCTTTTAATCGCAACTCGCTGTTTTGCAGCAGTGTTGTCAGTTGCTGGATATCAAATGCAGCCAGATAGTCGCCTGATTGCGGGAAGTAACTTAAATGCCAGGGTTCAGGGCTGACGCCGCTCAATCCGGCCTGAAATGGAAAATAAAAGCCATATCCGGCGGCATGTTCAAGCAGCCATTGGTAGAGCTGGTGACAGGGGCCTGCGGCGAGGTATTCAGCAGGGATCAGATGCAAATCATCCCGGCTTATCATCGCGGCATCAAATACATCGATGTCGGTTCCCCAGTGGTGTCTTGAGCATCCCGGCAGGGCAGACCAGATAAGGATGAGCTGCACCAGCTCATCCTCGGTATAATCTGCAGGGCTGACCAGCTGACAGTATTTGTCCAGCAGCTGGCGTCTGCCGCTGGCTTTGCCATTCCAGATCGTTTGTTGCCGCTCAAAACTGCGATAGCCAGAGCAAATCCTGAGATCTATGCCTTCTGCCGTTGCTGCCTGTTGCATGGCGCTGAAGGCGGCGAGAGTCTCAGGCGTCAGCAGGATACCCTCAGCGTCAACCAGACCCTGTTCATTGGTGCCGTACAGTCGGCCGTCGGGGATCAATTGCACAGCAGCTTTTCCAGGATTTTTTCATAGCAGCAGGCCAGTAGCTCAAGATCCGCAACTTTGACGCATTCGTTGACTTTGTGGATGGTGGCATTGACCGGACCCAGTTCAATGACCTGCGCACCGGTTGGCGCGATAAAACGACCATCAGAGGTGCCGCCGGTTGTCTGGGGATCGGTATGTAAACCTGTTACCTCAAAAATCGCCTCGCGGGTAGCCTGCAGCAGCGGCCCGTTGTCAGTGAGAAACGGCAGGCCGTTATAAACCCAGCTGATGTCGTAATCCAGACCATGAGCATCCAGAATGCCCAGTACCCGTTCGATCAGCGATTCAGCTGTGACCTCGGTGGAGTAACGGAAATTGAACATCACATCAAGCGCGCCGGGAATGACATTGGAAGCTCCGGTTCCGGCGTGAATATTGGCAATCTGGAAACTGGTCGGCGGGAAGAACTCATTGCCCTTGTCCCAGCAAATACGGGCCAGCTCCGCCAGCGCAGGCGCGGCTTTGTGCACCGGGTTATCAGCCAGATGAGGGTAGGCTACATGCCCCTGCACACCTTTGACGGTCAGGTTGCCGGTGAGACTGCCGCGGCGGCCATTTTTGACAATATCGCCCAATAGGTGGGTGGATGAAGGCTCTCCTACCAGTGCCCAGGTAATCTTTTCGCTGCGCGCTTCCAGAGTGTCAATCACTTTGGGCGTACCGTTGATAAAAGGACCTTCTTCGTCGCTGGTGATCAGAAAGGCAATCGAGCCCGGATGATCTGGATGGCGTTCCACAAAGCGGCGGGTGGCGACCATCATGGCAGCCAGTGAGCCTTTCATGTCGGCGGCGCCGCGGCCATGGAGATAGCCGTCTATTTCTCTGGGTTCAAAAGGTGGAGTGTGCCACTGCGCCAGATCGCCTGCCGGCACCACGTCAGTGTGGCCGGCAAAGCAGAACAGCGGGCCGCCGGTACCACGACGAGCCCAGAGATTGGTGGTATCGGCAAACACCATTGGCTCGATAGTAAAGCCAAGTGGGGCCAGATACTCAGACATCATTTGTTGACAGCCTGCATCCTCAGGAGTGACTGATGGGCGTGCGATTAAATCCTTCGCGATATCAATAAGTTCAGTATTCATCAGGCGAACCATGCCTCATAGTCAGCGGCCTTGAAGCCCACCATGACCCGGGTGCCATCGGTCAGCACCGGACGTTTAACCAGCGTCGGATTAGCCAGCATCAGCGTGATGGCTTTAGCGGCATCGAGCTGCGTTTTGTCTGAATCAGGCAGTTCCCGGAAACTGGTAGAGCGTTTGTTGAATACCGTCTCCCACCCCAGCGTATTGACCCAGTGACTGAGTGTCTTTTCGTCCAGACCCTGCTCGCGAAAATCATGAAAGCTGGCTTCATGGTCATTGGCTTCCAGCCATTTGCGGGCCTTTTTCACTGTGTCGCAATTTTTTATGCCGTATAGGATTGTTTGAGGGATTTTGGCGGCGCCCATATGATTTAACTGGTTGTTTGTGTTGAAGCTAACATACCACAGGAGAAATTGATGAGCACTACCAAAGCCTACTCCCGGCAGATGTTCAACAACACTGAGCAGATTGAAGCACAATGGCTGTTCTGGTGAAAACAATTCAATGATTCGGTGAAGGTAATGCCGATGAGAATACGATGAGCCGTGTCTCAAGGGCATTTTGCCGATGCGTCTTTTGCAGGCGTCATTTATCGCGGTATGGATGAGTACAGGACTGACACGCAGCGTACGCCAGTGAAATTGTTACTCTTGAATTTGGAGTTTGGACGTGGCACCTGAAATCAGGCGTTGGCGAATGAAAAAAGGGTCCTGAGCCCCTTTGCTGCATACCACATTTTGCAGGGAGATATGCTTACTGCGACAGAGACAAACTCGGAGCAACAGGTCATGACAATTCAGATTAAAATGTTATGCCCCATGCTTGGTTGGCTCTATGTTCAGGAGCCTGGATAGAGATGACTCCTGACATTTTAACTCACTCGGATAGTTAATACTGGTGTGCTTCAGCCATTCGGTCTGGGCTGTGACATACTGAGCAGGATTCGACGATAGGTGCGGGATCAAATACGGTAAAGGTGCCTTTTTCGCCCTGATGAATTCCTGCAGGTGTCACAGCGATGTTGAAGTCTCCTCCCTGACTGAGCATGTGTGCTTTGGCAGGCTCGCTGCTGTGACAACTGACACAATTGGCGGAAATGGGGGTAATCCCGTAGACGTTGTCAGCATCCAGCCCGTTGAGCACGACAGCCGGGGCGATATTTTCCAGGTTAATCTCACCGGTATGACAGGCGACACACTCGACCTTTTTAGTTTTGTCAGTGGTCGGCATATCATTGACAGCGCGGCCATCTTTGTAGTCGCCAAAGTGCATATTGTGGACGAGTGGGCCCCACGCCATGACGTAGTCTTCCCCTTGTTTTGCCGGTGTCCAGTTATAAGCACTGTGACACTGGGTACAGGCGTCACCACCCAAATCAAAACCACCGCGGTTGCTGCCGTGCCCGTCAAGTCCTTCCGTGTGGCAGTTCAGACACTTCAGGCCATCGGAGCTGGTGCGACGCACCTGCTTGATGTTGGAAATGCTGATAGGTGCATTTTTACTGCCATAGCTGATTCGCCCATCGATACCCCCAGCCAGCACCTCTCCTTCTTCGTAGGGCATGGCGTGGGTGATGAGGTAGGTATAGGAACCATCAGCATTGGTCATACCGCTGACAGAACGGGCTACATGACCATCATCGCGCCCGGGCAGCATGGCTTCACCGTTTTTCATTACCGTAGCCCAGCCACGGGGGGATGCATCGGTGATGTTGGCGATGTCGACCTGTTGACCCTCAACATTGGTTGCATTCACGGTCACCAGAATACCGGATTTGTCATTGGTACGAACGACTGAGATAAGCTCAAACCGGTAACGGTTCAGCGCCTCATCCCGTGCGGTACCATTCTGGTGAGCATACATATAGCCTTCAGGCCCATGACAATTGTTGCAGCTGGCATTGGTGAAACCACTATGATCAATATTGCCGACGCGATCCTCTGACAACAGACTGGTGTGGCAGGTCGTACAGCCGTTGATTGACGCGGTAAAATCGACATCGTCTATGTGGCAGGTAGAGCAGCGTTTCATATCCATGGAGTAGTTACTCCAAAGCGCTGCGTGACCTTTGGATATTTTTCCACCTTCACCGTCAGACATCTTTCCATGGCCAATCATTGCCATGGTATTTTTGGCGTGTCCGCCATCTTTTTGCTCTGTTTGAGTGTGACAGCTCAGACATGCGTCAACGATGACGATGTTCTGGTCGTTGTCCAGTGCATGATGATGCTGGTGCCAGCCCCATGCAGAGTTGCCTGTGGCTGCAGTGAAATCACCATGGCAGGTGACGCACTTATTGTCATCCGTGGTACGTACCTGGGCATATTGCTCGGTTTGGGTAAGCATGATCCGCTTCGTTCGGGGCATGCCATTGTTGCCGTTACCCGGGCGGATATAACCAATACCAACAGATTCAGGTTTGACGCCTTCTCTGGGCATTTCCAGACGATAGACGCCGTCTCCAACATGGGTCAGGGTTCCTTTGGAATTACTGTCACCGGAAAAGTAAGTGAGTGACACGGTATCTGCAAGTAAACCTTCTGCGTCGGTCACTGTCGACAGTAATTCAACCCGGTCGAGATCTTCGACGGCGACACCATCCTGATTTTCAACAGAAAATTCAACATTAATAACATTGTCACCAAAATGCCAATCCAGCACTTTCGCCACAGCAGAAGTCGTTACGACAGGAGGCTCGCCTGGCAGCCCTGGAATACCCGGTTCACCGGGTTCTCCGGGTTTGCCGTCTTTACCGTCGCTGCCGCATGCTGAAAGTCCCAGCGCGGCAGCAATAAATACTGCCATTCTAAACTTTGTTATTCTTTTCATTAGTTTTGCCTTAATTCTTAATGAGTACCTCGTTATAGGTACTGCATGTCAGAATGGCGTATTAACATTTTCAAAACTGTAAAAATGATCACAATTAAAGGCGTGCGGATTAACTATTTGAAAATGTTATTTTCCCTACTTAATAATTATTAATTGAACATTAATCAGGTTGCGATGCATTGTGTTTCACGTGTATGCAGAATGTTTTTGCTGAATATTCTTAAATATGACTTGCCCTGTTGTTGGTGTCCTGCAGAAGTCGTTTTAAGGAGAATCCTTTCCAGGGATACACTTTGGTGGTGGGCATCTGAGGCTGTCTGTATCCAGATTGAATATGTCTGTTGCCAAGGCAGATATATAAAGTGCTGAAGAATTAACAATAGCTGGAATTCATTTGAACCCAAATGCAAGCGAAAGACTTCGTACTTATAGGGTTATGACGTCAAACATATTGCTGCAAATAAATATGGCGGATAAAGCTATTTCCAGAGGATTAATGTTTGGTTTTATTGACGTTATTGAAGAGTGCTTTCACTGAGTAAGTTAAGCTCAGGGCTCGTCTGAAGTATTTTACCAGCTTGTTTTGAGTCATTCTGTCATCAAGACAGTGCTGTAAGTCACCAGCCAGGCCGGTGACTTACGGCTAACGAGAGAATACTGATCTACCTTAGATGAGCAGTGACTTATAACCTTGTATTGCTCATATAATCAGGCGCTCGCCTTTTTTATGCTTTAAGGGTCACCTGGGTACTCCTGCAGGCGTAATAACCTGCAGGCGTAATCAAAGGATTTGCAGTGGTCATCATTGCATGGTCACGATAAAAATGGGGTCTTTACCTGCACTGACGTTGCCCGTTCTTGGAGTCATACTGCCGATATCTTCCATATTGGCAACGACCACAGGGGTGAGTACGCAGGGAATTTCCTGCTTGATGGCTTTTAAATCCAGCGCAATGACTGGCTCACCGGCGACGACCTGGCTGCCTTCTTCTTTCAGGCGGGTAAAACCCTTTCCACCGAGTTCAACTGTACCCACACCAAAGTGAACGAACAGCTCGATTCCCTGAGGGCTTTCGATACTGAAGGCGTGATTGTTTTCGAAGATCTTGGCCAGAGTGCCGCTGATCGGCGCCACCAATTGATTACCCGTGGGGTCGATGGCAATACCATCACCCACGATTTTTTCCGCAAACACCTTATCCGGTACCTGATCCAGCGGTATCAATTCACCACTGATCGGCGCCAGAATTGCTATGCCGCCCTCGACGGGGGGCTGGCTCGATATCATGCGCCTGATCCGGCTGAAAAATCCCATAACCTGTTGCCTGCTATCCTTAATTTAACCGAGCATCAGGATACTCAATCCGCAGCACAATTGACAGTGGCAAGGCAGCTGTGCAGTTCATCCAATCGCTGACATTTGAGCGCTTTTTGTGCCAGCAACCGGGCGTCAGTCATGTGGGTGATTAAAATTTGCTCTTTGACCTCCAGCAAACCACTGGGGCTGAGGCTGAATTCATCCAGCCCCATGCCCAAAAGCAGCGCTGTAGCTGCTGGATTGCCGGCCAGTTCACCGCACATTGACACCCTGAGACCTCGCGCGTGGGTGGCATCAATGCATAGTTTTATCAGTTTCAGCAACGGCGGCGACAGTGCCGGAAACGTCCGTGTCAGCTCCGGTACAGTTCTGTCTGCCGCCATAGTGTACTGAGTCAGATCATTGGTGCCTATGCTGACAAAATCCAGCAGTGGCAACATGCTATCCAGATTCAGGGCTGCTGCCGGCGTCTCCACCACAATTCCCAGCGCGGGATCGCCAAAGCCCAGCTCCCGTTCAAGCAGGTGTTGACGGCACAGTTCCAGTTCCTGCAATACGGCATCAAGCTCTTCGGGCTGATTGATCATCGGAAACATCAATTTGACCGGTCCGTGATTGGCAACCCGCAGTAAGGCTCTGAGTTGGCTGCGAAACAGATCCGGGTGACTGAGGCTGTATCTGATCCCGCGGTTGCCAAGCGCCGGATTGGCTTCGGCGGGCAGCTTGAGGGCGGCCAGCGCTTTGTCTGCGCCAATATCCAGGGTTCTGACTGTAAAGGGTTTGCCATCAAGCCGGCGCAGGCAATCCAGATACACCTTGTACTGAGTGTCTTCATCCGGCAGCGTGGCAGCATTGAGCAACATCAGCTCAGTGCGCAGCAATCCTACACCTTCTCCGCCACTGCCAAGCAGCTGGTCAATATCCGCTTCACAGCCAACGTTGGCCAGCAGTGGCACGGCCTGCCCATCGCGGGTCTGGCAGGGAAGGTCGCGAATGCCTTCCAGTTCCGTCTGGCGGGCCAGAAATTCAGCCAAAGATGCCTTGAGGCGCTCAACGGTTTGCGCCGACGGGTCAATGTGCAGCGTCTGGGCGTTAGCGTTGAGGATCAGCCCACAGCCGTTGGTCAGTTGCTGCCGGTCCAGATCACAGTTGAGCAATGCCGGTATACCGGCTGCCCGCGCCAGAATGGCCGTGTGGCTGGTCAATCCGCCCTGAGTCAGCACCAGACCGACTATGTGGGTCAGCGGCAGGGCGGTAAATTCCGCCGGTGTCATATCTTCGGCGATAATAATGGTGTCAGTGGTTAACGCGTGCAGATCGGGTAATTGCTCCCCGAGTATTTGCCGGATAAGTCTTTGACCCAGGCTCAGAATGTCGTTGCCTCTGGCCGCCAGATAATCATCATCCATGGCCTGCAGTTCGTCGGCGTGTTGTTGAGTGACCCGGTGTACGGCGACATGAGCAGGCAGATGCAGGGTGGTAATCGCCTGATTGACGGCCCCGGTAAACTCATCGTCCTGCAGTATCATCAGCTCGGCATCAAGCAATTGTGCCTGAGGAGAGTCAGGGGCAAATTGAGCCAGCAGGGGACCAAAACCTTCGGCAAGTTGCTCGCAGGCATCGGCGAACACCTGCTGCTGGGCATCAAGTTGACTGGCACCAAGGCGCTGGTTGGCATCAAAATCCACTGCCGGTGGCATAATCAGCGCTTCACCAAAGGCAATACCGGCAGATACGCCGATGCCGTGGGCTATCTGTCCCATGGGTTACTCCAGCTCCAGCAGCAGTTGGGCGAGAGCGTCGACGGCAGCCCTGGCATCGTCGCCACGGGCGATCAGTGAAACCTGCGCGCCTTTGGACAGCGGCAGGGTTTGCAGCCTGAACAGACTCTTGCCGTTGGCCTCCTTACCGCCACAACTTAAAATAATATCCGCCTGAAAGGCTTTGGCCGCTTTCACAAACAGGGCGCCGGGGCGGGTGTGTATGCCATGTCTGGCCTGAATGGTCAGCGTCTGGGAATATTCCTGGGTCATGCTGTGGCCTGTTAATAGTCGATAAGCTGATACTGTTTTTGTCTCAGTGCCGCCTTGGCCGCATCAAGAGTGTTCTTTTTAACCAGCACATAATCGGTATCAAAGGTAGAAATCGCGAAGATGCTGATACCGGCGTCAGCCAGTGTGCCGGAGAGCCGTGACAGAATACCTGTCATGGAAAAACCAAGCGGCCCGAGAATTTCCAGGCAGCGCCAGTCGTCCTCCTGCTCCAGGCTGTCGAGTGGCAGATCGGAAGGCACCACAATGGACAATTCTTCGCGGGTTTTGCCGATAAAGAAAACCGGTTGTGAAAATACGCTTGAAGGGATTTCAGTATCAGGGCTGAAACTGTGGATGGTGTAGAGTTGCGAATGTACTGCAAGTGTCAGTCTCACCTTGGATCCCTCACTGGACGACGTCGATTAACCTCAAGCTTAACACAATATTAATTGCCGCATAACGCTTGAAGAGAAGGGGGGAGAGAGCGGATAAAGGGTTCATCAGAGGGGGGGGGCATTGCCGCTGCATATCTTTGCTGTGGCTGATGTCGCAACAGGAAGTAAAAGGGGCCCAGCGGCCCCTTTTTATGCGGTCATGCCCGGAATTGACTGAGGCCTGAGGTGAGCTGCTCGCTCATGGATTGTAATACTTCGGCGGCATTGGCATTGCTTTGATTGGCCTGCAACGCCACTTCGGTCAGCTCAGTAATGTTGCCCACATTGCGGCTGATCTCTTCGGTGACCAGAGATTGCTCTTCTGTTGCACTGGCCAGATGAGTGTTCATATCACTGATTTGGTTGATAAGCTCCAGGATAGTTTGCATGGCACCTGCGACCTCCAGCGCCTGGCGCTGCAGTTCGTCAGATTGCTCCAGGGTGGTCTGGTTGCTGCCCAGTACCGCACCGACACCTTGCTGGATCTCTTTGATGATTAACTGAATTTGCTCGGTCGATGCCTGAGTGCGGTTAGCCAGCGCCCGCACTTCATCGGCAACTACCGCAAAGCCGCGCCCCTGGGTGCCGGCCCGGGCGGCTTCAATGGCAGCGTTGAGTGCCAGCAGATTGGTTTGTTCTGATATCCCGCGAATGACATCGAGAATGCCGCCAATCCGGTTGCTGGCGTGCTGCAGGGACTCAGTGACGCTGCGTGATTGTCCCAGCTCTCCGGCCAGTCCGGCTATCATGCGGGTGGTGTTGTCCACTTGTTTTAATCCTGCAGCGGCCTGCTGGCGAACACTGCCTGCGGCATCGGCAGCCTGTTGGGTGCTCACTGCCATTTCCCGGGTCGTGGAGAGCATTTGACGCACGGCAACGGCAACTGCGGAAGTTTCTTCATGCACGTGTTCTGCGCTGGCGTTGGCATCATGGGAAGCCCGCTGAAGCCGGCTTGACTCTGCCGCCAAATCGCTGCCCAGAGGCTGCAGCTGGTTGATGGTATGACTCAGCTTGGCCACAAATTCGTTGAAGGCTTCGCTCAGGCGGGCAACTTCATCTTTGCCGCGGGTATCAAGTCGCTGAGTGAGATCGCCATCGCCCCGGGCAATATTGTTGAGGGCCTGAATCGCCTGTCCAAGTGGACTGCAGATAGACTGATTGAGGACAATGAAAAAGGCGAAGATAGGCAATGAGATTGCCAGCATAATCAGCAGATAATCTATTGCCAGCGCCATCATGGTGGCGTCTATGTCACTCTCCGGCTGGGCTGTGGCCACTATCCAGTCAGGATGATGGGTTTGCATGGCTGCCAGAGTCAGTGTGTCCTTGCTGCCATCGGCCTGACGATAGTCGATGCTGAGTGTGGCATAACCGCCATTTTGGGTCGCGCGGGTCAATGTTTGCCACTGCGCCCGGTCTACCTTATCCATCAGCGGTGCCAGTCCGGCAAGGCGCTCTCCGGCAGCGGACAACACCACAAACCGGCCATTCTTTGCATAACTGAGCTCGCTGATAAGCTGCAAAGGAGTTTCAGTTGCTGGCCTGGATGCCAGTGCCGTTATCAGGCTGGAGGCGGTTTGCAGCTGTCCTTTAAGTTGGTACTGCTGTTGGGTCAGCAGATTGCTACGCTGCTCCAGAATAGAGAAAGACGCGAAAATCAGCGTGCCGCAGGCGGCCAGCACCAGCATCAGAATGAGCCGTTGTAAAATAGTGAATTGTCGCAAAAATGCCATTGGATAATTTCCAGTCGAATCCGGGTATCACACATCTTACGACAATGGAAGTGGTTGTTAATGTCCGGGAACACAATATGTTAACTGGGTGGCATTTTATTTTTCGCGGGATGAAAAATAGGGGTGAACTTTGCATTTTCAGGACTTGGCATACAAGCTTTAGTGAAGCACTGGACATTTAAAGGCAAATGGAAGGACTCATGAACGCAAAAGCTCTTAAAGAAGTCGTCACCTCCGATGATATTTTACTGACCCTGTGTCGCAGTGTGTCAGAGGTGTTATCCAATACCACCGATTCCAGGATCCGCCATTCAGGTATGGTGCAGCGGATCAGTCAAACCAAGCTCAAGCCGGATATCGGTTGTTTCTCGGTGTTTGACGGTGGCTTTTCCGGTTTGGTGGTACTCAATTTTACCGGCGAGGCAGCGGTGGAAATCTACCGCAAGTACATGATAAACATGAATTTCAAAGAGAGCGAACTGGCTTATCATCACACCTCTGACGATGTCAGCAATGTGATGGGGGAGCTGACCAACCAGATCATCGGCGATTTTATCTCCAAAATTGCCCGTGAGTTGCAGACCTCCATCAACCAGAGTCAGCCGAAAATGCTGACTATCAATAAAGTGCTGAATATCGCCATTGATGCCAATCTGGATCATCCGGTGATCAGCCGTATGGCCTTTATGACCGAAGACAATCATACCTTTTACATGGAATTCTCCATGAATCAGAGTGAGTTTATTCGTCTGGATGCCGGCGATATGGATGAAGACTATGATCCTGACAGCCTGCTGGCCAAGCATGGCTCTCGCAAGTCCTGATATCACTCCGGCATAGATTCATCCTGCCTGTAAACGCAGCTATCGCTGCGTTTTTTATTGGCTTCACAACAATATTGCCTTGTGCTGCAGCTCACGTTTTTAGCTTGATGTTCCTGTTAGTATGCGTGCCCTTTTTTCGTTGCCTTTGGCTGTGTTGTGAACCGCCGGTGGCAATACTGCAGACCCATACCTATCCGGGGGCATTTGATGCAACTGAATCTGAATAACCTGACACCTGAGCAATTTCTGGCGGAATACTGGCAGCAAAAGCCTGTGGTGATCCGTCAGGGCTTTAAACATTTCAAAGACCTGCTGACCCCTGATGAAATGGCGGGCATGGCCATGGAAGAGGAAGTGGAGTCGCGTCTTATCTGGCGTGACGGAGAAAACTGGCAGGCGGCATTTGGGCCGTTCGAGTCCTTTGACCATCTGGGTGAACAGGACTGGACCCTGGTGGTGCAGGCGCTGAACAACTGGGTACCGCAAGCTGAGTCGCTGGCACGCTGCTTTGATTTCATTCCCCGCTGGCGTTTCGATGATGTGATGGTCAGTTTCGCCGTGCCGGGCGGTGGCGTTGGCCCCCATATTGATCTGTATGATGTGTTTATTTGTCAGGGCTCAGGCCGTCGTCGCTGGCGGGTAGGGGATAAAGGTGAACATCGTGAGTTTGCCGCGCACGAAGCGCTGCTGCACACAGATCCCTTTGAACCCATTATCGATGTGGAGCTGGAGCCCGGCGACATTCTGTATCTGCCACCCGGTTTCCCCCATGACGGCGTGACGCTGGAAACTTCCATGAGCTTTTCGGTGGGCTTTCGAACCGCCAGTGCCAAAGACATGTTCAGTGCCTTTGCCGACTATCTGATCGACAACGAACTGGGTAAGACCCAGATTGAAGATCCCGCCCGAGCGGTCACTGACGCACCAGGTTGCATCGACAATCAGGATCTGGCCCGTATCCGTGAACAATTGCTCAGTGCGCTGAGCGATGATTGTATCAGTGATTTTGCCGGTCGCCTGCTGACTCAGTCCAAGTGCCAGCTGGATCTGTTTGAAGAAGTGGCCGACATCAGTGCCGATGAATGGCTGGAGCAACTGCAGCAGGAGCCGCTGCTGCGTGTCGGCGGTTTGCGTTGTCATTATTTTGAGCACAGCTATCGCAAAGGGCTGTTTTACCTCAATGGTGAACAAGTCCGCCTGCCGGGTGAATGCGCCGGTTTAATTCCGCTGCTGTGCAACGACTATGAGTTGCAATGGCAACAGATCCGCCCCTGGCTGGACAACAACGAAGTCATCATGCTGCTGACCGGCTGGATTGCCCGTGGTTACTGGCACTTTGCCGACGAGCCGGAAGATTACTGAGCCCCGGCATGAGTTGGTCTGCTGTTGACTGACTCAGTTCCCCGTTATGGACTGTCATGCGGGGACATTTTCCTCTGGGCCGGTTGCCAAGCACCGGCCCAGTCTCTATGATCCCCCGGTTTTCTTTTCCCGGATAGAATTATGTTGAAATCTTCCCTGTCGGCTGCGGCCGCAGATCTGGTGATCAATGTGCTCACCAGCGCCCTGTGTGATAACCGTCCACTGGACCGTGCCTATTCGCTGGCCTTTTCCGGTCTGAAGCTGGCACCTGAGGTGCAGGCCGATATTACCCGGGTTGCCGGTGACATCATGCGCCGTTTGAATCTCTACTGCTTTCTGGCGGATATGACCCCGGAGCAGGTTGCGCAAAAGGGCACTTTGCTGCTCAATGTCTGGCACAGATTTCATCAACTTCCCCCGCCCAAATTCCGTTACTGTGAGCCACTGTCAGATGACAGGCTCAATGAGCGCATCGCTGCCGCCAGGCTGGACGGTGCACTGTGGGACGGCTGTCCGGCCTGGCTGGATGCGCTGGGCTATGAGCAGCTGGGCGAGGCCTGGGAAGCGGAGCGCGCCGCAATGGCCCAGCCTGCTGCCCGTTACCTGCGGGTCAATGCCCTGAAATGCGACCGTGATGGTCTGATCGCCCGTCTGGCAAAAGAGGGCGTGCGTGTTTGCGCTGTGGCTGACGTGCCAAGCGCGGTGGAAGTGGAGTCCGATTCGGCGCTGTTTCGTACCGCCTGTTTTAAAGACGGCTGGTTTGAGCAGCAGGATGCCGGTTCGCAGCTGGTGGCCGCAGCGCTGGATGCCAAACCCGGCATGCGGGTGATCGACGCCTGTGCCGGTGCGGGCGGTAAAACGCTGCATCTGGCCGCGCAAATGCAGGGCCGAGGTCGCTTGCTGGCGATGGATGTGGAGCAGTGGAAGCTGGATAACCTAAAAGAGCGGGCGCGCCGCGCCGGCGCTCACAATGTGGAAACCCGCATCATTGCTTCCAGCAAAACCATCAAGCGCCTGAAATTGTCCGCCGATCGTCTGCTGTTGGATGTGCCTTGTTCCGGCCTTGGAGTGCTCAAGCGCAACCCAGATACCAAGTGGCGTGATACCCCGGAGCGTCTGCAGGTGCTCAAGGAGCTGCAGGCGCATATCATCGACAGCTACAGCCGTATGCTGAAAGTGGGTGGTTTGATGGTGTACGCTACCTGCTCGATAATGCCGGAGGAAAACCGCGAACAAGTGGATAAGTTCCTGGCTGCGCACCCTAATTTCCGCCTGCTGGATGATGAAACCATCACTCCGGCAACCTCAGGGTTTGACGGCTTCTATCTGGCACGTATCGAGCGTATTGCCGAGTAAGCCGGGCGCTGTTGTCAGTCCCCCCAATAAAGAAAAGCCATACAATTGAATTGTGTGGCTTTTTTGTTTTGGGGAGCTGCTCAGGCGTGCCCTAGCGTTATTCCCCCTGCAGGGTGATGACCAGAGTACGGCTGCCGCCATGATCTCTGTGCTCGCACAGGTAAATGCCTTGCCAGGTACCCAGATTCAGGCGTCCCCGGGTAATGGGCAGGGTCAGTGAGGGCCCAAGCAGGCTGGCTTTGAGGTGCGCGGGCATATCGTCATCGCCCTCATAGGTATGGGTGTAGTGGGGCGCATTTTCCGGCACCATGCGATTGAAATGGGACTCGAAATCCACCCTGACACTGGGATCGGCATTTTCATTGATGGTCAGTGATGCCGAGGTGTGTTTGATCAGAATATTCATCAGCCCCAGCTGATACTGCGCCAACTCCGGCAGTTGGCTTAAGATCTCCTCGGTGATCAGATGAAATCCCCGCTTTCTGGCTTTCAGGCGGATCTCTTTCTGGCTCCACATGGTTTGACTCCCGCAAATACAATTACTTGTATTGTAACCTTAAGCTGGCATGCGCCAACCCTTTGGTTGCTGTTATCAGTCAGCACTATGGCCGAGCTTGACGTTTAAGGCCTCGCTTAAGTCGTTGCCCAAACTTGCTTAAGTACTTGCCTGAGTAACGGAGCGAGTCCCCAGCCTCAGCAAAGGAGGGCTGAGGCAATAGTGACGGTGCAGCAGCGGTGTTACACTGAACACCTCTTTTGCCACTCAGGTTTTAATCAGCAACATTCGATGGCCTCATCCGTTTCCAGCCCTGCATTCCGGGGTATTGACAATCCTGCTGCCGAGGCAGAGCCAGAGAGTCTGGCGACATCAGCGCCGGGGGAACTGGCACCGGATTATTATCTGCAGCACTTTAGCGGATTGATTGAGCATGTTCAGCGACTTTACGCCGACCTGCTGTCTGCAGACGAGCAGCAGTTTATCAAAGGGTTCGGTGAACTGAGTCATGGCGCTGCCTGTCTGTTGGTACGCCTGCTGTGCCGCAGTGGCGAGTGGTTTCGGCTCGATAAGCTTAATTATCAGGAAATCGCTGAGCTGCAGAATGCGGCGGATGAGCTAATTGCAAGGGGCCTGCTGATCACTCAGCGCCCGCCTTGGGACGTGTTTGTCAAAGGTGTCACGCTGGCTGAACTCAGGGAGCTGCTCAGGCGCAGGGAGCCGTTCAGCGAGGGCTCTGATGGCAGCATTGGCCCTGGCACCGGTCTTAAACTCAATAAATCCCAGTTGACACAGGCGCTGGAAAATGAGGCCGAATGCATCCTTGAGCTGCAACCCTTTGCCTGGGTTCAGTTAAATTGCCGGGCGGCCGTGAACACCCTGATGCTGTGTTATTTCGGCAACAGCTATCAGGAGCTCAGTCAGTTTGTGCTGGTGGATTTGGGCATTCAAACCTACGAGCAATATCCGATTTTGCAACAGGACAGGAAGTTTGATTGCCGTGAGGACATTGATTTGTGGCTCACGCTGGACAGTCTGATGGTGCCCTTGATGGATCCTTCTAAGGCTGTCTCAAAAAATAATGCAAAGACCCCCTCAAACAACAGTGAGAGCGCACCCGCCCCTTTATCTGCCGAGTTGCTGTCACTGCTGCGCGCCAGCCGTTCAGGGCATCCTGCCGTCGAGCGCAGACTGGACAATGCCAGAAATGCCTGTGCCCGCCATGCCGAACGTCAGGGGGCGTATGATCTGGCCCTGAGTCTGTATCGGTTGTCTGCGCTGGCACCGGCGCGGGAGCGCTCAATTCGATGTCTTGAACATCTGCAGCGCTGGGATGACGCGCTGCAGTTACTGGCCGTTACGCTGAGTAACCCTCTGTTGCCGCTGGAGGAGCGCGATGGTATCAAGCGCCTTGGCCGCCGGCTGGTTGCCCGCGCCAACAAGCTTGGGCTTCCAATGACATCTGGGCTATCGGCTGAGCCGCTGGCGCAGCTGCCATTGAGCAAACTGGGCATTGCACGGGTCGATCTGGTTATCGCCCGGCATCAGAGTGCAGAGCACAGCCTGATCGCGCATATTCATCAGGCGGGGTGGCAGGGCAAGCCGGCAAAGGCCTGGTATGTGGAGAATCAACTGCTGTGCGCGGTATTTGGCCTGGCATTCTGGGACATCATTTTTGCCCGCCAGAAGGGAATGTTTGTGCATCCTTTTCAGCTTGCGCCACTGGATATGTGGCATCCGGAATTTACTACCAGAAGAGCGCCCATGTTGGCGGCTAGACTGGCGCAGCTTGCCGGAGGAGATCTATCACCCATAACCACTCATCTGCACACCAAGCGGGGCATAGCCAACGCCTGGGTGAACTGGAAATCGCTGGATGAAACGCTCATCAGCACTGTGCTGCGGCACCTGACGTCATCGCAATTGACCGGCTTGCTTGAACTGATGCTCAAAGATTTGCGTTTTATGCGTGCCGGCATGCCGGATCTGTTGCTGCTGGTTGAGGATATTACCGGACCAAGGCTGGAATGGGTGGAGGTCAAAGGTCCGGGAGACAGTCTGCGGGATAATCAGCGATTGTGGCTGTCACAACTGTCACTGCTGGACCTTCCTGCCCATCTGTGTCATGTCAGCTGGTCTGAAGATAGCTGAATATGTTTCGGATCGATCAACTCGAGCCGGTTTCGGCCAAGTGATTTGGCTTCATATAACGCAATGTCGGCATGTTTGAGCCAGAAATCCAGGCTGATCCCGCGGCAAAATGCGGCCAGGCCAATGCTGCAGGTCACTGTCAGAGGGGGAGATTCAGGCGCCTCCGATTTGGGCATTTGCAGCAGCGGCTGCGCGATGTTGATGGCCCTTGTGACTGAACAATCCCGCAGCAAAATCAAAAACTCTTCGCCGCCGTAGCGGTATACCCGCGCGGCTGGCGGTACCTTGTGTTTGAGGTGAGCTGCGAAATGCTGCAATACCCGGTCACCGCTTTGATGACCATAGGTATCGTTGATGGATTTGAAGTGATCTATGTCGATCAGCAGTATCACACTGTTGATTTGTGAGCGGTGAAAATCATCTATGGTGTTTTGTAAATCCGGGATCAGCGCTTTGCGGTTCAAACAACCGGTTAGCTCATCAGTTTGGGCGAGCTCTATCAGCATTGCTTTTTGTTTGGCAACCACTTGTGCCAGTAACGCCGCAAACAGCAGGTTGTTGAAAATGGCAATGGCGTATCGGGCCAGTACCGGCAGGGGTTCGCTGAAACTGCCAGCCCATACTGCCAGCAAACTGAACAGCGCCGCCAGCATCAGTGCCCTGTGCCAGGGAAATAGAATGAAGTAGATGAAACTGATGGGAAAGATATACACCAGTGCCTTATAGCCCATTGAGTAACAGGCCAGGCAGACGGCGACCGAGGTGACCAACAGACTCAGCTGTTTCATGGCGAGGCTGGGTTTGTCCTGCCACTCAAGCCAGGCTGAGTAGAGCAATACCAGCGCCGACACCAGTAAAATGGCGGCTATCCAGTAGCGATTGATGTAAAAGCGGTATCCCGAGAATCCCAGTAAACTCACCACTGCCACCAGATGAGTCAGCAGACTGGTTTTTTTGGGAAGATAAGATGCGGGATTGTCAGTTGGGGTGTCGATAAACGCCCTCCTGTAACGCCATGAAAGATCACTCTTAACTATGGCAGACAGGCTGACGTTTGCCAGTACCGGGCTGCCAGAGCTGGCTGGCAGCCAGGATGAACTTACCCCAGACCTTTCTGGGCACTGCTCATTTGGATCAGCTCAATTTTGTAGCCATCCGGATCTTCAACGAAGGCAATTTCGGTTGACCCACCGGCTACCGGACCTGGCTCCCGGGTAATTTTGCCGCCTGCAGCGCGAATGGCATCACAGCGGGCATAGATATCCTCGGCGCCAATGGCGATATGGCCAAAGCCATTGCCCAGATCATACTTTTCTGTGCCCCAGTTGTAGGTCAATTCAATGACCGCTTGCCCGGAAGACTCTTCACCGTAGCCAACGAATGCCAGGGTGTACTGGTACTCAGGATTTTCAGACTGGCGCAGCAGTTTCATGCCCAATACCTTGGTATAAAACGCGATGCTGCGCTCCAGATTGCCGACTCGCAGCATGGTATGCAGTAATTGTGACATAGGGAATTTACTCCTTGTTGTTAGTCGCCCGAGTATACCAAAGGGGCGTCCGGGATGGGCTTCTGGTATATGATTTTTGCCGCATGATTTATGCTTTTTTCCTTTGTGTTCAGCAAGCTGAGTCTGCTCGGTGGTATCAGAAAACTAATTTCTGAACTGAGTCACAAAACCTGATGATGAATATGGGATTTGATTTTGCTGCTGGTAATAATGAACACGCAATAATACAGGGAGCAAGATTTACCATGACAACTGAATTGAAAATGGCACTGGGAACCGTGGGCGTAATTGCAATGATGTTTGCTGCCTTTCTGGTGTCTATGTTCTGAGTCAATTGACTGCAGCTACCAAACAGAAAGTAAATAAAAAGCAAAGAAAAACCGCTCAGCTGAGCGGTTTTTTTATGTCCTGGTATTACTCTTCGGGATAGACCTTGTCTTTGAATTCACACAGATCTTCAATCAGGCAACTGCCGCAGCGAGGCTTGCGGGCAATACAGGTGTAGCGCCCGTGCAGAATAAGCCAGTGATGCACATCCACTTTGAACTCTTTGGGCACCACTTTTTCCAGCTTTTGCTCTACAGCGACCACGTCTTTGCCAGTGGCGAATTTGGTGCGGTTGGAAACCCGGAAGATATGGGTATCCACTGCTATGGTAGGCCAGCCGAACGCGGTATTGAGTACCACATTAGCGGTCTTGCGACCCACGCCTGGCAAGGCTTCCAGCGCTTCGCGATTTTCCGGAACTTCGCCGTGATGCTTATCCAGTAAAATCCGGCACAGCTTGTGGACGTTTTCTGCTTTGGCGTTATACAGGCCTATGGTTTTGATATAGTCCTTCAAACCTTCAACGCCCAAATCCCAGATAGCCTGCGGCGTATTGGCGACAGGAAAGAGTTTGTCGGTGGCTTTGTTGACACTCACGTCTGTGGCCTGTGCCGACAGGGTGACAGCCACCAACAACTCGAACGGCGTCGAGAAATTCAGTTCAGTCTGCGGATGGGGATTGTTGGCCCGCAGGCGCTCGAGGATCTGGCGTCGTTTTTCTGCGTTCATCAGTTTACCTTGGTGATTCGGGCACGGGTAACTTCCGGTTGTTCGGCTTCAGGCTGTTTTTGCTGCAATTTACTGTCGATGACATTTTTGGCGGCAATCAAAAAACCCATGGCCAAAAAGGCGCCGGGGGGCAACATGGCCAAAAGGAAAGAGGTATCAACATGCCAGACCTGAATCGTCATATCGGCGGCCCAACTGCCAAGCAGTTGGTCTGCGCCGGCAAACAGGGTGCCCTGACTGAGAATTTCGCGGATGGCTCCCAGCACCACCAATACGGCGGTAAAACCCATACCCATCATCAAACCGTCAAAGGCGGATTTCAGTGGGGTATTGCGGGAGGCAAAGGCTTCGGCGCGGCCAATGATCACGCAGTTGGTGACAATCAGCGGCAGGAAGATCCCCAGTGACAGATACAGACCGTAGGCGTAGGCGTTGATGAGCAGCTGCACTGTGGTCACCAGGGCGGCAATGATCATCACAAATACCGGAATACGGATCTCTTTGGGCACATAGTCGCGCACTAAAGACACCAGAATGTTGGAAAAAATCAGCACCAGCATGGTGGCCACGCCCAGTCCCAGGGCATTGGTGACAGTGGCCGTGACCGCCAGCAAAGGGCACAGCCCCAGCAGTTGTACCAGTCCGGGGTTGTTTTTCCACAGTCCCTGCCAGGCGATTTCACGATAATTACTCATGGGTGACTCCACAGGTCAGCGGCTGACTGAAAATCTGCTGTTTATTGGCATTGAAGTACAGCAGGGCTTTGCGCACGGCTTTGACATAAGCGCGGGGGGTAATGGTCGCGCCGGTAAACTGATCAAAGTCGCCACCGTCCTTTTTCACGCCCCAGCTTTTCTCGTTGGCATTGTTGATGCTTTTGCCATTGAACTCTTCCACCCAGCGGGATTTTTTCAGTTCAATTTTATCGCCCAGTCCCGGGGTTTCCTGATGATTTAGGGTACGGACACCCAGTACCTTGCCTTCGGCGCTGATGCCGACAATCAGTTTGATGGCACCTGAGTAGCCGTCTGGGGCGATGGTTTCGATGGCGACCGCCACAGGCTTGCCGTTACGGGTAGCGATAAACGCCGGCATGTCTTCGTTAGTGCCCAGTGCATCCGGGTCATTCAGTAGGGTGCAGTTTTCTGTCAGCATATTGTCGTGCAGCTGATTGGGGATGATCTGCTCCAGTACCAGCAGCAATTGTTTTTGCTCCTGAGCGCGGATTTGATCTTTGGTGAGGTCGTTCACCACAGCGACCAGCGCAGTACACAGGAGTGCGAACAGTGCCAGCAGCAACCCGTTTTTCAACATGGATTTTTTCACTTATCTCTCCTGAAAATCAGTTACCGGCGCGATGACCATAAGTACGGGGACGCACGTAATAATCGATAAAAGGCGCACACAGGTTGGCCAGCAACACGGCAAAGGCCACGGCATCCGGGTAGCCGCCGTATTGGCGGATCACATAGATAAGCACGCCAATCAGGACGCCGAAAATCAGCCGTCCACGATTGCTGGTCGCTGCCGTTACAGGATCGGTGGCAATAAAGAACGCCGCCAGCATGGTCGCGCCGGAGAACAGGTGGAACAGTGGGGAGCCGTGAGTATCCGGGTTCATCATAAAGCCGATGCCGGAGCAGACAAACAAGGCTGCCAGCACACCTGTGCTGATCTGCCAGCGAATAAGTCCCAGTTTCAACATGATCAGGCCACCGGCCAGATAGGCCAGGTTGACCCAGAACCAGCCGACGCCGACACCGGATTCAAACGAAGGCTTGGCGAGAATTTCCGATGTGGTCATGCCCAAAGACAAATTGGTCTTCATGGTATCCAGCGGCGTGGCCATGGTAATGCCGTCTATGCCCAGTCTGAAGGTGCTGATATCACCTGAGTGGGGCAGGAAAATCTGCATCAGGCTGCTGAGCAAATCCGGACTGTGCTGGGCCACCGTTGCCGGGGCGATCCAGGAAGTCATCTGTACCGGATAGGCGATAAGCAGTAATACGTAGGCTGCCATGGCAGGATTGAACAGGTTGTTACCCAGACCACCATACAGCTGCTTAACCACTACGATGGCAAACAGGGTACCTATGATGATGAGCCACCAGGGCGCCAGTGGCGGGATGGCAATCCCCAGTAACAGGGCCGTCAATACGGCACTGTAATCGCTGATGGCGTAGCTGACACTGCGCTTGCGCAGCTTCATGACAGCAGCTTCTGCTATCAGGGCAACGCTTATTGCCAGCAGCACCTGAATAAGGCTGCCCCAACCGAAAAATACGCACTGCACGGCCAGTCCCGGCAGGGCACACAAGATCACCCGCTGCATTACAGTTGCTGTGTGGGTGTTTTTATTCACATGGGGTGATGAGGTTATTTTAAACGCCATCTGTTATTCCTTATCTTCTGCATCACGGGCGGCCTTTTTGGCTTTTGCCTTGGCAATGGCGGCGGCAACCCGAGCCTTTTTAGCTTCGTCGGCACTTACCTGTGGCACTGAGTCATCAGACGCTGCGTCGGCAACCGCAGTTGTAATCACCGCAGCATCATCAACCTTTGCCTCACCTTCAGGTTCCACTTTTGGACCAGTACCTGATGCTGAGTCAGAGAATTGATTTTGCGCCGCCTTTTTGGCTTTTGCTTTGGCAATGGCGGCAGCAACCCGGGCTTTTTGGGCTTCATCAGCGTCAACTGGTGCTGACTCACAACCATGCTCTGATTTGGGCTTGAGCTTAGATTCCGGCGTGGGCTCAGATTCAGGTGCAGCCTCAGTTGTATTAATGTCAGTGGTCAAAGCAGCCTTGTCCTGTGCCTGGGCAGCTTTTTTGGCTTTTGCTTTGGCAATGGCGGCAGCAACCCGGGCTTTCCTGACGTCATCCTCGCTCAGTGAGCTTTTTGCGTCCTGAGCTGGTGACATGGGCTCGGCATCTTGTTTGACCTCTGTGCTCTGGTTGTCCGTACTTACACTGTTTGCAGCACTATCGGCAGCCTTTTTGGCTTTGGCCTTGGCAATCGCCGCGGCAACCCTGGCTTTCTTGTCCTCTGCCGGGTCTTGCTGCGCCGTCGCAGGCTCTGTGCCAGCTGCCTGTATAGCGTGATTCATCTCAGACTCTGAGTCTTCCTGCTGCTCTGCCTTGAGGGCAGCCTTTTTGGCTTTGGCTCGGGCAATCGCCGCGGCGACCTTGTCCTGTTGACAGCTGGCTGAGTGTTGGACTGGCGAGGCTGATGCTGGCGCATCGGTCTCTGTTGAGCCAGCATTGCCGGCGGCAGCGGCTTTTTTCGCCTTGGCGCGGGCGATGGCAGCGGCAACTTTATCTTTTTGCGATAATTCCTGTGGCTCAGTGTGAGACGTCGGCTGCGATAAACTGTCGCCGTTAGCCTGTGCGGCCTTTCTGGCTTTGGCCCGGGCAACGGCGTCAGCCACCTGGGCCTTGCGATCGACCGGCGCTTGCTTTTCTGCCGGGTTGCTGGCCACCTGGGCCGCGGCGTTGTCAGCGGCCTTTTTGGCCTGAATGCGCGCCATGGCCTGGGCAATGGCATCCTTATCATTGCCACTCATGCTGGCCTGACGGCGCTCGGCCGCTTCTTTGGCCTTGGCCTCACGCTGACGTTTTTCCTCTTCCAGACGGGCCTGTTTGGCTTCAAATTTCAGCTTGGCACGTTCAGATTTGAGTTTCTCCTCAGCCGCATTACGCAGCGCCGATTTGGCAACACGGAAGTATTCCACCAACGGAATGTCGCTGGGACATACATAGCTGCAGCACCCGCACTCAATGCAGTCGCGCAGGTTGTAGTCGGCGGCTCTGTCATAGTCAGTGGATTTGGCGTGCCAGTACAACTGTTGTGGCAACAGACTGGCAGGGCAGGCGTTGGCGCATTCGCTGCAACGAATGCAGGCTCGTTCCTGCACCGTCATCGCCATTTCTGCGGCATCCGGCACCAGGACACAGTTGGTGCCTTTGAGAATGGGCACCTGCAGCTGGGGCAGGGTATAGCCCATCATGGGGCCACCGATAATCACCTTCTGATCCGGCGCCGGGGTAAAGCTGCAAGCATTGAGAATATGATCCACCCGGGTACCAACAGGCACCCGGTAATTGCCCCGCTTTGCAACGCTGTTACCTGTGACTGTGACGATACGTTCAATCAAAGGTTGTCCCTTGAGTACGGCGTCACTGATGGCCATGGCTGTGCCGACATTGTGCACCAGTATGCCCAATTGCGCCGGGATCGCGCCGGATGGCACTTCTTTGCCGGTCAGCAACTGAATGAGTTGCTTCTCGCCGCCGGAAGGGTATTTGGTGGGCACCACTGTGACTCTGGCCACGCCCTTTGGCAGGGTTTCTGCGTCCTGTACCTGTTGCAGCGCCTGCGACATGGCTTCTATAGCTTCAGGTTTATTGTCTTCGATAGCGATGATCATTCGCTGCGGACTGAGCAGCCGATAGATGATCTGCATGCCTGAAATCACCTCGGCGGCATGTTCACGCATCAGCCGATCATCAGAGGTAATGTAGGGTTCACATTCCACGCCATTAATGATCACCAGTTCAATATCACTGGCCGGTGACAGTTTGATATGGCTGGGAAACGCTGCCCCGCCCATACCGGCAACGCCGGCGCTGTGCACTCTGGCGATGATCTGCTCATCGCTGAGTTCATCCAGGCGTGCAGGTTGCAGCGGCGTCCAGCTATCCAGGCCATCTGCGTGGATAACGCAGGTCAGCACAGGCAAACCTGAGGGGTGATTGCTGGGTCTGGGTTCGATGGCCGTGACAGTGCCCGACGTGGGGGCGTGCACCGGCAGATGTTGCAGGGTCACACCATGAGTCAGCGGTTGACCTTTAAGCACAGCCTGCCCGACCTTAACGGCGAGAGTCGCCTGCTCGCCGACCTGAGGAACAGGCAGATAATAGTATTCATCCAGCGGCAATGATTCGATAGCAGTTTGATTGGACAGAGTTTTCTGCTGGGGTGGATGGATGCCGCCGGGAATGCGCCAAACTACGCCATTGTCCAGTTGTTCCAAATTAGTCAGCACGACTTTTCCTCTTCCACAAACTTAACCGCAATAGTCTCAACGCCCTTGAGTTTCCAATCCCAGTTTCTGAGATCGGTTTTAACGGGCAGCATATCAATACAATCAACCGGGCAGGGTTCAACACACAGATCGCAGCCGGTACAGTCGGCGGCAATCACGGTATGCATCATCTTGCCGGTACCGATAATGGCATCCACCGGGCAGGCCTGAATACACTTGGTGCAACCAATGCACTCGGCTTCACGGATATAGGCGACCTTTTTAACCGGCTCTTCCTCGGCAGCGGCAACCGGCTCAGGGTCGACGCCCATCAGCTCAGCCAGTTTTTCCATGGTGGCCGTACCACCTGGAGGGCAGCGATTGATTTTTTCGCCGTTGGCAATGGCTTCGGCATAGGGACGACATCCGGGATAACCGCACTGGCCACATTGGGTCTGGGGCAGGGTTGCCTCCAGTTGATCAACGATGGGGTTACCTTCGACTTTGAATTTCTGCGCGGCAAATCCCAGAATGACACCGAAGATCAGTGCCAGCAGTGTCAGCAGCACGACAGCTGTAATGATGGTGGTCATTGTTATTTTACCAGTCCTGTAAAGCCCATGAAGGCCAGCGACATCAGGCCAGCGGTGATCATGGCGATAGCGCCACCTTTGAAAGGCGCGGGCACGTCAGCTGCAGCCAGACGTTCACGCATGGCGGAAAACAGGATCAATACCAGAGAAAAGCCGACCGCTGCGCCGAAACCATAAATGGCGGATTGCATAAAGTCGTGGTGCTCGTTGATATTCAGCAGCGCCACACCCAGCACGGCGCAGTTGGTGGTGATCAGCGGCAGGTAGATGCCCAGTGCCCGGTGCAGGGTGGCGCTGGTCTTTTGTACCAGCATCTCAGTAAATTGCACCACGACGGCAATTACCAGAATAAATGCCATGGTCCTGAGGTAGTCCAGCTCGAATGGAGCCAGCAGAAACACATTGACCAGGTAGCTGAGAATGGATGCCAGGGTCAGCACAAACGTGGTGGCCATCGACATACCAATCGCGGACTCCAGTTTGCTGGATACCCCCATAAAGGGGCAAAGGCCAAGGAATTTGACCAAAACGAAATTGTTGACCAGTACAGTACTGATCAACAAGAGTAGATATTCGCTCATCTCATCATATGTTTAGTCGGGGCTTGACAATATTATCTGCCTTTTGGGGGGTATAAACAACACGGTAAATGCAGGGTTTCTGGCCCTTGCTACAAATTTGCACAGGCCGCCGTTATTTCACACAGGCACCGGGAGTGGCACTGTTCGGCGCAAAAGGGTCATTGATACTGCCCTTGAGGTTGTCGATTACATGGCCTTGCGGCTTCCGGGTAATTCCTGGGGACGGGCGATATAAAACCCCTGCAATCCGTCAACCAGCAGCTTTTCCAGTTCGATTTTTTCTTCCTGTCGTTCAACTGCGGTAGCGACCACCTGAATACCGGCCCGGCGGGAAATATCCACCAGAGTTCTGACATAAAATCGGTTGTTGCCATCTTCATCGATACGCTGGCTGTAACTGCCATCCAGCTTGATATAGTCGGGCAATACTTCACGGAAAAACTTAAATGAGGTAAAACCGTGACCAAATTGCTCGACTGACACTTTTGCGCCCAGTGCGTGCGCCAGTTTTACAAATCTGGCAGCCGCCAGCAAATTGGTCTGCATGCTGGATTCGGCCACTTCAAAGACCAACCTGGCAGCCAGTGCGCGGCGGTTTATCAGGGCGTTCTTCATCCAGGATAAAAACTGTGGATCGGCAATACTGCTGCCACTGATGTTGATGCCATAGTGGCCTGACAGGGTGGGATTCTGCTCGAGGATCTGCAACACCGAGGTCATGATGGCCTTATCAACCTGAACACTCATTTCATAACGTTTGGCCATGGCCAGCACGGTTTGAGTGGGCAGTACATTACCGGCGTGATTGTAAAAGCGTGCCAGCAGCTCAGTATATCCTTCGGTGCCGCTTCGGCAGGACTGAATGGGCTGCTGATGAAAGCCGATAGAACGACTGTCGATAATGGCGTTGATGATGGTTTGCCACTGATGCTCGCCGGCTTTCGCATCGTCCGGTGCTTTTTCCATGATAAACACAGTGTTGGGAGACTGAGTTAGGGCAATGGTGATGGCGGTGTCCAGCATGCCGAGCACCACCGACGGTTCTGCACCTGTCTGACAAGGGACTGCGCCTGTATAGGCAATACTGTCGGTTTGATATTTGACCTGAATGTCGTTGAAACCCACTTTGAGTTTGCCAAGTACGGCTTCGGCCTGGTTTATCGACAGATCCGGAATGTAAATGGCAAAGTCGCCCGAGCTTATCCGGAAGCTTTCTGCCTCCGCGACATTCTGCAATACGGTGCGGATAGTGTTTGCAATATCAAGCAAATAATCATCACCGGCTGTTCGCCCCTTATCCTGATTAATGGCGGCAAGCTCAGTAGCTTTAACCTGCGCAATAATCCCCAGTCTGGGTTTGTCATCCTTGGCGATGCTGTTGAGCTTGGCAGAGAATTTCTGCGGAGTGCCAAATCCGGTCAGATAATCATGAAAGGCGACTCGCTGCAATTGATCGTGCTCTGCCGCCGACGCTTCCATGGTTTTCTTCAGTTCACGGCGGCATGAATCCAGTGCTTCGGACAGCGGTGACAGCAGGCCGCTGAGTTTTGACGCAGCAAAGTTGTTGTATTCAAGTTTCGGCAGATCGGCAATGTATCTGGCGGCATAACGAATCCGCTGTTTCAGCGTTCCCATCAGTAGGGTAAATGTGATGGCCAACAGCAAATAAGCACCAAGATACAGGATAGCGGTCCGCGTCAGCCCGTCCATCAAATCGCTGGTTTGAGCGGGTCTATTGAGTGCCACCTGTAAATTGGCGGGAGGCACCGGTTGGCGGAAGCGGTTTTCCAGGGGGAACAAACTATCAAGCAAAGGTGACTGAGTGCTGCTCAGTGCGCCAAAAGTAAAGTTTGCCCGGCTGTCTTCATTGTCGATGTATTGGAAAAACTGCAGTGAAATCTGCTGACTGAGCGCCTTGTATAAGGCTTCACCGGATGCCTGCGAGCTATGTTGCTGCAGGGTTTCGTGGAACAGTTGTGCCTGCGCGGCTACCAATTGTTCATAATCCCGGCGGGTATCCTGATACTGAAATGCCAGTAACCCGGCAAAGGTTGCCAGAAGTATAAGATGAAAGGGGATTCTGATTCCCATAACCTTTCCACCATCGTCCTTGTCTATAGAGCTGAGCACTCAAGCGGTGGTTAATTCATACCATTCGCTTACTGAAAGTATGACTCGAATTCTGTCAGTTTCAGGGTATTTTGGCCGGCGCGGAAGGATTATTGCTGAGTATTGCCGGTTGTAGACATCCATTTCACTGCCCAACATTCAGTCATTGAGTGTCAGAGGCTAAGTATTACACGTCCCTGTTGGTCACCCTGAGGTTCCCTGATGTGATGAACCGAGTCCGGCCACGGCCAGTTTACACCGGATATCTGTCTGCACTGTTATCACAATAGTGCAAATTGTAACCTTAACAGATGGATCTGGCTAAGAAAATTTTGTGAATACGAGCCTGAGAAGGAGTGATGGCTGTTTGATTGGCGATAATTTGGGGATGACAAGTCAGAAATTGGCTCCCCCGACTGGACTTGAACCAGTGACATACGGATTAACAGTCCGCCGTTCTACCGACTGAACTACGGGGGAATCGAGAGGTTGTTTGTTGTTGGCTCCCCTGACTGGACTTGAACCAGTGACATACGGATTAACAGTCCGCCGTTCTACCGACTGAACTACAGGGGAATCGGTCAACAAAGAGGTGTTTGCAGGTAAGTGGCTCCCCCGACTGGACTTGAACCAGTGACATACGGATTAACAGTCCGCCGTTCTACCGACTGAACTACGGGGGAATAGATTGGTGATGTTGGCTCCCCTGACTGGACTTGAACCAGTGACATACGGATTAACAGTCCGCCGTTCTACCGACTGAACTACAGGGGAATACATCAACATTGCGATACGGAGTAGGTGGCTCCCCTGACTGGACTTGAACCAGTGACATACGGATTAACAGTCCGCCGTTCTACCGACTGAACTACAGGGGAATCGTACTTGTATCTGAAATTGGCTCCCCCGACTGGACTTGAACCAGTGACATACGGATTAACAGTCCGCCGTTCTACCGACTGAACTACGGGGGAATTTCAATTACTTACAAACGTGTTACTCAGCTTGGCTCCCCTGACTGGACTTGAACCAGTGACATACGGATTAACAGTCCGCCGTTCTACCGACTGAACTACAGGGGAATCACTTATGTTGAATTGGCTCCCCCGACTGGACTTGAACCAGTGACATACGGATTAACAGTCCGCCGTTCTACCGACTGAACTACGGGGGAAACGTTTTCAACAGCGTCTCGCTGAGAACGGAGCGCATAGTAAATCGCTCAGTCATATGAGTCAACTCGGGAATCCAAAAAAAACCGTTTTAATGCATCAAGTGCTCATCTAATGTGCATGACTGGCGTGAATACAGGCAACTTGTTGAATAAATGCGCCCTTTTGCCAATTATTCATGCATTGAAGGGTATCTGAATCGGCGCAGAATGATGCCTGGCAGGCCGTAGTGGATGTTGAGTTATATCCTTGGTCGTAGTTTGGGCGAGTGACTGATTCTATTGGAAATCAGTTACCGTCGCTTCCAAATGTAATAAAGTTTCATTTCCAGCCGGTAAACAGGGGCATAAATCCACAGGCCCGAATCCCCCGATTCTCAAGGCTTGTATTCAGTTATCCACTGTTTCTGTGGATAAGCCTGTGAGTTTGCTGATCGTAATGCCCTGTAGCCCAGAGTGGACGCGCATTTCAGTTAAAATGGGCGAGTTTTGGTGAATAATTAAAACTGAATATTTTTCATACAGATATAAAAAGCAAGTCGACAATAGGATGGATTTTGAGTAAGTGTTGCCCGAAGGTTTCAGGTGCATATCTGAGTTGTGCATTAAATTGCCGTCACAGCTTGGGTCCGGAGCAATTTGTCACACTTTCGCGCCGGGTTACATCTGTCGAAAACTTTCAACATCGTCCGACTCCGCCTTTTATACGGGCAGACAGGCAGTTGTATGACTGGAGCGGGAACCCGCCCTTGGGTACACTAGCCCTCTAACCAAAAGGAATAGTGTCCGTGTCCAATACCGTCTTTGATTTGCAATCAAATTATACCCCTGCCGGGGATCAGCCCGCCGCCATCAAACAGTTGGTGGAAGGCATAGAGTCCGGGCTGGCCAGGCAAACGCTGCTGGGGGTTACAGGCTCAGGCAAAACCTTTACGGTTGCCAATGTCATCGCCACCCTGGGCAGACCCACTATTATCATGGCCCCCAATAAAACCCTGGCGGCCCAGCTGTATGGGGAAATGAAAGAGTTCTTTCCCCACAATGCCGTAGAGTACTTTGTCTCTTACTATGACTATTACCAGCCGGAAGCGTATGTACCGGCATCCAACACCTTCATTGAGAAAGACGCGTCGGTAAACGCCCATATCGAGCAGATGCGTCTGTCCGCGACCAAGGCGTTGCTGGAGCGCAAAGATGTGGTGCTGGTTGCTTCGGTATCCGCCATTTATGGCCTGGGCGATCCCGATTCTTACATGAAGATGCTGCTGCATCTGCGCCAGGGTGATTTCATGGGACAACGGGACATACTCAAGCGTCTGAGTGAATTGCAATACACCCGCAATGATATGGATCTGCAGCGCGGTACTTTCAGGGTGCGTGGGGAAGTGATCGATATTTTCCCGGCAGACTCTGACAGGGACGCCATTCGGGTGGAATTATTCGACGATGAAATTGAGCGCCTGAGTGAATTTGATCCCCTGACCGGACAGGTAACACGCAAACTGGCGCGCACGACTGTCTATCCCAAGACTCACTATGTCACTCCCAGAGAAAAAATCCTTGAAGCCACTGAATACATAAAAGAGGAATTGAAGCTCAGAAAACAACAGCTATTGGCCAACAACAAGCTGATAGAGGAGCAAAGGATCACCGAACGGGTGCAGTATGACATCGAAATGATGACCGAGCTTGGTTATTGCTCGGGCATCGAAAACTACTCCAGATACCTGTCAGGACGTGCTGAAGGTGAGGGGCCGCCAACGCTGCTGGATTACCTGCCGGCTGACGGGCTGCTGATCATCGATGAGTCTCACAACACAGTGCCGCAGATTGGTGCCATGTACAAAGGTGACCGCTCCCGTAAGGAAACGCTGGTGGAGTATGGCTTCCGTTTGCCTTCGGCACTGGATAACCGGCCGCTGAAGTTTGAAGAGTTTGAGGCGCTGATACCACAGACTATCTTTGTGTCGGCGACGCCCGGGGCCTATGAACTGGATAAAAGTGATGGTGAAATTGCTGAGCAGGTGGTCCGTCCCACCGGCTTGCTGGATCCTGAAATTGAAGTGCGGCCGGTTGGTACACAGGTAGATGATTTGTTGTCAGAGGTCGGTAAGCGGACAGCGGTCAATGAGCGGGTGTTGGTGACGACCCTGACTAAGCGCATGGCAGAAGATCTGACCGAATATCTCGATGAGCACGGTGTGAGAGTGCGCTATCTGCACTCGGACATCGACACAGTGGAGCGGGTTGAGATCATCCGCGATCTGCGCTTGGGGGTGTTTGATGTACTGGTTGGCATTAACTTGCTGCGGGAAGGTTTGGACATGCCGGAAGTGTCTTTGGTGTGTGTACTGGACGCCGATAAGGAAGGTTTCCTGCGTTCCGAGCGTTCACTGATCCAGACTATCGGACGTGCCGCCCGTAACGTCAATGGCAAGGTCATTCTGTATGCTGACAGGATCACTGACTCCATGGCCCGAGCCATGGGGGAAACCGAGCGTCGCCGCGCTAGGCAGCATGCGTTTAACCTCGCCAATGGCATCACGCCACGGGGCGTAGTCAAGAAGATCACCGATGTCATGGATGTCGGGGACAGCGATCGTCGCAGCGCCCGCCGCGCGGCTGAGCCCAAAGTGGCGCGGGTTGCCGAGTCGCGGGGGGCTTATCTGGTGCGGGATGCGGCTGATCTCAGTCATGAAATTGATCGGCTGGAAAAGCAAATGCACGAACATGCCCGCAACCTGGAATTTGAAGAGGCCGCAGCACTTCGGGATCAGATCGGTCAACTGCGGGAAATGATGATAAAGGCGTGATCCGACGCCTGTAGCAAAAGCGGCCGGTATGGCCGCTTTTTTAATGGTTTATCGCGCAGAACATTCAAATTGGGCGTGCACCGGTTTTCTCGACTGCTATCGCGTTTCTGTTGCTGATATCTGGCATCGTGTGCCACTTTAATCCGCAGACGGCCAACCCAACTGCACTGTTGCTGAGCAGCAATTTAACTGAACAGCCTGAGAACCGGGTCAACCTTGCGCTGATGACTGCCTTTTTTGATATAGATGCTGATGGGGCCCGCGACATTACCTTGGGTCGGACCCGGACAGGGTTCCAGCAGCGGATTGGCCAACACAGTGGTTTCGGGCAACAGGGCGATACCTATGCCTTTTTCAACCAGACACTGGACAAAGTCCGGCGTATCGAGCACCAGTGTGACCTGATAGTCATCGTTGTGCTGCAATACACTGGTTAAATCATGCCAGTGGTCCCAGACCTTTGAATGGGCGATAACCGGCATAGGTTTGCTGGGCGGCAGTTGGGTGCTTTTCGCCCAGATAAAGTTAAGGCATTCAATTTCCTGATATTTGCGATACAACGGATAGTCATCAAATAACCCTTCTGTGACGACTATGTCGGCTTCCTCTTTCTCCATCCAGTTTTTGATACTGGATAACTCACCGGTACGGATATGTACCCGATTTCCGCTGACAAATTCCCTGGTGATATAGTCCGCCAGATATTTTTTATAAAGCCGTGGTTGAGTCACAATAATAATTGGATCATCAGACATAAAGTGCTGAACTATGCTGTCAAATTCACGGTGACCATTCACTATTTTCTCAGCGGCCAGATACAGTTTTTCACCTTCAGGTGATAAATCAACCCGTCCTTGTTTCCTGACAAACAATTTGGTACCCAGAGATCTTTCGAGTCCAATCATTTTACTGCTGATATTTGGCTGTGAAGTATCCAGTATTTCGGCGGCCTTGGAAAATGAAGAAAATTTCGCCGAATAATAGAAGGCGTGGATGGTGAGAGAGTTGAACATAGGTAAGCAACTGTACGGGTATACACTTTGGCAGGCTATTTTTAATAAATTCATATGTCAATTTTGGTGGTGGGAACTTGTGTCGTGGACACCATTTATGAGGTGGCTTTGAGGCAGGTCACAGTCATCAATATTTGAGCTGCGGGTATAACGATTTTTTATGGCTGATAATGGCGGCAGAGGATCACGTTTATATGACTCAATAAATAATACCTTGAAGCCATGCAATGCCAGTATTCGGCAGCATGGAAATAATTCAGTGGTTTTTATTGGAAATAAAAATGACAGCAAGAAGAAATTTTTTAAAGCTGGCAACCGGGGTGTCCATTGCCTCTGCGGCCTCGGTATTGGCGGTGCCCTTTAACGCCCGGGCTGAGAGTCCTGGTGTGAACTGGGATGAGCAATTTGATCTGGTGATTGTCGGCAGTGGCTTCGCCGCACTGGCTGCTGCCTATGGCGCATATCACGAAGGTTTGAGAAATATCCTGATACTGGAGCGGATGGAGATGTTCGGCGGTAACTCAGCCATTTGTGGTGGTTTGATGTGCATGCCGCTGACGCCACTGCAGAAAAAGTTCGGTATTGAAGACTCGGCTGAGCTGATGGTCAGGGATATGGTGAAAGCCGGTCGCGGATTTAATCACCCGCTGCTGTGTCAGACGCTGGCCAGTCAGGCCTGCACGGCATACGACATGCTGATTGAATGTGGGGTTAAATTCAAAGACAAAGTGATTCGTCTGGGCGGTCACAGCGTTCCCCGGGCTCATATGCCGGAAAACGCTTCAGGAGGCGGGATTGTCGTCCCGATGCACAAGTATTTGCGCAGTCGCGGCATTCAGTTTCGCAACCGCTGCAATGTGGTTGACGTGATCAGAAATGGCGATTGCGTGGAAGGGGTAAAAGTTCAGGCGGATTATGACTTTTATGCCAACAAAGGCCGTGCGGCCAAATATATCAAAGCCACAAAAGGCGTGGTAGTAGCCTCCGGTGGCTGGGGCAAAGACAAACAATTTGTCAGTACCTCCATGCCCGTGTATGCCGATCTGGAAAGTACCGCTCAACCGGGCGCCACAGCCACGATGATCAAAGCCATGCTGACGATTGGTGCATTGCCGGTGATGCTGGACATGTTCCAGCTTGGCCCCTGGGCATCGCCGGATGAAAAAGGGGCTGGTCCCGCCAGCTTCTTCGCCGACTATGCATTTGCCGAAGGCATTGCCATTGATCCCACCACCGGCGCGCGATTCATGAATGAGCTGGCCGATCGCCGCACCCGGGCAGAAGCGCAGATGGAGGTATTAAAGAAAGGCACGACCGCCAACCCCAACTATCCGTTTACCTTCTGTGGTGAGGAAACCACGACACGCGCCGAAGGTTTTGCCGCGGCGTACCGGGATGGTGCCGTCAGAAAATCCATGACGGTTGCTGAACTTGCACAGTTGCATCAGGTGGATGCGGGATTGTTGCAACAGGCCATTGAAGACTGGAATCAGATAGTTCGGGGTGAAAAATCGGACCCGTTCAACAAACCCCTGGACAGAAAAACCATCCTCAAACCGCCATTCTATTCATTGAGATTGTCTCCCAAACTGCATTATTGCATGGGCGGTGTAGCGATCACCCAACATGCCGAAGTCATAGACGCCAATACCTGTGAACCCATATCCGGATTGTTTGCCGCCGGAGAGGTGGCGGGAGGAACCCATGGTATGGACAGGCTGGGGGGCTGCTCTTCTGTTGATGGTTTGGTATTCGGTCAGATTGCGGGTCGTTCTGCGGCCAGACGAAATGTGTAAGGTTAAAATGATGAAGTCGTTAATTAATTCTGCAGTATTGGCAGCAGCAATCCTGGTTAATTTCATGGCATATGCTGATACCAATAAATCAGCTTTTAATATTAAGCCACATCATGCACAGGCATTCGGAGAGGGTAAGCATTGTGATACTTGCCACACTGATGCAGGTAAAAAGAGCAGACCCTCTTCACAAACCTGTATTAATTGTCATGGTGGGATGAGTGAAATACCTGTGGCGAGTAATAGATTTGATAAAGATCCTCATAATTCTCATCATTATGAAGATACGCTGGAATGTATGACTTGTCACAGGGAGCACAAAAAGTCACATGCGATTTGTGTTGACTGTCATATTGTCGAGTTTGAAAACTTTAAGTAGTCAGTCGCTTAATTATCTTGTGTAGTAAAATTATATAAAGGCATGAATATGTATAAATCAATCGCAGCAATAATGGTTGCTACTTTATTATTTGGTAATGTGCAGGCCGCGACTCATATTTTAGACGGCAAAAGTTTAACCGTTGATCAGCTGTGGGAAATATCCAAACCGGGAGAGGATATTCAGATTTCCGACGAAGGCTGGCAACGCATTCGAGCCTCCTATAAAGCGCCAATCAATGCCGCTCAGGATGGCCGCGCCATTTACGGGTTGACCGTTAATTATGGGGCGCTGAAAGATAAAAGAGTCTCAGGTTCATCGGTGGAAGATGAGCCTAACAGAAGCGCTTCAATCGCGTTCAACGAGCGACAAATGCGCATCCAGGCAGCGGGATTCGGCCCGTTTCTGCCTGAGCAGCAGTCCAAAATGGCGATGATTATAAGGGTTAATCAGATGGCTGCGGGTTATACCGGCATGAGCGAAGCAGCAGCCAACGCCTATATCGAATACATCAACCATGATGTGACCCCCCTCATTCCGGGACGAGGCTCCAACGGCTCCAATGACCTGAGTCTGGTGACCCATATAGGTCTGTCGCTGATGGGCGAGTGGGACGTTATGTACCAGGGGCAAAGACGTGATGCTGCTGAAGTCCGCAAAGAACTGGGGTTGAAGCGTTATCAACCATTTGGCATGGATGGCATTTCTATTTTATCCAATGGCAATGTGGCTGAGGCCCAGTCTATTGCGGCAGTAAAAACGGCAGAGCATCTGCTCAATACTTCTCCTGTGATCATCGCATCAAGTCTGGAGGCGTTGAATGGCAATGTGTCACCTTTCCTGTGGCATACGGTAGAGACCAAAGGCTGGCCGCAGGTGCATGAAGCCGGGGAAGCTATTCTGGCGCATCTGAAAGGCTCTTTCCTGTGGGATAACAATGACAAGCGCAATCTTCAGGACCCGCTGTCGTTCCGTGCATCCGGCTACATTCTGGCGGCGGCACTGGAAGAGCTGCGCCAGGCAAAAGAGTTGCTCAATACCGCTATCAATCACACCACGGATAATCCAATTGTGCACACCAATGCCAAAGATAATCTCTGGTACAGCGACTCGGATGCGGTGAATGCGCTGAGGGTGGAAAACACCAATGTTTTCGTCAACTCCGGCGCCAATTTCGATAATACCCAACTGGCGATCCAGCTGGAGTCATTGAGTCGCGCGGTGGCGCAGGTGATCCACACTTCGGCATGGCGTACCACCCAATTGGCTGACTCTGGCAGAACCAAGCTTCCCATGTACCTGGTTGCACCGGAAAACAAAGGCGGGGACGGCTTTGCCAACATAGCGCAATCGATGTCAGGTATCTATGCTGAGGCCATGGCGCTGACCAACAGCGCAACGCTCTATGGCGTGCCGACCTCTGTGGGTATCGAGGAAACCTTCAGTAACGTCAACAACGTGGCTGCCAGACTGGCACGCCTGGTAGATATCGGGTACGAGGTTTACGCTTTCGAAGTGCTGCACAGCACACAGGGGATGGATTTGCGGCGTCGTACTCAGCAACTGACTATGGGTGAGGGAACATCTGATCTGCTCAATGCCTACCGACAATCTGTCAGTTACGTCACCGAAGACCGGAACTTTGGTCCTGATGTCCGCAATGGGGCGAACTTCCTGCGCCAGTATGCACCGGCTGGGCGTTAATGGTGTGACTGGCTATTGGAATAGCGGTGATACGGACGCCTTCCCGGGCGCACGATAAACACAGCCCAATATTGCCAATCTTATTGGCGTCGAAAACAGCCGCCGACGATGAACAAACATCGCCGGCATTTTTCACAGAGAATGGTATATCGGGAATCCGCTTGATCTTTGGGTTAACCAAACTCAGTTTCTTCCAGCACTGTGCTGGGCTGGGCGTGGGGCAGTTCACTGAAGAGTTTGTGGAAGTGCCGCTGCACCCCTTTAAGGTCAATGTTGGCCAGGCCACTGGCGAAACCAAACCAGGCGTACAAGCCGCTGTAATCGGCGAACATCGGGGGCAGATAACTGGGCGCCTGAATAATCCCCTGCTGACAGGCATCATACAGCGTTGGAATATCTTCAATGGCCAGCTTGCCGATAAACAGCATAGGGATGAGCTGAGGTACGCCGGACATGATGGCTGCGCGAATAAAATTGACGTTCTCCACATAGCCTCGGACATAGGAGATGTCTTTGGTAAAGTAACTGCCACCTGAGGCCATACCGCCGCGGAAAATCCGCTGGGTGATGCGGTAAGCATCCCTGGCGCTGATGTCCTGATCAACAAAGTGACGATAGATCTCCAGAAAATCGGCGCCACTTTCCGCCATGTTGACCGCGGTTATCCGGTCGCTGATGCGTCTTGCCCTTCCGGGAGTCGAGCTTAACGTCAGCATTTCCAGCAGTACAGCCAGGCCTTCCTGAGTCGCCGCAACCCGTGGCGACCCGACGCTCAACCAGGAGGCGTAGGGCTGCGCCCGGCCATTGAGCGTGGTGCCCACGTGTACCCAGCCTTCATGCACTTCATAGATATTCAGATCTGCATCACTGAAGCTGGCGTTGGAGTTGATTTTAATGGTGTCGCCCCCCACGGCGGCGTCCGACATAATGCCGTCGTTGAGCCTGACTTTAACTTCGTCATTGTGAAAATAGGGGGTGAGTTTTTGTGTCAGAATATCCACCGCTGCCTGGGCGCTGTGGACTTTCTCGTGCCGCGCAGCGGCCAGTCTGGCTGCCGGCAGAGAAAACAGATGACTGAGGCCGCAGCCAAGCTCGTACAGTGAATGGCGATCGCCATGCAGTTTATCATTGGAGGAGCCGTAGAGGCGTTTGCTGAACTCACCAAACGCCGGCTTGCCTCGTTGCTCCAGCATATCCAGCACCAGCAGATACTGCTCTGTGGTGTTAAACAGGATCTGTCCCAGCCGGTCACGTTTCCCCAGGATGTTGACGATGGCGCTGCGCAGATCATACAGCTGCAGTTTCAGACTGGCGTGATCAAAGGGCAAAGGTTTGCTCTGGTAATAATCGGCGGGCAGGGGGGGCAGTTCATTGGGGGAGGCCAGAAATGCCTGTTCAATCCCCTGGGGCCATTTGATGGCATCAAGGATTTGAATGGGCTTTTGGATCCGCACCAGTTCATCAGACAGTGTTCTAATGTGCTGGCAGTATTTTTCTTCTGAAGGTGTCATTTGATTCCTTTCCCTGCAAAAGTGGCACACAGTTGCTGAATATCCATAGCTTTTTAAAAATCCAGTGCTTCTGAACATCATAGTGTGCGCTGTTGGGACTTGCCTTGATCTTACTGATTTTTATCACGATAACGCAGCATTCATGACGCAGGTGCAGTTATTTTGAGCGATTGTGGTGGTCTTAACTGCTTAACATCGGACTGGCCTGAGGAGGGTTGAATCCCGATGGGCACTGGCTGGCACGTTAGTGTCATTGTTATGCATCAACGGCCTGAAAAAGCAAGAAATATATTTTTTGTCTATGGCTCTCAACCCCCCTTGCAAAGGGCTTTTTGCTGATGATACTTACTGAAGATTGAACCGGGAAGTAACCCTCTTCTGGCACAGGCTTCCCGTGCAATCTTCATTGTCCCGCACAGGATGTTTTCACTACAAGGTTGTTATTGGTGCCATCATGAAGATAGGTATTTTGTCGTCTGACCCCTCGCTGTATTCAACCCGTCGTCTGGTCGAAGCCGGACAACAACGCGGCCATGAAGTCAGGGTTGTATCCACTCTGCATTGCTCCATGAATATCAATGCCGTTCAATCCTCTGTTCACCTTGATGGTCAGGCCGTTGATTTGGATGCGATTATTCCACGTATCGCCGCCAGCAGCACCTTTTACGGTTGCGCGCTGGTGCGTCAGTTCGAAATGATGGGAGTGTATTCGCTTAACAGCTCCATCGCCATTGCCCGTTCACGGGATAAGCTCAGGGCGCTGCAGTTGTTGTCGCGCAAGGGCATTGGGATGCCCATTACAGGCTTTGCCAACAAACCCGATAATATTGCCGATCTGATCGATATGGTGGGTGGTGTGCCTTTGGTGATTAAATTGCTCGAAGGCACCCAGGGTATAGGCGTGGTACTGGCGGAAACCCGCAAAGCGGCTGAGAGTGTGATCGAAGCCTTCTTCGGCATGAAGGCCAATATTCTCATTCAGGAGTATATTCGTGAGTCTAACGGCAGCGATTTGAGGTGCTTTGTGGTGGGTAATAAAGTGGTGGCAGCCATGCTCAGGCAGGGGAAGGAGGGGGATTTTCGCTCCAACCTGCATAGGGGAGGCTCGGCCACGGTTGCCAAATTAACCGCTGCCGAGCGCAAATGCGCCGTGATGGCAGCCAAGGCCATGGGGCTGAAGGTTGCCGGGGTGGATATTGTTCGCTCTAACCGTGGGCCTCTGGTGCTGGAGGTCAACTCTTCTCCGGGCCTTGAGGGCATAGAAAAGGCCACCGGTGTGTCGGTGGCAGATATGATCATCGACAAGATTGAGCAGGATCTGTTGCTGCGGAAAAACGCCGGAAAAATTGTCGCCTGATCTTTATCTGCAGTGGTTGCGTTTACCAGTGGTCAAAACGTTGCCACCGCGGGCGACAATCTTTAAGCCTTGCGATCCCTCGCCGGGAGACAAGGCTTGATGGGAGTGCCAATGCTCATGTTCTGTTGTTGAGCATGCAGATCAAAACAAATAAACGCATTAGCATGTTTTGGGCGCTGAGTGATACCACCTGTGGCCAAGCGAATAAAGCAGTGCCAGCAGGATACCGGCGACAGCGCCGACCAGATGTGATTCAACCGCGACCCGGGCGTTGATGAGTTGAGCCAGATCGGCGCTGCCACCGGTAACGGTTTCATAGCCGACTTTGAGGATCAGTCCGCCAAGCAGTGCCCAGCCCATTTTGATGCCACCCAAGACTTCGCGGGTGGCGCCAAAAGCAAATAGCCCATGCAACACGCCACTTAACCCCACATAGCCCATCAGCGACGGGTAAAACAGATACAGTCCAACGCCTTCCAATGCGCACAATGTCAGAAACAACAGCGTAAAGCCTGCAAACCTGAAGGGCCAGCGAAACAGGGCAATAATCACCCACAGACCGGCCAGATTCATCAGCAGATGCCAGTGATTGGTGTGCAGCAGATTACCCGTAAGCAATCGATACCACTGACCGTCACCGATCAGTGTCCGGCGAAACGCCAGTGCACCATCCAGGGTGCTGGCGTACTGTGCTGTGCCGTATAACGCGGCGGCCAGCAAGCTCAGCAGCAGCGCCACGCCCCAGGGACTGTTGAGCTTCTGGCTCATTGTTCGCTGCATTTTTGCTCCAGCGATTGCATCACACTGGTCTGATTATTGAGATAATCTTCCAATCCCTGACGGCGCAGTCTGCAGGCCGGGCAGTCGCCACAGCCGTCACCCACCAGACCGTTGTAGCAGGTCAGGGTGTGGTGGCGAACCCGTTCGAGTTGCCCCAGTTTATCTGCCAGCGCCCAGGTTTCCGCTTTATTGAGCCACATCAATGGCGTGATCAGTTGTAATGGTCGGTCCATACCCTGGATCAGGGCCGACTCCATCGCTTTGACAAAGTCATTGCGGCAATCGGGGTAACCGGAAAAGTCCGTTTCACAGACACCGGTGATGACTGCCTCGGCGCCCAACTGATAGGCATAAATGCCAGCGAGAGTCAGAAACAGGATATTGCGACCGGGCACGAAGGTATTCGGCAATCCATTATCCATCAGTTCATTGGATACCGGGATATTGTCCCGGGTCAGCGCGCTGATGGCCAGTTCGTTGAGCAGACCCACATCCAGCACTTTGTGACTGGCAATCCCAAGTTCGCTGGCCAGTTGCGCGGCAATTTCAATTTCCTGACGGTGACGTTGACCATAGTCGAAGGTAATGGCGTGGACTTCATCGTACTGTCCCATTGCCTGAATAAGACAGGTGGTTGAATCCTGTCCGCCACTGAATACCACAACCGCTTTTGCCATGAGATAAGCCCTTCATATTGAAACCCGCGTATTGTAGCCCGAGGTCAGGGGGATGCAAATCCATCTGCTTGCGCCTGTGGGCAAAATCCTCTATAACTGCGGGCCATTAACGGTGACCCACAGTAAGGCAAGAGCATGCGCTATCCGGTCAATGAAGTATTTGAAACCATTCAGGGCGAAGGTGTATTCACCGGTGTGCCAGCCATATTTGTGCGTCTGCAGGGGTGCCCGGTAGGCTGCTCCTGGTGCGATACCCGTCATACCTGGGAGGTGCTGGAGCAAAATAAGGTTGCCCCGTCAGAGGTTATCGCTGTGGATGGCCAGATAGGGCGTTGGGCCATGCTCAGTGCGCAGGAGCTGATCGTCGCCTTTGCAGCTAAAGGCTTTAACGCCAAACATGTAGTGATCACCGGCGGCGAGCCCTGTATCCATGATCTCACTGAGATGACGCAGGAGTTTGAGATGGCGGGTTACCACTGCCAGATAGAGACCAGCGGCACCTTTGCCGTGAAATGCAGTGCAGATACCTGGGTGACTGTGTCGCCCAAGGTGAATATGAAGGGCGGGCTGAGTGTGCTGTCCCAGACGCTCGAACGTGCCAATGAAATCAAGCATCCGGTTGCGACTCAAACCCATATTGATGAGTTGGATGCACTGCTCAAACCCATTGCACTTGAAGGCAAGACCATCTGTTTACAGCCTATCAGTCAAAAGCCAAGGGCGACTGAATTGGCGATGGCAACCTGTATTCAGCGCAACTGGCGATTATCCATCCAGACCCATAAGTATCTGAATATTGATTGATAATTAGATTAGTCCCTAAAATTCAGCATCGGCAGTCAGCCATGAAAAACGCCTCCAATGTGGAGGCGTTTTTCATGGCCGAGATTAAGTAAAGTCGACGCTTTGCTTATCTCAGCGTTTGCCAATATCGTGCTGTAAGTATCCTGGGCGGCAGGGCTTATTGTGACGTCAATGCAGGTTTAACTGCACTGAGTCAAGGTCAGCGCCCCGGTGCGCTCCATCTGCTCGAGCTGCTCAGAATAGTGGCGGTAGCAACCTATTTTGGCGGCAATCCAATCCGGGTTATAGCAGGTATCCAGATAGCGCTCGCCGGGATCGCAAATCAGCGTCACGATGGAGCCCTGTTGTCCGGCTTTTTGCATTTCCGCCGCCAACAATAGCGCCCCGAACAGGTTGGTACCGGTAGACGGGCCGGTTTTACGACCAATCAGTTTCTCGAGCCAATTGATGGTCGCGATGGAAGCCGCATCCGGGACTTTGATCATATGATCCACTACGCCCGGGATAAAGGAGGGTTCAACTCTGGGCCGGCCAATGCCTTCGATACGACTGCCTTTGTTGCAACTGATAGTGGCATTACCCGTGGTGTAGTAATCGTAAAATACCGAGTTTTCCGGATCGACCACACAGAGTTTACTGCTCAGGCGCTGATAACGGATATAACGGCCAATGGTCGCTGAGGTGCCGCCGGTCCCTGGGCTCATCACTACCCATTCCGGAGTCGGGAACGGCTCACGTTGCATCTGGCTAAAGATGGAGTTGGCAATATTATTGTTGCCGCGCCAGTCGGTGGCCCGCTCGGCGTAGGTAAACTGATCCATGTAGTGACCACCCAGCGTTTTGGCCAGTCTTTCTGATTCCGCATAGATCTCACTGGAATGATCAACAAAGTGGCATTTGCCTCCGTAAAACTCGATCTGCTGGATCTTACGTTTGGCTGTGGACTTGGGCATCACCGCAATAAAGGGCAGACCAAGCAGGCGGGCAAAATAGGCTTCGGAAACTGCCGTGCTGCCGGAAGAAGACTCAATGACTGTGGTGCCTTCCTTAATCCAGCCATTACACAGGGCATAGAGGAACAGGGAACGGGCAAGGCGATGTTTCAAACTGCCGGTAGGATGGGTACTTTCATCTTTCAGGTAGATGTCGATCCCGTTGAGGAATGGCAATTCAAGTTTGATAAGGTGTGTGTCGGCACTGCGCTGAAAATCAGCTTCGATTTTGTCTATGGCCTGATTGACCCAGGAAGCATCCATGTTGATAACAATCCGTTATTATTCATAGCGCAGAATGATAAAGAATTAGTTGATGGAAGAACAGCGAGAGAACAATAGATATTGCGAATGGAACGAAGAAAGTGGTGGAGGGAGAAGGATTCGAACCTTCGAAGGCGGAGCCGTCAGATTTACAGTCTGATCCCTTTGGCCACTCGGGAACCCCTCCACATTTGGAGATTTTAACAGTCTGAATGACTGCTTTTAGCCAGAACAACTTTTATAACTAAAACAACAAGGAAGATGGTGGAGGGAGAAGGATTCGAACCTTCGAAGGCGGAGCCGTCAGATTTACAGTCTGATCCCTTTGGCCACTCGGGAACCCCTCCATCATGGCGATGTACTTGAATTGAAAGTGGTGGAGGGAGAAGGATTCGAACCTTCGAAGGCGGAGCCGTCAGATTTACAGTCTGATCCCTTTGGCCACTCGGGAACCCCTCCACGAATTCAATCGCGTACTTTCAAATTGTTGTTGCTGAAGTGGTGGAGGGAGAAGGATTCGAACCTTCGAAGGCAGAGCCGTCAGATTTACAGTCTGATCCCTTTGGCCACTCGGGAACCCCTCCTCATCAGCGGCGGCAATAGTATGCATTATCCATTTGCATGTAAAGCCCCAATTGAAAAATTCTCCTAAAGTTCCGGTTCAACTGGTCGATTAACTACCAAGGAATTGTTTTTCTGATGTTTTTATATGCTTGTTGAGTCAGTTTTAATCAATGAACTGCATTTGGGTAACCGTTTGAATCAGGCGGTTGAAGCCAATCGCCGGGGTGAGTTTGGTCTGTTACTGGCGATGCTGTCCGCCGATGCAGGCGATATGGCGCAGTTCAGGTTGCAGCAAGTCAGGCCGGAATCCGAGCGTTTGCAGTTAACCTTTGAACTGCCCAAACCAGCGCCTCTGCTGGCGGATCTGTCCCAGGATGATGAGGTGACAGATAACAGCACGTTCTTTATCGAGCAGGGAGCCCGCAGTTTTCAGTTGCACCAGGCATTGACTCCTGAAGCGTTGGTGATACGGGGGGCGATACCCTTTGATTTGGGATTGGCACTGGCCAATACTGAGCCGTCCGCTCGACTACGCCACCATGGTGACGCTGCACAGCTCCCTCAATCACCGCCATTGGCTGAGATATTAACCAACCAGCGTAATTTCAGCCGCAAATTGGCCGGATTAACGTGACTCTGGCATGGTGAGGGAAGATTGGCTGGCATATAATGTGGTTTTTAACCGGAGATGTAGTGATGAAAGCCATCCGAGATGCACAATCTGACGCGATTAATGATACCTGTACATACTGTGGCAGCTTTGTTGATGTTGGCGCAGTAATAGAAGCTGATGATACTCAACTGAAAGTGAGCTTTTCCGGAGATGAAGCGCAATCTCAGGCTGAAGCCCTGGCTGAGCGTGCAGTCAGCCGCTTTCCTAAAACCAGTTTCGATATCAAGCCCCTGGAAGATGGTGTAGAGCTGGTGCTGACGTTTGATGTCAGCGTGGAGAAAATGATTTTTCAAATGAGCAATTAACTGTTGCCGGATTTCAAAAATCACGGTTAACAGCTTGATGTTACAGGTTGAATTCCTGTAACCTGCCGGTCAGTAAAACCGGATTGTCTGGTCCCGGAAATGCTTCGGGGCAGCCTTTCCGGTTTGTTTTCAGCTCAGCGCTGAATTGCACTGAAAGTGACAATGGCGGTTAGTAACGTACAGATGTGATATCGCTGCGGTGATATCAACACAACAATAATAACAGTAGTCAGCACCGGCAAAGTAAGTTGGCCGGTATTCAGGGATGTACGTGAAACGGCGTAAATATCAACACATTGTTGAAACAGTCGTCAATTCTCCTGCCAAATCTCAGGGGAATTTTCGGGCGACCGCAGAGTTGGTGACTGAGTTGCTGTGCCAGCATCTGACCATCGATGCCGCCAGTGCCTGGCGGTTCAGTCTCGATTTGTGCCGCCAGTATGCCGTGGCCCAATTTGCTCAACAGGGCGCTGGCTTTCAGTTTCGCGGGACGGATATCAGTCGCTGCAACCAATATCTTCATTTCCTTAAATCCCAGCGTTATATCGATGCCAGTGATGCCAAGGCCGACCAGCGGGTCGCCGATATCCGGCTGCTGTTTCTGACTCCCCGCCACATCAGTTCCACACTGGATGTTGCCATACGTATCAATGGTCGTCTTGAGGGCGTATTGTGTCTGGAGCGCTCGCAATCTCAGGGCGCATGGCAAGACAGCGAAATCTACATTGCCTGCCAATGCGCGGATCAACTGGCACTGACGCTGGCGACTCAGCAGGGATACGAGCAGCAGGAAATACTGTCGCTGTTTCAAAGTGCGGTTGAGCAGTCTGATTATGTGACCATGCTGGTGAATCTGAAGACAGAGTTGATTGAATATATCAATCCAGCTCACAGCCGGATGTCCGGCATGGCCAGAGATAAAATTCAGGGTCACAGTGTGCGCAATCTGGCGTTTTTCAGCCAGTATCCGGATCATGCTGATCTGGTCATGGATGAGTTACGTGCCGGCAAACCTGTCAGTGGCGAAGTGCCGCTGACCCGTCCTGATGGCAAGCGTTACTATCTGAAATATCATGCGTCTCCTTTTGTGACTGAACGTCACAATATTTATGCGCTGGTTCACAGTGAAGATAATACCCGTCCTCATTTATACCAGGCTGAACTGGAGCGACTGGCCTGGTGTTGTGGCTTGACCGGACTGTTCAATCGCACGCATTTCAACCAGGTATTGGACAGAACCCGTGAAGGCGTGCTGATTTTGGTCGATCTGCTCGGCTTCAAGCGATTTAACGACACCTATGGACACGAGCAGGGAGATGCACTGCTGGTGGAAATGGCAAGACGGATCCGGCACTTTGCCGATATTCACAGCGCCATCGAGATTGCCCGGGTCGGCAGCGATGAGTTTGCGCTGCTGCTGCCGGGTGTCAGCCCGGAACGATGTAAAGCCAGGGTGGAGCGACTCTATCAACAGTTAAGTCAGCAGATTGTGGTTGGCAGAGAGCAACTTGACCCTAAACCTGCGCTGGCAATCGTCAATATCGGTGAGGTAGCAGATGTGATCTCTCCCATGGCCGGTGCCGATATCGCGGTGCAATACGCCAAGAAAAAACAGGCTAATCATGTGCAGTTTTTCAACAGTGCATTGGTTAGCAGCTTCTATCAGGACTCTGAAATTGAGCGGGAGCTGCATGTCGCCATTCGTGGCCGCCAGTTTGAACTTTATTACCAGCCACTGAGAGATCTGAAAACCCAGGAGTACATAGGGGCTGAAGCCCTGATCCGCTGGCATCATCCTAAAAAAGGGGTGTTGTATCCGGGGAGTTTCATCGATGTCGCCGAACAGAGTGGTTTGATTGGCAGCATAGGTAACTGGGTGCTCGAAGCTGCCTGTAAGCAGTTGAATTTATGGCAGCACCATAATATTAATCTGTCGATGCACGTGAATGTTTCTGCCCGGCAATTCTTTGGCGGGCAGCTGTACGAACAGGTGTGGCAACTGCTGACCCGATATCGAATCAAACCCCGCACTCTGATCCTGGAGATCACCGAAACTGAACTGATGGAAGATGTGTTGCACACCACTCATTTGTGTAAGGAGTTATCTGAGTTGGGGGTGGGGCTTGCCATCGATGACTTTGGCACAGGGTACAGTTCAATGCGTTATTTAAAACAGTTCCCGATCAGTAAAATCAAAATCGACCGTTCGTTTATTGCCGATCTCACCGTCAGCCGCGAAAGCCGTGAAATCGTCAGCGCTATTATCGCCATGGCCAAAGCCCTGAATATTTCACTGACGGCAGAAGGGGTGGAAACCAGTGAGCAGGAAGCCTTTTTGTCTGACTGTGAATGCCATCAGGCCCAGGGTTTTCTCTACAGTCCGGCCCTGCGTGGACCGGACTTCAATGACTTCATTAATCTGAAGGACAGGCAGAAAGACCTAGTGTGAGACGTTATTTTCCGCAGCACTGTTTGAATTTTTTGCCACTTTTACAAATACAGGGATCGTTGCGTCCCGGCAAGCGTGCCCTCATTTGCTCACCTGTGGTGTAAAACCACTGCTCATCCTGTTTGACAAAGTCCGAACACTCATAGATAGCATCCACCTTGCCGGCATTTTTATACCAGGCCTTAAAGGTTACCTGTCCGTGGGCGCCATCTTCACTTGCCTGAAGCACATCCAGTGCCAGCCACTGAGGGTGAGGTCCCTGAGCCAGTGCCTCCTCGGTCAGTCCCTGACGGGTTTGAGGGTGGTGGGTGCTGATAAGATAAGACCACTGTTGCATATAAAAAGCACAATAGCGTGAGCGCATCAGCTGCTCAGGTGTGCTTGCTGACTCTTTGGCCTGATGCAGCAGGCCACAACAATGTTCATAAAGACTGCCGGACTGGCAGGGGCATGGGATAGCGCTCATTCTTTCATGGTGATTAACGGACTGAAGGACTCGCCATAATACAGTTTATCGACTGGTTTTGCTGAGAAAAACAAAGAAGGATCTGCTCGGTGGCTGCTGTCGACCATCATTTGCCAGATACCATCTTTATTTTGCTCAAGCACAGACACATATTTGCCGGCAAATTCGCTGGTGGATTCGCCGGTTTCCGGTGCCGGGAAGAAACGTACCAAAAAATATCCCACATCAGTGACCTGCTGTCCGGTGATCTGTCTGTCGATCACCCGAAAGTCTACTTCAATACGCGCTTGCTTGGCTTTGATGCGGGAGAAAAAACTGCGGTGCAACTCCAGAATGTTGTCTTTGCCAATGATGATGGCTTTATTTTGCCCTTCGGGTAAATAACAGGCATTGTCGGCATAGAGGGCGTCGATTTGTGCAATATCCAGCTTATTGAAGGCGCTCATCAGCTGCAGATAGTGGGTATTGATACTCTGATCGAGTTCTGGATTGGTGTGGGCCCAGACGGAGGGGATCGTCATCAGTGTCAGCAGGACAAAAATACCCCGAAAAAACTGTCGCATTAAAAAATTACTGTGTCTGCTTTAGATTGAATAAATATAATAAATGCAGCTAGCTAACTAAAGTATTAGATCATTACAAAGTGTGTTGTGTAACTTTGTCGCTGTGTCAGGAGGGCGGTGATGACCAGAGACGATAATGAACTTTTTTGGGCAGAAATGGCGGATGTTAAGCCTCTTGCTCAAAGTGATCGGGTGTTCAGTAATGATCCCGTGACGGTAACCCACGCCCAGCTCAATCGGCAGGCTGCGGCGCAGGCCAATGAGTATTTAGATCGGCTGACGCTTGACGCCGGTCTGATTAAGCCTGTTGCACCGGACGACCCTTTGTCGTTTAAACGTCAGGGGGTGCAGGAGCAGGTGTTTAAAAATCTCCGGTTGGGCAAGTATAAGCATCCAACGTTGCTGGATTTGCGCGCAATGAAACTGCGGGATGCCAGAGAAACTCTGGTTCGGGGGCTGTTGGCCGCGTTTGAGCGGGAGGAGCGGTGTGTGCTGCTGATCCACGGCAAAGGCGCTGGCAATAGACCTTTTCCGGCATTAATCAAATCGGCTGTGAATAATTGGTTGCCACAATTGGATGAAGTGATGGCATTTCATTCTGCCATCAAGGAAGAGGGCGGCAATGGTGCGTTATATGTGATGTTGGCGAAATCCCAGACACAGAAAGATGCCGCCAGGGAGACTCATCACAAAGGCTCGGGTTTTCGATAAGCGATAGTCGGTGAAGATAAGTAAAAGCCCGCTGCGGAGCGGGCTTTTACGCTTCTGACACTGGCACCTGCGTGCCGGTCGTTGTAGCTTTTTGGCGTGGGCTTACCAGCCACACTGGCGATTGGCCACCTTGTTCTGCTGAGCCAGCCAGATTTTAAGTGGCGCAAAATACTCCAGTACCGCCCCCGCGTCCATGGTATCGCTGCCGGTAACCTGTTTCAGTGCCTGTTGCCATGGTTGACTCATCCCCATTTCCAGCAGAGCGTTGAGTTTGTCTCCGGCCTCTTTGCTGCCATAGATACTGCAGCGGTGAACCGGACCGGTGTCGCCCGCCAGTTGGCATAAAGAACGATGGAATTGAAACTGCAGTATGTGCGCCAGGAAGTAACGGGTGTAGGGTACATTCCCCGGAACATGATATTTGGCGCCCGGATCAAAGTCAGTCTCGCTTCTGGCAACAGGTGAGGTGATACCCTGATACTTTTCCCTTAACGCCCACCATGCCTGATTATATTGAGCCGGCGTGATTTTTCCTGAAAACACCTGCCAGCGCCATTGATCTATCATCAGACCAAAAGGCAGGAAGGCGACTTTATCCAGTGCCTGTTTGAGCAACAGTCCAATATCTTTGCTCTCATCAGGGATTTGTTCCAGCAAGCCAATCTGTTGTAAATAGACCGGTGTAATCGACAGCGCCACAGTATCGCCTATGGCTTCATGAAAACCATCGTTGGCGCTGTTTTTGAACAGATGAGGCTGATGTTTGTAGGCTCGTTGGTAGAAGTTATGCCCCAGTTCGTGGTGGATGACCACAAACTCTTCACCGGTTTTCTGGATGCACATTTTGATACGAAGGTCATCCTGATTATCCAGATCCCAGGCCGATGCGTGGCATACCACGTCCCGGTCTTTCGGCTGGGTAAATAAAGAGCGAGTCCAGAAGGTATCCGGCAGCGGCTCGAATCCCAACGAGGTGAAGAACGACTCGGCCTGTTTAACCATCTGCAATTCATCATATTGGTGGGCGGCCAGTAATTGGGTGACGTCGTAACCGGGGTCCGCATTGTCGGGAGCGACCTTATCGTAAATATTGCCCCATTGCTGAGCCCACATATTTCCCAGAAGATGGGCCGGAATCGGGCCGGTTGGCGGTACGATATCGTCACCATACTGTTGATTGAGTTCCCCCCTGACATAGCAGTGCAGGGATTCATATAAAGGCGCAACCTGACCCCACAGGCGGTCGAGTTCCTGACTGAAGGCCGCGGGTTCCATATCATATTGACTGCGCCACAGCTCAGACAAATCACTGAACCCGAGATCTCGGGCCCCTTCATTGGCCAGTTCGACTTCTCTTGCGAACAGAGGACGCATTGGACGGGATATTTCCCGCCATCCCTGCCAGACATTGAGCATTTCATTTGGGTCATCAGAGCGAGCGAGGATTGTCGACAATTCAGGTAAAGTGAGGCAGTTGCCATCAGTCAGACAGTATTTGCCTTTGCCGTATATGCCATTAAGCTCGGCAGTAATATTGGCCAGCTCTTTGTTTTTAGCTGGATCCAGTGGTGCAGGTAACACTAGTGCGCTGCGCAGGATATTGAGTTTTCGTTGATTGGCGGGATCCAGAGGAACGTCGATGAAACGGGCGGCCTCGGTGGCAAACTTAACCTGCGCTGCAGTGACCTTTTCAGCCATATCCGCAGCCAGCGCTGCTGTATCGTCAGTAATAAAATTGCTGTATATCCACTCGGCGCGGGATTGCTCATTAGAAAGTGCCGCCAACTGCGCTTCGGCCTGTTCAATAAAAGCGATGGCTTCGTTGACAGTAGGCTGGGATTGCGGACTTTGCATGGCATTGTTAGCCGCTACTGCTTTTGGCGCGCCGTCACAACCGCCAAGCCCCCACACCAGCAACAGCGTGGTCGCGACCGCATTGGCTCTCATTTGAAACATAATTCCTTCCTGTGTTGTTTTTTTGTTGCTGAGTTTACCTTATCCTGAATCAGGCAGGTAGCCTGAGGTCTTTGGTTTTCCTGATGTATGCTGTCAACATTGATGATTTACCGTTTGACAATCTATTAACCTCTGTTTAATTTAAACGAGTGTTTTAAATAAGCGGGTAAACTCAATGGCAAGCCGAAGTGATACTAAAACCAGAATTCTTGATGCGGCTGAGAAGTTGTTCGCCGAAAGGGGGTTCTCAGAAACCTCATTACGCCTAATTACCAGTAAAGCGGAAGTGAACCTGGCTTCTGTCAATTATCATTTTGGCTCAAAAAAAGAGCTCATCAGGGCCGTGTTGGCCCGATATCTTGATGTATTTATGCCACAGGCCACTGATGAGCTGAAAGTCCTGCGCGCCGGCAGTGATAATATCCCGCTGCAACAGGTATTTTCGGTATTGGTCAATCCATTGCTGCAACTCAACCGCCTCAGGCCCGAGGGAACCACGCTGTTTTTGCAGTTGCTGGGACGGGGTTACATAGAAAGTCAGGGGCATCTTCGTTGGTTTATCACCACGCACTATGGTGAACATCTGCAGTACTTCGTTGATGCAGTTTCCGCCAGTGCGCCGGAAATTCCCAAGGCAGAGATGTTCTGGCGATTACACTTTACTCTGGGCACCATAGTATTCACCATGGCGTCTGCGGACGCCCTGATGGAGATCGCCGCAGCGGACTTCAATGAACAAAATGATATTGAGGCTGTTATCCGCCGGGTTATTCCTTATATGGCTGCGGGTGTGAAGGCTTCACAACTGAGTGCAGATAAGTAGGTGTTGTATGATTAGCTTTCTGTTGTTGCTGGCAGCACTGCTTATAGTGCTGCTGGGTGTAACCAGTGTGCGCAGGCAGGTAATATCCAGACCTGCTTTTGGCTTTTTTAAACGGGTCCTGCCGCCTTTGTCTGATACGGAAAGGCAGGCGATGGAAGCCGGTGATACCTGGTGGGAGGGGGAGCTGTTCAGTGGCAAGCCCAACTGGGACAGGTTGCACGGCTTTGGTAAAAGTCAGTTGACCGCTGAAGAGAAGTCATTTGTCGAAGTGCAGGTTAAACAGGCGCTTAAGATGATCGATGACTATGACATTGTGCACAATCGTCGGGATCTGCCGCCAGCATTGTGGGAATTTTTCAAAAAAGAAGGCTTTTTTGCACTGATCATCCCCAGGCAGTATGGCGGCCGGGAATTCTCCGCTTATGCCAACTCCACGATAGTTGCCATGTTGGCCAGTCGCAGTATCAGCGCCGCCGTGACAGTCATGGTACCCAATTCACTGGGACCGGGAGAACTGTTGGCGCATTATGGTACGCAGGCGCAGCGGGAGAAATGGCTGCCGGCACTGGCCAAAGGTGACGAGATCCCCTGTTTTGCGCTGACCGGACCGGAAGCTGGCTCTGATGCCGGTGCGATCCCTGACACAGGTATTGTGTGTCGCGGTGAATTTAATGGACAGGAGATCACCGGCATTCGTCTTAACTGGGATAAGCGTTATATCACGCTGGCGCCGGTGGCGTCTGTGCTGGGATTGGCTTTCAAACTGTATGACCCTGAAGGATTGTTGGGGAAAACCAAAAACATCGGAATTACTTGCGCGCTCATTCCGGTGTCGCATCCAGGTGTTGAAACCGGTGCCAGACATGATCCTTTGGGACTTGGATTTATGAACGGTACCACCCGGGGTAAAGATGTGTTTATTCCGCTGGAATGGATTATCGGCGGTCAACAGTATGCCGGACATGGCTGGCGTATGCTGGTGGAATGCCTGTCTGCCGGTCGTGGTATTTCCCTGCCGGCACTGGCTACTGCCTGCGGGCATATGGCCACTAAAACCAGCTCGGCATATTGCGCCGTCAGAGAGCAGTTTGGTGTCGCCATTGGTCAGTTTGAAGGGGTACAGGAAGCGCTGGCCAGACTGATCGGCAACACTTATCAGCTGGAAGCGGCCAGACGGCTGACCACTACCGGGCTGGATATGAAGGTCAAACCTTCCGTGGTGACCGCGATAGCCAAATACCACATGACAGAGTTTGGCCGTCAGGTGATGAATGATGCCATGGATATTCAGGCCGGGAAGGGGATCCAGCTGGGTCCAAAGAATTACCTGGGGTATCACTACATGGCCAATCCGTTATCCATCACTGTGGAGGGGGCAAATATCCTTACCCGCAGCCTGATGATTTTCGGCCAGGGTGCGACCCGCTGTCACCCTTTTGTGTTGAAGGAGATGGCGGCTGCATCGATGACTGACGAGGAAGCCGGCCTTGAGCAGTTTGATGAGTTGCTGATCTCTCACATTCTGTATGCGATGAAGAACGGTGCGCGGGCTTTTGGGCACGCCCTCAGTGGCAGTCGCTTTGCCGGAGCTCTGGTCAGCGGTGACACCAAAGTTTACTATCAGCAGCTTGAGCGATTGTCATCGGCGTTGGCCATTGCCACCGACTTCGCCATGTTGGTGATGGGGGGCGAGCTCAAACGCCGGGAGATGATGTCAGCCCGCCTCGGTGATGTGCTCAGTCAGTTGTATCTGGCGTCGGCGACATTAAAACTGTACGAGGATAACGGTCGTCAGCAGGATGAATTGCCCTTGGTGCATTATGTCCTGCAAAGCCGTCTGCAGCAGGGGGCGGCCGCACTGGAAGCGGTCATTCGCAACTTCCCAAGCAGGTTGCTTAAATGGAAATTGCAGGCACTGATCTTCCCGCTGGGAAATCACTTCAATGGTCCGGGGGATGAACTGGTGCGCCAGGTGGCCGGCAGCATGCTGAAGCCTGGTCCGGTCCGCGCCAGACTGACGTTCCTGTGCCCGGATGTTCCTGGCGATAACAGTGGCATTGCTGAGGTTGAACAGGCATTTAACGCTATGTATCAAACCCGGGCGTTGCGTCGCAGGGTAGACACTGCGCTGCGTAAAGGTGAGTTGAAAGTTGTCGCTGGTCAATGCCGTTTTGAGGCGGCTTGGGCTGCTGGCATCATAGACGAAGAGGGATGCATCGCGCTCAAAGAGGCGGATAAGTTAAGAAGCCGTGCGATTGCCGTGGATGAGTTTGCCACGTTTAACCGCCCTGAACGTTGACAATGAGCGGACTGTGGCAGAAAGCGCGGATGTATAGTAATTATTTTTCAGTGAGTTAACTGCTAGCTTGTCAGCTGACACAAACAAAAAAGGAACGCTAAGCGTTCCTTTTTTCTGTTTTGATTGCCCTCTATCAGGCGACAATCAGCACTTTACAGGTGTTGGTTCCGCCGATGGTTTCCATGGCATCGCCCTTGGTCATCAGTACCATATCACCTGATTGCAGATAGTTGGCTTCCTGCAGCATTTTCAGCGCACTGGAAGCGACTTCATCTGCGGTATAAGCGGTTGAGTCAAAATAAATTGGCTGCACACCACGGTACAGTGCCATTTTGGCCAGTGTTGTCTCATGACGGGACAGACCCAGAATCGGCAGTGCAGAGGTTATGCGGGACATCAATCGCGGCGTGGAGCCTGATTCGGTCAGCGCGATAATGGCTTTCACGCCTGGCAAATGGTTGGCGGCGTACATGGTTGACATGGCAATGGTTTCTTCCACGGTAGTGAAAGTTTCATCCAGTCTGTGCTTGGACACACGCACGCTTGGATGTGCTTCAGCGCCAAGACATACGTTAGCCATGGCTTTTACGGTTTCTTCCGGGAAGTCACCGGCAGCGGTTTCTGCTGACAGCATCACGGCATCAGTTCCATCCAGGACGGCGTTGGCGACGTCCATCACTTCAGCGCGGGTTGGCATAGGGCTGGAGATCATGGATTCCATCATCTGCGTCGCAGTAATCACCACTTTATTCAGTTGACGGGAGCGGGCAATCAGACGCTTTTGCACGGCAACCAGCGCGGCATCACCAATCTCAACACCCAAATCACCACGGGCCACCATTACGGCATCAGAGGCATTGATGACATCATCCATGGCTTCCTGGGTTGCAACCGCTTCGGCGCGTTCCACTTTAGCCACAATAAGAGCATTGCTGCCGGCTTCTCGGGCCAGCTTGCGCGCATAGTCCAAATCGGCACCACAGCGAGGGAAAGACACGGCCAGATAATCCACCTGGATTTTTGCCGCGGTCAGAATGTCGGCTTTGTCTTTATCGGTCAATGCCGCGGCAGACAAACCACCACCTTGCTTGTTGATGCCTTTGTTGTTGGACAGGGGACCGGCGACGACCACACTGGTGATAACCTTGCGGCCTTCAACCTTTTCCACCTTCAGCTGAACCCGGCCATCATCCAGCATCAGAATATCGCCAATGGCGACATCATCTGGCAGTTCTTTATAGTCGATACCTACAGCATGCTGATCGCCTTCACCTTTACCCAGTTCGGCATCGAGAGTGAAGGTATCACCGATATTGAGCTGGACTTTTTTGTTGTCCTTAAAGGTCGAAACCCGGATTTTTGGACCCTGCAGATCGCCCAGAATAGCGACGTGGGTACCGAGTTCTTTGGCGATTTGACGGACTGCGTTGGCACGCTCTAGGTGGTCTTCAGGGGAGCCGTGGGAGAAGTTCATGCGGACGACGTTGGCACCGGCGGCGATGATACGGCGAAGATTGTCATCGCGGTCGGTTGCAGGGCCGAGTGTGGTCACGATTTTGGTTCTGCGGAACATATGACACTCCGTTAATTTCATATTGTCTGTGCGATATATTATCAGCTTCCACCTGAAATTGTAGGAAAATTACAATCAAAACCCACAAAATTCAAAATTGAATTTTGTGAGGTGTGGCGGAATTTATTGTACGGAACAACGTCAGTTCGCCAAAGCCCTCAGTGTTGGGGGGGGCACGGCTTCATCAGCTTTCGGCGGCCCGCTAAAGTTGGCAGATTTGGTTATCGTTGAAGGCCGTGAGCGGGGAGGTTTAACCGGAAGGTATTGATAAACTGATAACAAAAAAGCACCCGAAGGTGCTTTTGCTGTCAGCGCTTGGCGTATCACACGTGGCTGTGATCGACGGTAATGCGTGATTCTTTCAGTACTTCCTTGACCCGTTTCAGACTGTCACGGAATCTTGGGCCGCGGCGCAGGGTAAAGCCGGTCGCCAGCACATCAATAATCACCAATTGCGCCAGGCGCGATGCCATCGGCAGATACATGTCAGTATCTTCCGGCACTTCAATGGTGACCGGCAGTGTACACTCGGCTGACAGTGGCGAATTGCGGGCGGTGATACCAATAACCGCAGCGCCGTTTTCACGGGCAAGGCGAGCGATATCAATCAGCGACTTGGTGCGGCCTGTGTGGGAAATAAGGACAACCACATCGCCCTCTGCACTGTTAATGCAGCTCATGCGCTGCATTAACACGTCATCAAAACAGATAACGGGTACGTTGAAACGGAAGAATTTATTCTGTGCATCATGGGCGACAGCTGAAGATGCGCCAAGACCGAAGAACGAGATCTTCTTCGCCTGAGTCAACACATCCACGGCCTTGTTGATGGCACTGATGTCCAGACTCTGACGGGCGGTATCCAGTGAGGCCATTGATGATTCGAAGATTTTTGTGGTGTAAGAATCAGGAGAGTCATCTTCTTCAACATGGCGGCTCACATAAGGCGTACCATTCGCGAGACTTTGCGCCAGATGCAGTTTAAAATCGGGGAAGCCTTTGGTATCGAGTCTGCGGCAAAAACGATTAACCGTCGGCTCACTGACATCCGCCATTTTTGCCAGAGTGGCAATGCTGGAATGGATGGCAGTTTGGGGTGAAGCCAGAATGACTTCAGCCACTTTTCGTTCAGATTTACTGAAATGAGCGAGGCTTTTCTGAACCTTTTCTAGGGTATTCATACGCGTACGTCCGCTAAATTCCGATAGTGTAGTTTTATTTATAGACAACGGTGCCAGATCTACAGAAAAACAACATTTCTATCAAGCACCGTAAGGGACATCCAATGCTGTCCAGCCTTGCAAGAATTTACTGACAACAGTCTCTAAGCCTCGAAAAGCATAACAGAATCACGGCGAAACTGCCTATAGGTGAAAGCCAGGACAATTTGAAATTTCTGAGTGCAATTACAATATACTGTTGTTATATTACAACAAAACAGTGGGTTTATTAGCAAACGCAACCCCGGTGACCCTATAAGGAGAGCTTGTAGCGATGGGTATTTCTTCATCAGCCGCCAAAGCCTGTGACTTTGTCCTGTTTGGCACGAAAGGCGATCTGGCGCGCAGGAAGTTGCTGCCTTCTCTGTATCAATTGGACAAGGCGCAGTTACTGCAGGACAAAACCCGTATTGTCGGGGTGGCAAAAGACGATTTCAGCCGGGAAGAGTTTCTCGATTTGGTCAGGACCGCTCTGAATACATTCGTGAAAGAGCCGCTGTGCGAGGACACAGTGTCCCGCTTCCTTGACCGATGTCATTATATAGGAACCAATTTCACCGAGCCGGAAGGCTATGCCGCTTTCCACGAATTACTTGACCCTTCCCATGTAATGGTGAACTACTTCGCCACTCCCCCTGCCATTTTCGGCGATATCTGCCGCTGCCTCCACGAACAGAATCTGATTAAGCCCGATACCCGGGTGGTGCTGGAAAAGCCGATCGGTTCGGATTTGGCCTCATCCAGGGTGATTAACGATCAGGTATCGGCCTACTTTGAGGAAAATCAGGTTTACCGTATTGACCATTACCTGGGCAAAGAAACGGTACAGAATCTGATTGCCCTGCGTTTTGCCAACTCGCTGTTCGCCTCCAAGTGGGATAACCGTACCATAGACCATGTACAGATCACTGTGGCTGAAGAGGTCGGTATCGAAGGCCGTTGGGGATACTTTGATAAAGCCGGTCAGATGCGCGACATGATCCAGAACCACTTGTTGCAGGTGTTAACGCTGGTGGCCATGGATCCACCGGTGAATCTGGATGCCGACAGCATTCGCGATGAAAAAGTGAAAGTGCTCAAGTCGCTGCGTCCAATCAATATGGACAATGTGTTTGAAAACACCGTGCGCGGACAGTACACCGCCGGTTTTCTGCGTGGCAGTCCCGTACCTGGCTATTTGGAGGAAGAGGGTGCCAACACGGATTCTTCCACCGAAAGTTTTGTTGCTCTGCGGGTAGATATCGACAACTGGCGCTGGGCCGGTGTGCCATTTTATCTGCGCAGCGGTAAACGTATGCCGTTCAAGAGCTCTGAAATTGTGGTGTATTTCAAAAATCCACCGCACAACCTGTATCGCTCCAGCTACCGCAATCTGCCACCCAACAAGCTGACCATTCGTCTGCAGCCTCACGAAGGGGTTGAAATTCAGATGATGAACAAAGTGCCAGGGCTTGAGCAGAAAACCCGTCTGCAAACCACCAAGCTTGACCTCAGCTTCTCCGATACCTTCAAGAATGAGCGCATTGCAGATGCTTATGAGCGTTTGCTGCTGGAAGCCATGATGGGTAATCAGGCGCTGTTTGTGCGCCGCGATGAAGTCGAGCAGGCCTGGACCTGGGTGGACGGCATTATTAATGCGTGGGAAATGTCCAATGAACGTCCCAAGCCTTATCCTGCCGGGACCTGGGGGCCGGTGGCTTCGGTGGCATTGATCACTAAAGATGGCCGTTCCTGGGACGAGTAAGGAGACAGGGGATGATCAAGGAAGCCGTATTCAAATCGTTTGACAGCACCGATGCGCTGGAAGCCCAGCTGGCGGAGCGCATCGCCCGTCAGTTGCAGGACGCCGTTGATGCAAGAGGCCGTGCCTCGCTGCTGGTCTCAGGTGGATCAACGCCAATTAAACTGTTTCAGGCCTTGAGCGACAAGGCGATTGACTGGAGCGATGTGTACGTCACGCTGGCTGATGAGCGCTGGGTTGAAAGCTATGACAGAGATTCCAACGAATCGCTGGTGCGCGCCAATCTGATGCATGGTCAGGCTGCCAATGCCAAATTCCGTGGTCTGAAGAACATGTTCGCTACACCTGAGGCGGGCTTGGCCATGGCGACTGAGTCGTTATCAAATTTCCCGCGTCCTTTTGATGTGGTGGTGCTCGGTATGGGCAATGACGGTCACACTTGCTCCTGGTTCCCCTGCGCACCCGCTGATGAGCTGGACAATGCCCTCAATACTGATGCGCTGCTGGCTGCGGTGAACCCTGGCAGCGCACCTCATCCCCGTATTACCTTTACCCGCCAGGCGATTCTTGGCAGTCGCCAGATCTATCTGCATTTGGTGGGAGAGCAGAAATTAGCAGTCTATCGTCAGGCTCTTGAGAGCGACGATATCAAGGCCATGCCGATCCGCGCGGTTCTGGCCCAACACAAGACTCCGGTAGATGTCTACTGGAGTGCTTAAGGAGGCAAGATGCACTCAGTTGTTCAAGCTGTCACAGACAGGATTATCGCCCGCAGTAAAGCCAGCCGCGAAAAATACCTGGCAGCCCTCAAAGAAGCCCGGGCACATGGTGTACACCGTGCCAGCCTGAGTTGTGGCAATCTGGCTCATGGCTACGCTGCCTGTAATGCAACCGATAAATCCGCATTGCGACAACTGACCAAGGCCAATATTGGCATTATTACCGCCTACAACGATATGTTGTCCGCGCACCAGCCTTATGGCGATTATCCGGCCATATTGAAAGCCGCCTGCGCAGAGATCGGCAGTGTTGCCCAGGTCGCCGGTGGTGTGCCCGCTATGTGTGACGGTGTGACTCAGGGGCAGCCCGGCATGGAGCTGAGTTTGCTGAGCCGCGAAGTGATTGCGATGGCTACTGCAGTTGGCCTGTCACACAATATGTTTGATGGCGCGCTGCTGCTTGGGATCTGCGATAAAATCGTTCCCGGTCTGCTCATTGGCGCACTGAGCTTTGGCCATCTGCCAATGCTGTTTGTACCGGCTGGCCCGATGAAATCAGGCATCCCCAACAAAGAAAAAGCCCGTATCCGCCAGCAGTTTGCTCAGGGTAAAGTTGGCCGTGAAGCACTGCTGGAAGCTGAATCCAAGAGCTATCACAGCGCCGGTACCTGTACCTTCTATGGTACTGCCAACTCCAACCAGCTGATGCTGGAAGTGATGGGGTTGCAGCTGCCCGGCTCTTCCTTTGTTAATCCGGATGATCCGCTGCGTGAAGCACTCAATAAAATGGCCGCAAGACAGGTATGCCGCCTGACCGAAACCAGTGGCCAGTATTCACCAATTGGTGAATTGGTTAACGAGAAGTCGGTCGTCAACGGCATTGTGGCGCTGCTGGCTACCGGTGGCTCGACCAACCTGACCATGCACATAGTGGCGGCGGCCCGCGCGGCAGGCATTATCGTTAACTGGGATGATTTCTCTGAGCTGTCTGATGCTGTGCCTTTGTTGGCGCGGGTATATCCGAACGGCCATGCGGATATTAACCTCTTCCATGCCGCAGGCGGTATGGCGCTGCTTATCCGCGAACTGCTCTCTGCGGGCTTACTCCATCAGGATGTCAACACTGTCGCCGGCTTTGGGCTTGAGCGTTACACCCAGGAGCCAAGGCTGATTGACGGAGAGTTGGTGTGGGTAGACGGACCGCTGACCAGTCTGGATAAAGAAGTATTGACTTCCGTCAATGAAGCATTCCAGCCCAATGGTGGTTTGCGCCTGCTCAAAGGCAATTTGGGTCGGGCGGTTATCAAAGTGTCGGCTGTGTCACCGCAGCACCGGGTCGTAGAAGCTCCGGCAGTGGTTATTGATGATCAAAACAAGCTGGACGCGCTGTTTAAAGCCGGTGAACTCGATAAAGATTGTGTGGTTGTGGTGAAAGGTCAGGGACCGAAGGCCAATGGTATGCCGGAGCTGCATAAACTGACGCCTATGCTTGGAACCTTGCAGGATAAAGGATTCAAGGTGGCTTTGTTAACTGACGGGCGCATGTCCGGTGCATCTGGCAAAGTACCGGCTGCGATCCATCTGACGCCGGAAGCACTGGATAATGGCTTGATTGGCAAGATCCACAACGGCGATTTAGTGCGTGTAGACGCCAATGCCGGTGAAATCAGTTTGCTTGTGGATGAGGCAGAGCTGCTTACCCGTGAAGCCGCTGAAATTGACCTGCGGCCGGTACGCTATGGCATGGGTCGTGAACTGTTCGGTGCGCTGCGCGCCAATCTGTCCAGCCCGGAAACCGGTGCACGCAGCACCAGCGCAGTTGATGAATACTATTGATGATTAAGGAAAATATCGAGATGCAAATTAACAACTGGTCTTTACAGCCTCAAGAGGTGTTCAGTCGCAGTCCTATTGTTCCTGTTATGGTCATCAAGGAAATTGAACATGCGGTACCACTGGCAAAAGCCTTGGTCGCCGGTGGTATTAAGGTACTGGAAGTGACACTGCGCACTCCCTGTGCACTGGATGCCATTACCTGTATCGCTCAGGAAGTGCCTGAAGCCATTGTTGGCGCCGGTACTGTGTTGAATGTGGACCAATTGCAACAGGCCGTAGATGCAGGAGCGCAGTTTGTGATTACCCCTGGGGCGACGCCGGCACTGTTGGCTGCTGCCAAGCAGGGTTCTGTTCCGCTGATCCCCGGCGTTGCCAGTATTTCTGAGGTGATGGAAGGTATGTCTCAGGGATACACCCACTTCAAGTTTTTCCCGGCTGAGGCGTCAGGTGGAGTGAATGCCCTTAAAGCCTTTGGCGGTCCGCTGTCCGGTATCCGTTTCTGCCCAACCGGCGGGATCAGTCTGGACAATTATCGGGAATATCTGGCGCTGGGTAATGTTGATTGCATTGGCGGCAGCTGGATTGCACCTGTCGATGCGATGGAAGCCGGTGATTGGAATCGTATTACCGAACTTTGTCGGGAGGCACTGGCCGGTATCGGCCGCTAAACTCTCTGCTTCGGTGCAAAGCCAGCGAATATGCTGGCTTTTTTGTTGGTTGAATTCGTTGCGTCCAAACTGCCGTTTGCCCCACTCCCTTTGGCTTATACCAACTTCATTAATAGTTTGATCAATTCAGAGCGTGTCAGGGATTCTGATTCAAGGCGCATTGATTGACTAAGGGTGGTTCCCTTTGAGAGCAATGCAACACAGAAGCAGGATGCTTGACACGCTCACGCAGTGCGGGTTGCAATGCACTTGATACTGTGTTGAGCCGTCTTGACATAGCACCACTATGACTTCGCCGACTCGCCTTGTCTCAAGCGCATTGAACTCCCGCTGAAACAGATTAACTATTAAATGAAATTGGTATTAATGCTTTTTCCCTGTCAATGGTGCATTCATCTGCTGCCACACATTTTTGCTTTCTCCTCCAGATTCATGATTTTGTGCCAAACTGAATTCAAGGGATGTCCCTGTTTACATCGCTGAAATAGCTCAGCGGAAAGTCAATTGAGCAGTAAATCTGCGTCTAAACAGCAGATGACGGCAAGAAGGGAGCAAGTAAGATGTTTTCCAGACTTAAATTGGCGCAGCAATTGTCCGTGTCTTTTGTGTCCGTACTGACACTGTTGTTGATTGTCTCTGTTGTGGGGTACTTTGGGTTATCAGAAGGGTTTCGTAATTTCACTGACTATCGCGCGTTGGCCCGCAGTTCAACGACGGCCAGTCAGGCTCAGTCAAGCCTGCTGCAGGCCCGGCTGGGAGTGATGAGCTTTATGAAAACCAAAGACAAGGCACAGGTAGCTGTGGTTGAGCGCAATATTGAGAATATTGGCGAGCACCTCAAAGGTTTGATGGCTGTTGAACAGGATCCGGGGCGGCTGAATGAGCTGAAAGATTCTGAAGGGCTGCTTCGAGAGTATCTCGCTACGTTTCGGGATGTGGTTGACGACTTTGACAAGCGTAACGCTGTAGTTGAAGGGCAACTCGACCCCAATGGCCTGCAAATGCGCCAGGATATGACGGAAATTATTGAGTTGTCCAAGGCGGCCAATGACATTGATTCCCTGTACTATGCATCCCGGGTTCAGGAAAAGTTGTTGCTGGGGCGTCTGTTTGCCGCCAAATACCTCATCAGCAATTCTCAGCAGGATCTGGATAGAGCCAACAGCGAGCTGCAGGCAATCGAGGCTCCCTTTGAGCAGCTCAAGCCAACACTATCCGCTGGTCAGGAAAAGCAGTTGGGCCAAAGTTTTCTGACCGCTTATGAAAACTATCAAGCTGCACTGGCACAAACCACTGCCATTATTACTCACAGAAATCAGGCTATTGCCGATGGCTTGGACGTTATTGGTCCCAAAGTGACGGTCAACTTGTCGGAATACAATGATCTGATTAAAAATTCTCAGGATACCCTGGGTCCCGAAGCCCAGAAAGACAGTGAAAATGCCGTTACCACTGTAATAGTGGTCTCAGTCATCGCGATTCTGGTTGGCGTGCTGATGAGTATGTTTGTCACCAAAGCAATACGTGCACCAATCGGCGGAGAGCCCAAAGAGATTGAAGCGATTGCCCGACGGATTGCTGCCGGAGATCTTACTCAACAGTTTCCGGCCAATGGTAACAAAGCCGGTATTTATGGTGCCATGGTTGAGATGAATCTCAGCCTCAAACAGATTGTCGGGCAACTGGCCCAGTCATCCGGCACCTTGAGTGATGCATCCAAAGGGCTGGTTTCTGTTACCGGCGATACCGTCAATAACTCCAGATCCCAGGCTGAGCAATTGTCACATACAGCAACCGCTATGCAACAAATGACAATTACCGTGCATGATATCGCCCAAAGTGCGCAGCATGCCTCGGATGCTGCCGGTGAGGCTGATGGCTATGCCATTGAAGGGCAAAGTGTGCTGGAGGAAACCCGTAAGAGCATCGGCAATCTGGTTACCAATATCACCGATGTCAGCAGCATTATTGCCAACCTCGAAAAGGAAACCGAGAACGTGGGCAGCATTCTGGATACTATCCGGGGTATTGCCGAGCAAACCAACCTGCTGGCGCTTAACGCTGCAATTGAAGCCGCCCGGGCCGGTGATCAGGGCAGGGGATTTGCTGTGGTTGCTGACGAAGTGCGCTCTCTGGCCAGCCGTACTCAACAGAGTACAGAGGAAATCCAGTCGCTGATAAGTCGGTTGCAATCGGAAGCCAAGCGCTCCGTTGACTCCATGAAGGTGAATGTCAATGAAGCGACATCGACCGCAGATAAAGCCAACAAAACCTATGAGGCGCTGAAGTCCATTACTCAGTCAGTGAGCAATATCCGGGATATGAATCATCAGATTGCTGTCGCCGCCGAAGAGCAGAACACAGTGGTCAGTACTATTAATGTCAGTGTTGATGAAATTAACAACCTTGCCAGAAACACTTCCGAGGGAGCCGGTTCGGTGTCTGCTCAGGCAGGAGAGCTGGCAAACATTTCGGCAGATCTGAAGTCCATCGTCGATAAGTTCAAAGTTGCTTAACTCGTTAATCAATGGAGAAGGGCCCCGGTCGGGGCCCTTTCTATTTGAGCCGACGCCAATCCAGCCGTTGCGACCCACTCAGTCGCCTTAAGTCGCTGGAGGGAATATTCGGGCCCTTGCTGTCATCATTGGCCAAGCAAAGATCCAGCAATGCATATCAAGTGACGAGAAAGACGTGTTGATATTCAGGAAAATTGGCAATTGAACAGGTTTTCTATCAGGTTAGTGTAACGGAATTGAATGCATGGGAGAGTTGCCGATGAAACCGCTGATAAATTTAAATGAACTCAGTGAATCGCAGAGTTCGGAAAGGGGAAAGTATGGTGAAACCAGTTATCCGGTGAGTGAGCTCATTGGGGCCCGTAAACTAGGATACAGTTTGTCTGTTGTACCACCCGGGAAAAGAGTGTGCCCCTTTCACCACCACCGGCATAATGAAGAGATGTTTTTAATGCTGGAGGGGGAAGGCACATTGAGGTTTGGGGATCAGACATATCCTCTGCGACCGCTTGATATTATTGCCTGCCCGCCGGGAGGCGCAGAGGTCGCGCACCAGATCATTAATTCAGGCAGTGAAGATCTTATCTATCTATGTCTGAGTACCAACGAGCCTATCGATATCTGCGGCTATCCTGACTCGGGTAAAGTGCTTGCCATGACAGGCGAGCAGGGAAACCGGACGTTTCGTCATATGAGTCGCATACGGGATGAGGTCGATTACTACGAAGGTGAAGAGTAGCTGCAGAAATGAAAAAGCCTGCATCAGCAGGCTTTTATCAATGGTGAATGCCTATTATTTGGCGTTCATCAGGGCAACAGTGTTGTCCAGCATACGGTTGCTGAATCCCCACTCATTGTCATACCAGGCCATCACTTTCACCAGACGGCCAGACACTTTGGTTTGGGTCGCATCAAAGTTGGAAGAGAAGGCGTTGTGGTTGAAGTCGATGGATACCAGCGGCTCTTTGTTAACGGCCAGGACTTCAGCCAGCTGTGGGTTGGCTGCGATAGCATCATCGATCACCTGATTCACCTCTTCCACGTTGGTGTCACGTGAAGCGATGAATGACAGATCAACCAGTGACACGTTGACGGTAGGTACACGCACCGCCATACCATCAAATTTACCCTGCAGTTCAGGAACCACCAGACCTACCGCTGCCGCAGCACCGGTTTTGGTTGGGATCATGGACATCGCGGCGGCACGGGCACGGCGCAGGTCGCTGTGATACACATCAGACAGACGTTGGTCGTTGGTATAAGCGTGGATTGTAGTCATCAGACCGGATTCAATACCGATGGCATCATTCAGCGGCTTGGCAAAAGGTGCCAAACAGTTAGTGGTGCAGGAGGCATTGGAGATAACTGTCATGTCTTTGGTCAGCACATCAGTGTTTACACCATAAACTACAGTGGCATCCACATTCTTGCCCGGAGCAGAAATAATTACTTTCTTGGCACCGGCGTTCAGATGTGGCTGCACCGCTTCTTTAGACGTGAAGATACCGGTACATTCATAGACTACGTCTACGTTCAGTTCAGCCCATGGCAGCTTGGCGGGATCACGCTCCTGGAAGGTCATGATTTTATCACCATTGACATAGATAGCTTCAGCATCGTGTTCTACTTTGGCATTGAAGCGACCGTGAACAGAGTCGTACTTGGTCAGATGAGCATTGATAGAAGCATCACCCAGATCGTTAATGGCAACGATCTGAATTGGGTATTCTTTTTCGCTTTCGTACAGCGCACGCAGGACATTTCGGCCGATACGGCCATAACCATTGATAGCAACGCGGATAGTCATTTCATATCCCTCAGGTAATTATAAACGATATCTGGTAGTAAACTTACCAAATTGGGCGTGTTCGTCAAGCAAAACACAGCGTTACATCGTAAATTCGTTACTTAATTAGGTGATTTTTTTACACCACAATGAAAAGCGGTGTGACAGGGGGAAATATACCGCATCAAACCGGGTATGCCCGATGCCCAGCTCACAGAATAACCGAATGTCAGAATTTCTCCACCTGTGCGCGCAATAAACTGGTGGCATATTCGCCGTCAGCCAGGGTATCTGCAAGCGCCTGAGCCAAGGTATCCAGCTGTTCTATGTCGTCCGTATCGCCATGAAGAATAAGCAGCATTTGATCTTCTTTGACTTTGTGGTCTGCCAGTATCACATTGGCCCGGGTAAACAGATACGCTTTACGGTATTGACGTTGAGCACTGGCGGTTCGGGCGATTCCCAGCAGCCAGTTGGGATCCAGATCTGCGTCCGATGCCCGGCTCATTGCACGAAAGTAAAAATCACGGGAGCGTTCTGGGTCAAATTTCTCATAGTATGCGCCGACAGCACCAAGTAACAGCGCATCATTCAATCGCCCATCGCTGGCGGCTGTCAGCACTTTATCTCTGGCCACTGCATCACCGAATCTTGCCCAGTGGTAGTAGGCGATAAACAGTGCATCACTATTCCTGGTTTTTTGCTGTAACTGACTCAGAGTATTAGCTGAATCCGAAAAGGCTTTGGCACGCTCGTGGGTCCTTTCGGTATTAATAACGTGCTGTACTCCTGAAGCCACTTCAATACAGCGATTGTAGGACTCCAGTGCCAGCAACTCCAGATAAAGAGTTTTACCTTCCGGTAATGGCGTTTGGGTAGAGGCGTATCTGGCATCGATCAGCTGGCTTTTTTCCTGCCAACACCAGGCGTCTTCATGGAGATCTGCACAAAGTTCAGGATTATTTTTACATAATTTCGTGCCATTTTGCCCCCAATCACAGGCTGAGAGAGAGCAGATAAGCAGAAATGGTGTAAATATTACAATTTTCGGCGGAAAAGCGCGTCCTTTCATGGTTTTTCTCTAATTAAATTACACACTTATGAGAAATATCCTGCTGGCGTAGAGATACTGATTTCATTACAATACCTGCCGACCAAACAGGGCCGTCCCGCCTACTAACAAAGATTATTGGTCAAAAGTTATTGTTACTCAAACCTTTCTACTCTGTACCCACGTAGAGAAGTAAAGAAGTGAGATAAAGGATCTGTAAATGAGCGCTGATAAACACCTGCAAAGCTGGCAAGAACGTTTCGAGATGGCCGAAGCCATGCAACCCCTGTTGGGCAAGCTGTACCGTAATCAGGGTGTAGAAGTTCTGGTTTATGGCAAACCGCTGCTGGCTGCCTCTACCATTGAAATTATCAAGGCTCACCGTCTGGTGCGCCGTCATGTAGGTGACAAACTGCGTTTACGTGAAAGTTTCCCCTTTGTGGAAGCCCTGAGCAAGTTACCGGTTAAGCAATGTAAAGTGGACATCGGTAAGCTGGCCATCAACTATTGGCGCAATCATTCCGATGCCTCGGAAATCGAATCCTATATGGCTAAAGAGCTGGCTGCAGCTATGGACCACAGCGCTGACGCCGAGCCAAAAGATGTGGTGCTGTATGGATTTGGTCGTATTGGCCGACTGCTGGCAAGACTCCTGATTGAGCGCACCGGTCGCAGTAATAAGCTGCGTTTGCGCGCTATCGTGCTGCGTGGTGGCCGTCCTGGCGATCTTGAAAAACGTGCCAGCCTGCTGCGTCGTGATTCAGTACATGGTCCGTTCAATGGCTCCGTAGAGGTGGATGAAGAGAACAACGCTATCATCGCCAATGGCACTTATATTCAGGTGATTTACGCCAATTCACCGGATGAAGTGGATTACACCAAGTACGGCATCAAGGATGCGCTGGTGGTTGACAACACAGGTATCTGGAAAGATGAAGCCGGTCTGGGACTGCACCTTAAGAGCCAGGGCGCGGCCAAAGTGCTGCTCACTGCGCCGGCCAAAGGTGAAATCAAGAACATTGTCTACGGTGTAAACCAGAACGATATTCTGGACAGCGACATTATTGTATCGGCAGCCTCCTGTACTACCAACGCGATCACTCCTGTGCTGAAAGCGGTAAATGACAAATACGGCATCGAAAATGGTCATGTGGAAACCATCCACTCTTATACCAATGACCAGAACCTGATCGATAACTATCACAAAGCGGATCGCCGTGGTCGCAGTGCACCACTGAACATGGTGATTACCGAAACCGGTGCTGCCAAGGCCGTCGCCAAAGCTTTGCCTGTACTCAAAGGTAAGCTGACCGGGAACGCGATTCGGGTGCCAACGCCAAACGTGTCTATGGCGATTATTAGCCTGAACCTGAACGCTGAAACCAGCAAAGAAGATATGAATGAATATCTGCGCAGCGTGTCACTGCACTCTGAGCTGCAAAATCAGATCGATTTTACTGAGTCGACTGAAATCGTTTCCAGTGATCTGGTTGGTTCACGTTATGCGGGCGTAGTTGACTCTCAGGCGACGATTGCCGAAGGCAAGCGCGCCATTCTGTATGTTTGGTACGACAATGAATTCGGCTATTCCTGCCAGGTCGTGGGTGTCATGCAGAAGATGCTCGGTCTGGAGCCCTTGTCTCTGCCTGTATAAGATAAGCTGGCTGTCGTAATGGATAAACGCCTCCCTGACGGAGGCGTTTTTGCTTAATGCTTGTTGATGTATGAACCTTGCAGGTGACAAGGTTTCCGCCAAACAAGCTTTATAATTCAACTATTTTGCTGTCTAAATACGCGCTTTGCTGGATATTCATGCAAACGATGCTGAATTCTTTGATAAATCAGTTTTCATCGTTGACAGGGCAGGTCAAATCAGTAGAATTCGTTTCGCAGTCAGGGAGAAGGTAGCTTCAAAAACCTGCTGGCGTAAATGATACTTGCGCTAGGTAATACCTAATTTCTGGGTTAACTCCTTAAAAATATTCGATGCGACATTAGCTCAGTTGGTAGAGCGATACCTTGCCAAGGTATAGGTCATCGGTTCGAACCCGATATGTCGCTCCAAGTATTAGTGTGGCGCGATGGCAGAATGGCTATGCTGCGGATTGCAAATCCGTCGATCTCGGTTCGACTCCGGGTCGCGCCTCCACTCGTTCAATTCTGTGGCTTATATTAAGCGGCGGAAATCTGAAATGGCCGTGTGGTGGAATCGGTAGACACAACGGATTTAAAATCCGTCGAAGGTTACTTCGTGCCAGTTCAAGTCTGGCCACGGCTACCATCTCCTTTCAAAGGGGGAACAAATTAACCAGCTTAACGCTGGTTTTTTTGTATCTGGAATTTACTTGTCCATTATTGAGCACAACGCGATTGTTAGTGCTGATCTGATGGCTGTGACGAAATGTCTGTTCAACTTCTTGAATTTATTTGAAATACGCCTCTGACAATCATTGTTGACAGCGCTATGTTGTTCATGTGTGCAGATGTTACCCAATATATCCGGCATTAACATTGAATGAGTCGGTATAAATTTGCATTTGCACCTACAATGGAAGAGTGGCGCGTATTTGTTTAAAATCCCTTCCTCAGATTAAATGCCTGAATTCTGCTGAAGTGTGAACAGATCAGGCTTAATACCTTTTATCAATACAGGATATTCAATGGCGGCAATTAAAGTTAATGCATTTGAGCTGAGCAGTTTAAGTGAACAGGCGCTCGAATGGTTGATTAAGTTCAGACGCAGTAAGAGCATCAGTACGTTGGATTTGATGACTGAACGGGCGGAGCGGGACTGTAAAGGGGATCGGGCTGCATTGGATGCCATTAATCAGGCCTGGTGTGTTCGGGAAAAGGAAATCAATGAAGGTAAGTTCGTTTGAACATGTGCCAATCAACGCCTGCCAAATAACATTCTGTCATTTGCACATTCCCCGGGGAAACCGGGTTCAGCACATTCTAAGTTTACTGTTTGAATAAAGATTTGACCTGAATATCCCACCTTAAGTGATGAGCCAACCAACGATGCCGTGTACGCTGCGATGTTTGTATATAGAGCCGTTAAACATTTTAGCCACAGACACCTATGTTTCACTGCTGTTCATGAACAAGTACGCATTTGCTTGAACTGACAGGTGTGAAAGGGAAGGAATGTGTTACTTCTACCGAGTCGACGGCTTCGACCGTTTTGCTTGTTCAGGGCAGGTTTGTTGTGTGCAAACCCATCGTGGAGGCGTGTAATGTCCTCTGATATTAACGGGTGTTAAAAATCCCATATTGCAGCCAATGTCTTATTGGTTGAGGGCAATCTTCAGGCTGCTACACAAATCTGTCTGCCAGTCTTTCAGCCCGATTATTTTGATCATCACTTTTCATCAAAGCCTGATCTTGAATCTGTGTATACAAAGAGGGTAAAGACGGCCAGTCGCTGCAGATGTCAATGAAATCCCTGTGAAATTACACTTTAGTCTGATGTTTCTTGAGGTGTTGCAGGTTAGCTTATGACTCTTATTGTTAATGTCGCTGCATAGCATTGCGTTAACAATGCCACTCGCTAAGTCAGGGAAGCTGGAGTGAATTTTCCAACGAGACCATATCACACTGTCATCAATCGACGGCTGTCATGGTGATTCCAATAGACTTCCTGCTCAGCGTTGCCAGTCAGTTTTCATCTGTTTAGCAGGGAGCATGGAACTATGCCAAAACCAAAACTGGTTATTGTCCATGGTATGGGGCAGCACACCGCTGCTTCATTTCAGGGCGAAGTCCTGGAGGGATTATCCTTCGCCTTCAATTTGTATGAACACCTTGCCGGAAAGTCACCTCAGGATTATGTGGAGCTTGTTTCGGTTGAATATAACTCGATATTTGATGCCGCCCGGGAGCGGATGAAAAAACAGGCGTTGCCTGTCAAGGAGCGTCTTGGCGGGATTGAAGGAATGGACGCCGCTGCAGTTCAGCAAGCCTTGTCTGCCTTGGTTGGATTTCAGGCTCGCCTGGGCGATGACGGATTCTTCAATACCCATTGGCTGGACGTGTTTTTATATCGCTTTACCACAATCGGTGAGCTGGTGCGCATTCATATCGGCGCAGCCATTACTCAGACACTGGCGAGTGTTCACGGCGGTACGCTCAATGGGCATGTGCTGGCACATTCACTGGGAACCTCTGTGGTGCATGATACTTTGGCCAAACTGTATGGATCTGGCCCGGACAATCTGAACGTTGATTCACAGCAAATGGGCAGTCTGCATCTGGTGGCCAATACCAGCAGGGTGCTGGCATCATTCATTGCCGTGGATAAGTCTCTGACCCGACCGGGTGTTCATGGTTGCTGTGAATATTTCAGAGAATATCGTCATCAGCTTGATCCTATTACCTGGCCGTTACCATTCAATCCACATAAAGGAGACGGCTGGATTGCTGCCGATGCTTATGATGCAGATGAATATCAGCTGATCAAGTTACACGATGTCACCAATGCTCAGGGAAACACCCATGATATCAGGCATTATCTGGCTAATCCGGATGTACATCAGCAGCTGTTTGAGCGGGTGCTGGGAATCAAACTGACCGTTGAGCAGCGTACCGAGGGACGGCAAAAATATCAGACTCATACGCTGGCTGAGGTTGCCGAAAACCTTAAACTCGCCTTCAACGATCTTAACAATCTGGATATTGACAGCCTCGAGGGACTGATCGAAGCGGCCAGACAGGCCAAAGTGTTTGTCGAGGGATTGGGAGGCCAATATGATCTGTAAATCTGCTGCTTGTGGCTTGACCCTGGTCTTGTCGTTAACCATTTCCCTGTCATGGGGGAACGCATTGGCCGATGATCGCACCGGGTTTTCTCCGGCGGAGTGGCAACAAAAAGACGAGGCGTTTAAAAACTGGTGCCAACAGGGAAAGAATGTCGGCCAATCGGTCTATTTCCCTGATGTCAGAACTCAGGCCATGGCGCTGAGACAAGCATTTTGCAACGGCAACATTGATCAGCCGTTAACCCTGAATCAGGATATCGTTGGCTTGTTGGGAGCACTTGAGCGCTATCTGCCACAATCGACGATACCTGCCACCCTGTATGCAGAGCAGCTGGCCTGGGTTCAGGAAGGCAGAATGGCGTCGCTGTTTAAAACCAAAACCACGCCGCAGTTATCTGTTGAAGCTGGAGACTCTGGCAAATTACCGATACAGGGGGGGACGCTGAGCGCCTGTAATCAAATGGCGGCCAACGCTGCCCGTGGTGATTGCGCAGATGCCCTGGCGGACTTTAAGCGGTTGTATAACTTTGCGCAGGCAACAGCGGCTCAAAGCGATGCCTTTCTGGTGGCCGATCGCCTCAAAACGCTGGAGCAGAATTGGAACCAATTTTTTGAAGAATCAAAATCCCAGACTATCTGGGAGCTGGCGGTAAACGGTGCGCTGTTTCAGGATGAGGTCAAAGCCAATGAGTTTGCCCCGCCACCTGACTGGCAACTGGTACTGCTGCATCCCACCGTTGTGATTGAAGATGTGCGCGGCGCGCTGGATGGCGATCAACTTAAGGAAGCGCTGATGGTCGAGGTGATTGGCGCCGATTGGTGGCAGCAGGATGATTGGTACCTGCCTTCCGGCGCCTCCTTGGTGGCGACCTACTCAGATCGGTCCGGCGTTGATGACTGGGGATATGGCTTGGCGTTACATTTTGACAGCAAGTTCACGCTGGGGGCGTCCAATCATGGTGGTGATGTTGGGGTATTCATTACTGTTGATTTGCTCAAACTGCTGCAAAGCAAGCAATCGACGCTGGAGAGTTACCTCAAATAGCATCGGTTGGCCAGCGCACCAGTAATGGCCTGAAGCTGTAAACGCCGTTTAATCAATGCCATGCCCGCTTATTGCGAAGCAGGCTTGCGGGACGTGGTGATGAGGCTGAAGGGGGCCCGGGGTTATCGCAGCGCTTTGGGTTTTGACACTGTGGTTTATGACACCGTGGTTTGTGACACAGTGGGCTCTAACGCTTGGGTATCTGAAGATAAACGTCGCCTCAAGGGCAACTCATTGTGGTGACCCACTTGCGAACGAGCGGGCACGGTTTTACGGCCTTTGCAGGCCCATTGCCGGCAAAGGCATAGTCGCGCTGAATTGAACAGTAGCGGGGCGGTGAGTGCGGGTTTTGTCAGTCGTTGAGTCAATCGTGTGGCATGCAGGACGGGGAATATCCGGATATCAGCCGGGCATAGGACAGTAATACATTGCTGATCGCATGAGACAGTTCGACAGGCCTTACAGGCTGAACACCAAAATAGACCGATGTCTGTGGTCCCGTTAATCCCGGTATCAAGCAGAAGGGGGTTGTGATCTTCGCCTTAGGGGAGCAAGCCGAGGCGCTGCTGCAATCATCTGCTCACGAGTATATGGACACGATGGAAACCATTAAAGTACTGGCAAGAATTAAACGAAACAGTCAGCTAGCGGCATATGCCCATTTCAGGGCGGCAGAGCGAATGTCGCATCTGCATTTATGGTTGGGGATCCCTACAGCACTGATTTCTGTTGGTCTGGGCTCGGTGCTGGTTGCGGATTTAAAGGAAACCATCCCGGCGGCGATTAAATGGGGGGCGGGAGTGTTGTCGCTGGTGGCGGCGCTGCTGTCTACTTTGCAGACCATTTTTAACCCCAAGGTGGGTAAATCCAGACACCGGGAAATCGCCAATAACTATCTGGCCATCAATAAAAAAGCTGAGATTGCCATCGCTGCTTACCGGGATCGGCTGGTTGATTTGCAGCAGCTGTCTGCCACTCTTATCGAGCTTAATGCAGAGTACGAGGCGGTGGGCAGTTCATCGCAGGATTATCCGACTAATGACCGAGACAGGCAGCATGCCAGACATAAAGTCAGAGGATTTGAGGCCCGCCGTGAGCAGGAACCCACGGCGGCGGTTTGGGTGCCAACATCCGAGCGCTGATATAACGGGATACTCAGGGCGTCCTGTGATATCGCTTGGTACCCAAATTCAGTGTGGCATTACTCACTCAGTGATTCAGGCTGTTTTCGATCGCTTTGCGGGTATCTTCGTTGGGAACCGCGTCCAGCAGTTTGTCCATCAGTGCTTCGGCTTTGGACTCTGAGGTTAAATCCACCAACTTGTCATAGGCGGCTTCTACTTGCTCCAGTGCGTCATTCAGTGCTTTGGTGTCAGTAAAATCAATATCAGACGCCTTTTCAATGGATTCCATCAGCGCTTTGGCGGATGCTGCTGCATCTCCGAACTGATCAAGATTGATGTTGCTCAGATCCACCGCTTCTATGTGCTCCTGCAATCCATCCACAGCAGTGTTGGCTGCCTGCTGAGCTTTTTCAATCGCTTTGCTGGCATCCTCACATCCGCCGAGCGATGCCAGGATTATCAACAAGCCTGCAATTTTTTTCATATCAACCTCTGGTATCAATTTACTGATTTGCTGCGCATTAGTGCAAGGACGCTACAGCATTCTGGGAGCGGACATTACATCAGGCGTCAATGAATTTGAAATTAACTTTTGAGTGACGGGGCAAATCTATGAGGTGGCGCACAGGCGATTGTCCGGACAGAAGGGACTTGTCGCCTGAGTGGCTCAAGTCCCATCGGTGCCGGGATCAGGGTTGATAACCGGTATCTTCAGTGTCGGGGCTGGCTTCGGCTGCTTCCCGGGCCAGTTGATCACACCGTTCGTTTTCAGGGTGGCCGGCATGACCTTTAACCCATTGCCAGTCCATGTCGTGGATTTTCCGGGCGGCATCCAGGCGCTTCCACAGATCGACGTTCTTGACCGGCGTTTTATTGGAGGTCACCCAGCCTTTGGCTTTCCAACCGTGGATCCATTGGGTAATACCCTGACGCATGTACTGACTGTCGGATGTCAGCGTGACTTTGCAGGGTTCTTTTAGGGCTTCGAGCGCCAGAATGGGCGCCAGCAATTCCATGCGGTTATTGGTTGTCAGCTTAAAGCCGCCAGACAGCTCCTTGACGTGATCTTTGTATTTCATTACCACGCCGTAGCCCCCGGGGCCAGGATTGCCCAGACAGGATCCGTCGGTAAAAATAGAAATATGTTTCAGTTGAGGCATCCGATTGCAAATATTGGTTTTTCTCAGACGGCGAGTATAACGAATCCGCCGCCGCGGCGCACCTTTGCCGTTGAATGGCTACATCTGGTGGATAACCCGCCAGATCGGGATGTCACAGATTCGCACTTCACCCGGCTATCGGTATAATGGCCGACTATGTTGCGGCTTGCCGGGGGTGGAACCGGCGGCAAACAACGACTTAATTTGGTTCCATAGGGGTTGCCCATCATGAATTTAGTTTCCAGTGCCAGCCGGCAGATCATTCTCGATACTGAAACCACGGGTATGAATCAGGGCGCCGGCCCGGTTTATGTGGGTCACAGGATCATCGAGATTGGTTGTGTGGAGGTGATTAACCGTAAACTGACCGGCCGTCATTTCCATGAATACATCAACCCTGATCAGAAAATTGATGAAGAAGCCATCGCCGTTCACGGTATTACCGATGAGCAGGTAGCGAATTGCCCGCGTTTTCGCGATATTGCCCAGCGCTTTATCGAGTTTGTTGACGGTGCCGAAATCGTCGCTCACAACGCCTCGTTCGACGTCAGCTTCCTGGATTATGAACTGTCCATGTTGGCGCCCAAAGGCCCTAAGCTGCATGACATTTGCGGTATCCTCGATACGCTGGCGCTGGCCAAACATCTGCATCCGGGGCAGAAGAACAACCTGGATGCCCTGTGCAAACGCTATCATATAGATAACGCCCGCCGTGAATTGCACGGCGCATTGCTCGATGCCGAGATCCTGGCGGATGTGTATCTGGCCATGACCGGTGGCCAGACTAAATTTAATCTGAGTCTGGGTGAACAGGGCAGTGGTGAGGCCGGCGGTATTATCCGCCTGCCGGAAGGACGAAACCGGCTTAAAGTTGTAGCCGCATCTGCCGATGAACTGGGTATGCATGAGCAGCGACTTGCTCTGGTTGCCAAATCAGGGAAGTGCCTGTGGAGAGGATAAATACCCCCAATGAAGTTATTGCAACGTCTTGCGCTGGCCGGATGGCTGGCGTTATTGACAGGAAGCATCGCCCCCGTCGCTGCTGAAGTGGACAGCGACAATGCCTACACTCCCTTCAATGCGCAGGAACTGAAGAACCTGTTTCGCATTGATCACATGGTGGACAAAGTCACGCTGTTAATCGCCAGACCCTATGGCAGCGCTTCTGTGATAGTGGTGACTCCCGATGGCAGTAAATGGTATGCCAGCCGTCATCCTGAAAACGTGCGCTGGGTTGATGGCATGACAGGTGACATCATCACCGTGGAAAAACCCCTGCCCGGTCCTTATCAATTACTGGGCACATTGTCTCCCGGCTCTACCATAGAGCGAGTCTCAGCCTTGTCGGTCGAACTTGACCCATTACCCCAGCCACTTTATCAGGGTGAGCGGGTTAAAGTGACCGCCAGGTTTCTGGGGGATGACAAACTTATCCGGATGCCAGGTCTGGAGTATATGATCGAGTGGCGTGCCAGATTTACCAGCCTGCGAAATGCCGACGAACAGAACTATGTTGCCGGCACCTTTCCCATCGGCAGCTATGCCGACAATGGGGAGATCCTCGATGAGGTTCCGGACGATGGTATTTTCACTGCAGATTTGAACCTCAAGCAAGACTGGGGCAGCTACACATTCAGTGTCACGGCAGAAAACAAAGTGTTTGAGCGTCAGATTAACATGCCGGTTTATCTGTCTGAAGCGCCGGTAAAACTCGAGGTAGTGAAGCCTCAGGATGCCAGCGTGACACCCTGGAAGCTCAAAGTCACAGTGGATGACACTCAGGTCGTGCCGTCGCAGACTGTGGTCAGTCTGGAGCAAATGGGGCCAGGCTCCGCGCCTGCTCCTATGTTGCTGGATCAGTTGATAGGCGGGGAAAATGATATTGACCTGAGCGTCAGTGAATATGGTGGTTATCGCATCTCCGGCAGTATCGCCAGCACCACAGTGGGTGGACGGGAAATCCTGTTATCCATGGATGATGTGTTTTTCAACAATCCGGCACCGCCGCCTCCGCCACCTGATCCGAGATTACTTGCAGAGCAGGCGGCCAAAGAAGCTGCACTTGCTGAAGCGGCCAGACAAAAGCAACTGATGACCTGGGTTATCATAGCCAATCTGGTATTACTGCTGATGGGGGGGATTGCCATTATCATCTGGCGTAAACGTCAGACCCTCAAGACGGCAATGGCTGCTGCGCAACAACGGGTAGCCGTTGAGAAAACCATGGTGCCGGAAAACCAGCGTGATGATGCGGACAATCTGGATCTGGATGATTTGGATTTGGCTTTGCCTGATACTGACGCCAACTAATTGAATGAACAAAGTTTGTTCGCTTGGCGCGGGTTGATGAATTTATGCTTGACGCAAAATTAACAGCCAATTATTATGCGCACATCTCAGCGGAGCGGTAGTTCAGTTGGTTAGAATACCGGCCTGTCACGCCGGGGGTCGCGGGTTCGAGTCCCGTCCGCTCCGCCACTGAGAACCTTGAAAACCAGCCTTTTGTGCTGGTTTTTTTGTATCTGTCGTTGATAACGTAGACGACAACCGGCGTTGCGGTGGCCTGAGTAACGGCCCTGCGCAGATCGCTGTAAGAAATATCCTCCACCTGCATGCTGTCACGGCTTAAAAATTCATCCCCAATATTGATAAAAAATACCCCGGGGTTCAGGCGGATTGCACCAAACATGTGATCTCCTGCCTTGCATACTGTCTTCTGCGCTATTTGCTCTGTGTTATCCATCAACGGTTGAAACGCTGAATCGTCCTTTCATACCAATCCGCACAGGAATTTAGTCACTCAGCGAGAATTTAAAGGTGTAGAGCAATCGAAGGTCTATCGGGATAAATCAAGAGGGCTCCAGGCAGTATGCGAGCCTTTAAAACTCACCCTTCTGGAGGTAAGTCAGCCACACGATTACTGCACCAAATTGTTTAGCCAGAGAGCCACTATGTTGGCACCAATTTCGCCTGTACTCGAATGGCTGACATGGTTCTGATGAGCTCAATCTGCTATGCGGATTGGTATAAATGGCAGCGTCGGTGCGGCTGCCACTTCCATTAGTCTGAACTGACGATGCTGCAGTCACTCACCTGCGGGCGTAATTGGACTTCTGTGGGGGCGAACTGAAAACGAGGTGTCGGGCATGGTGGAGCATTCATCTAAGGTCGCTTTTGTGACCGGAGCCAGCCGGGGGATAGGCAAACAAGCTGCGCTGGCATTGGCTGCAAAGGGATTTGATGTGGTGATCACTGCCCGCACGGCAGTGGAAGGCGAGCAGCATGAGCGCGGTGGCCACCTGTCTGATGTCACGCCGGTTGCCGGCAGTCTTGAAACTACCGCCGCCGGGATCCGTGCATTGGGGCGACAGGCTTTGCCTATCAGGCTGGATTTACTCGACCCCTGCTCGGTTGAGCATGCCGTAACGGTAGCACTGGAACGCTGGGGACGTATAGATCTGCTGTTGAACAACGGTATTTACCAGGGGCCGGGTACCATGAGTCGCTTTATGGAGCTGACAGCACAGCAACTGCACAACATCTATCAGGGCAACGTGTTTTCTCCGGTATTGCTGACCCAGTTGTGTCTACAATCCATGCTGAAGCGCGGCCATGGCTGCATTATCAATGTGGTCTCTGAATCGGGCATGATTGACCCCAGGACTCCGGTCGGCGAGGGCGGTTGGGGATTTGCTTACTCTTCGGCGAAAGCCGCACTGACCCGCATGATTGGAGTGCTAAAAGTGGAGCATCAGCACAGTGGGATTCGGTTTCACAATCTTGAGCCAGGCTTTGTGATCACTGAGCTGGTGCAGGCCAAAGGCATGGCGGCGCAGTTTGAGCGTTTTGGTGGCGTGCCGCCCACCGTACCGGCTCAGGTCATCGGCTGGCTTGCCAGCAGTGAAGACGCCTCTGAGTATCATGGCAAAACGTTGTTTGCACAAAAGTTCTTCGCTGAGTTTATGGCAGGTGAAAAAACGGCGTCGCGTTAGTGCCGCTGGGGCGACCATCTCATTCCTTGTCCCTTGTCCCTGTTGTTGCAGGCTCACACTCACTCCAGCCTGTTGCAACCACCTGCTGTGCCGCAACATCGGCGACTATACCGGCGAAGGGCTAACGTCGTAGATTACCGCGTGCGGCCACGGCTTTGCCGATATGGCGCGACCGTCCAGCAACCGGCGAATCATTGCCGGAATAAACAAAAACCCCCTGACAATCCATTTGTCAGAGGGTTTTTCAGGGGAAGCGATGATTACTTGGCTGCTGCGGCCTGCTGACCGGCAATGCGACCGTAGACAATAATGTCAGTATACGCGTTGCCGCCCAGACGGTTGGTGCCGTGGGTCAGACCGGTCACTTCACCTGCTGCGTACAGACCTGGGATGACCTTGCCGTTGGTATCCAGCACATGGGTTTTGGTATCGGTCACCAGTCCGCCCATGGTGTGGTGTACAGAAGGCTTGGCTTTGAGGATCCAGTATGGACCTTCACTCAGGTTAACCAGACCGGCGCGATGATTGAATGCCTCATCTTTGCCTGTGGCTGCGTAGTGGTTCACATCCTTGATGGTCGCCTGCAGGCTGGCCAGTGGGATGTTGAATTTGGCAGCGGCCTCTTCCAGAGAATCAACCTTGAACATCAGTCCGCGGCTGTTCAAATCGGCAAACTCACCCGGATGCATGTCGATGGTACCGGCAACATTGTCGATAGCTTTGTTCCACAATACATAGGTGTAACCACCGGTCTGCTCCAGAATTGCGTTGCTGATCACGTCACGGCGCTCCAGCTCTTCCACAAAGCGTTTACCTTCCTGGTTGACCAGAATGGCACCGAAGAAACGGGCATCGGCGATCAGTGCAATGGCACCGGTTTCAGGGTTACAGATTGGGTAAGTCTGAATGTACCCCAGGTTGCGGGTCGCGGCTTTAATCTTTTGAGCCATCACAATGCCATCACCTGTGCCACCAGCGTGGCCTGTGGTGCCATAGCGTTCGTCCAGCTCTGGATTGTACTGTTTACGCATGGCGATGTTGGCAGAGAAACCGCCGGTTGCCACGACCACGCCTTTGGTCGCGTGATAAGTGATCTTCTGGCCATTTTTGGTTGCTTCCACGCCAACAATCCGACCACTGTTGTCCATCAACAGTCGTTGAGCAGTCGTGTTGGTGTGTACCGGCAGGCCCACTTTTTCAGCCTTGGCGGCAAACTTGCCAATCACTTCTGCGCCGGTGTGACCTTTTGGGATCAGTGCGCGTTTCACGCTGTGACCGCCGAACTGGAACAACTGGTTAGGGTAGAAGTCCACTTCCACATAGTCGCGCAGCCATTCTGCTGCCTCCACGGCGTTGTCGACCATGGTCTTCACCATTTCCGGATCGCCCTTATAGTCGCCACCTTTTAGGGTGTCTTCCATAAACAGCGCTTTGGAGTCGGTGATCCCCATGTTTTTCTGTACCCAGCTACCGGCTACGTTCATTTCTGCACCGGAAATCAGTGAGTTACCACCGATGATAGGCATCTTTTCGATGATAACCGCTGAAGCACCATGCTCAACGGCTTCAAGACCGGCACTGAAACCTGCGCCACCGGCACCAATCACCACGACATCATAGGTGTAATCCGTTGGCTGCGCTGCCTGCTTCTTACCACCGGCGGCAGACGCGGCAACCAGGGTAACGCCTGCGGCTTTGACACTGTCGGCAACCGCTTGTTTCAGGGCATTTGAAGTCACAGTCGCGCCGGAGATACCGTCCACATCTACTGAGTTGTTGTCGATAATGGCCTGACGCACGTCCTTATAAACCGCTTTGGCCAGGACTTTATTCTCTTTTTGTTCGAGTACATCGATTTGAGTAATCTGACCGTTCTGGAAGGTGGTTTCCACCACCACTTCGCCGTGTTTACCCTGAGCTTTGCCTTTGGCTTTAATGATTTCGTTGGTAGCGGCGCAGCCTGCAATGACGGCTGTGGCCACCATGCTGATAACCAGCGCGGAGTTCTTCAATTGCATAATTCATTTCCTGCTAAGGTACGGGAGGCAAGGCTGCATCATTCATTTTGATATGTAGCGATGTTTTTCGTACCTGCCTGATTTATAGAGAGTTTGACAGTACTGCGTCTATAAATGGTGACAGAATTTAACGACTGTCGTGCCCCGGCCCGGCTGTGGGCGCTAAGACCCTGACTCAGGGCTGATAAGACCCGGATAAGGGCCGAAGCACGACGGTTCTTCAGTATTAAAGCGCAGGCGCCGGGAGTGTTCGACCCCTGTCTTTATGCAGTCAATGATGTCTCAGAGAACGTCAAAATTGCGTAAAAGTCAGTGCTCAGATTTGCGAGGTGCATCGACTTTCAGGGTGGCAATAAAGCGGTTGTCCTGAATATGTGAACTGAATACCCAATTGAGCTGATCTGCCAGCCGGGAAACCAGCGTCAGACCCAGGCCAAATCCCATGGTGTCGTGGGCTCGGATAGGGTTTGATACGGTGAACAGGCCCTCCCGCTGGGTGATCAGCACTTCGCTGTCACCATGCTCAAGGGCATTGCGGATCAGGTTGTTGAGCATAATGGTCAAAGGCTCAACCAGCAGCGTCAACGGGGTTTCACTGCTGTCGATGACGACCTGCCCGGGCTTGTCCTGGGCATATTCCTGCTCGGCCGCCAGCAACGCCAGCAATTGCGCCGGATTGACCTGTTTGGGTTGCAGATGGGTGCTGGTCTTATTGGTCAGCCACAGCAGGGTTTCAATCAGGGATTTCATTTGCGATGTGGCCTGATTGGCCGATTTCAACGGCCCTTCGAGTTTGCCCTGTTGCAGGCTGAGCAGCTCAAAAGATGACTGACAAATGGCTACCGGGGTGCGCAGCTCGTGACTGGCAAAACGCAGAAAATCCAGCTCCCGCTGCTGAGTTTGCTGCAGTTGCTGCAGGGAGTTTTTCAGCGCATCCACAATGGATTGCAGCTCTGCATATCCCTGTTTGGGAAAGCTGAAGTCTTTGTTGCTCTGCCAGTCGTGCTGTTTGATGGCCTGACTGATCTTGTGCACCGGATTGATCACTTTCTTCTGCATATGGAACGCCAGACTGGCAACCACGCCAAAGGTCATCACCACCAGCAGCAGAATTGCCGTCATGTTTTTAGGGGCAAATTTCAGATCATGGGTCACATCATAGTGCAGCCACATATACAGCGGCCGGCCATCTTCACTGATATGTACCGTGAGCGCATCGACGTAGGGACCATCTTCATGTTCATAGATGATGCCGGTGGATTCATCCGGCACCTGATAGTTATTGAGCGCCTTGATCCGATCCGGCACCTGATGCCAGTTGGCATAGATGTGGATATTGTCTGTGGTCAGCTCGGTGAGGCCGTTGCGGAACATCAGCTCAGCGGTTTGCCCGGCGTTGCGCAGCGTTACCTGATGCATGGAAAACATGCCGGTACACATCATGCACAGGGGAATAATCATATTGATAAGCAGGGTGACTGCCAGAAACACCAGCCCGTAGAACTGATAGCTGCGTTTGAGACTGAACTGCGGCATCATCTCAGCCAGCCCTCAGACACAGGCCTACACCGCGCACTGTGTGCAGCAGTTCGGAGTCAAACGGCTTGTCGACAATTTTACGCAGCAGGTGGATATGGGCTCGCAAACAATCGCTGTCCGGCGGTGCATCGGGCCAGAGGAAACGCTCAATTTCAACTTTGGCTACTGTGTCCGGGCTGCGTCTGGCCAATAGTGACAGAATTTGCCAGCCGGTGGGGCTCAGCGGCAACAACTGTCCCTGACGAAATGCCTGATGACTGCTGAAATCAATGGACAGATCGCCAATGTTCAGATGACCTGCAGGGACCCGCCGCTGGGCCAGCACTTTGAGTCTGGCGACCAGCTCTTCCATGGCAAAGGGTTTGACCAGGTAATCGTCGGCGCCGGCTTCAAAGCCGTTAAGCCTGTCATCAAGATGGCTGCGGGCAGTGAGCATGATGACAGGTGTGCAGATACACTGGGCTTTCCAGCGTGCGCAGGCCACTATGCCGTCACCGTCCGGCAGGTTGAGATCCAGTACAATCACATCGAACTTTTGTTCCTGCAGGCGCGCCTGCGCCTGAGACAGATTCTCTGCGTATTCGCATTCGATATTTTTGAGGGCCAGATATTGAATGAGGTTATTGGCCAGCAGGCGGTTGTCTTCAACCAGTAACACAAGCATGGTCATTCCGTTTGAGATTATGCAGGGATAAAAGAAGGGCACCCTTTAGGTGGGTGCCCGGTGTGCAAGCCTGATCAGTATTGCATCAGGAATCGGGTTGCCACTTCCACGTCAGGGGTAAACAGGCGATCCTTGTCATAGTAAGGCAGCTGTTTACGCAGGGATTGGAGCATCAGCTCGTTGTTTTCGGACAGTTGACGCTGGTTGACTTTTTTCTGCAGATCCAGTGCCTGTGCCAGCTGCATCAGCTCGAAACCGTAAATGGTCGCGACATTATCCACCACCTTGGTCAGGTTTTTGCCTGTCTGGAAATAGTTGCTGAAGTTGTCTTCAATACCACCCTGGTTGGCAATACCGTAGAAAGAAACCGGGTTGGCTGCATGGGCGATTTCAGCAAACAGGGCAGTAAAACCGTTTTGCAGGGTATAGAAAGCCTGACCGTTAACATCATCAGGGTCGACCAATGCCCGTGGCAAACCGGTGAAGTAAGGATCAATCAGTTTGATCTGACGGTTGCTGGAGTATTTGCCCAGCTGCGCCATGGCGTTGATAAAGGCTTCGGTCTGGGATGCCAGCTGGATCGTGTCAAAGTTGGCAGACGAGTTGATGGCACCGGAAACTTCGCCTTCGGTGAAATACTGAGCGACCTGCGGATACTTGTTGTAATCGCTGGCTTTGGCATCGATGTATACCGTTGGGTTGTCATCCGAGGAGTTGATCTGGATGTTTACCAGCTCTTCCAGCTGCTTGTACTGACTGATGGCGTGAGCTACCGGCCAGTGCGCGCCACGATAGGACAGCGCATCCTGCAACGGGCGTTGCTCGTCACGCTGGAACAGATAACCGCCTTCCAGGTTACGCAGAATTTCTGCAGCAACTTCCTGCACATGTGGCATTGGACGTGCCGCAACTGTGTGAGGCAGGATCGGGCTGATGTTACCGTTGATACCTTCCAGCGCGGCAGCGATCAGCTGAGGCGAGAACTGGATCAGCTGCTCGGCTTTACCCATGGCGGAAATCAGTTGCGCGGTTGCCAGCGCGTTGTTGGACAGAATAGACAGAGAGTCTTTGCCAAAAGGCACCAATGGTTTGACGCCAGCGGCTTTCAGGGCTTCACCTGCAGGCATGCGTTTGCCCTGATAGAACACTTCCCAGTCACCCATCATGGCGGCGCCAATGTGAGACGCCAGCAGAATATCGCTCAATCCCACAGAACCATCTTCAGGCACCACAGGAATAATGTCTTTGTTGATGAATTCAGCATAGATACGGGCAACATCCGGTTGCACCCCAACATGGCCGGAGGCGATCTGATTGAGACGGATAGCCATGGCCATACGCACGATTTCCGGCTTGATAGGGTTACCTGAGGCCGCAGAGTGGGTATACAGCATGTCACGGTTAAACTCTTCCGACAGCTTGATTGCTTCGTCGGTCAGTTTGCCGTCTTTGCCAAATACCGGCGTATCTTTGTTTTTACCCACGCCAACGGTCAGACCGTATACCGGGGTGCTTTGTCTGGCTGAATCCAGCAGCAAGTCGAAGCTGGCTTTGATATTGCGGTTACCCTGATCGGAAATCTCCACCTGAGCTTCACCGTTTTGCAGTTGCAGCAACTGGTCAATGGTCAGGGAGTTACCATTCAAGGTAATTACTTCGGTAGCGAACGCTCCGCAGGCTGGCGCAAAACAACCTGCAACGAGAAGCGCTTTTTTCAATACAGACATTTTCATCATTCATCCTTAGGTATCTGTAGTCATTACATCTTTGCGCAGTACTGTCACAGCGGATTAGACTGGATTTGTCGATGTAAAACAGCGAGTAATGTCACAAGTGGTTGAGGCTATACAATAAGTTCGTCACATCTTGAGAAAATACGGAAACATGAACTGTTGCCTTAACTGTTGCCTTGGGGGAAGGGCATCCACTGTGAGTCAATTTCGCCCGTAAGGTTTACCGGGTTAACGCATCGCCTTCGGTGATGGTGCCTTTCGCGGTTTTCATTGCTTTTTTGTTTCCATCGTTCACTGAGACCAAAGGGATAATACCGCGGCAGAGATTCCGCCATTGTCAGCGGCCATGAAAAGAGAGATGTTGTTATCCGTCCGCCGCTTGTGAGAGTTTGTTGGCGTGACCCTATTTGAGTCGCTGTGCCTGAATAGCCGTGTTTGAGCTGCCATGGCAAAGTTGCGGTAAACCAAATTAATAAACCAGATGCAGGGAGTAAGCGTGATGGCGGAGCAGGTAGCCGGAATGTTGGGATTGGTGGGCGTCCTGTCGCTCTTGTGTCAGTGGCTTGGCTGGCGTATGCGGCTACCGGCAATCCTGCCATTATTGCTGTGTGGCTTACTGCTGGGCCCGGGACTTGGCGTGATCCACCCGGAGCAGTTGCTGGGGGATTTACTGTTTCCCCTTATCTCGCTGGGGGTGGCCATTATTCTGTTTGAAGGAGCACTGACCCTTAATTTCAAGGAAATCCGCGAACACGGTCGAATGGTTATCCATCTGGTGTCTGTGGGGGCGTTGGTGACCTGGGCCGTTATCGCGCTGGCTTGCCGTTATCTGATGGGGTTCGCCTGGGAACTGGCCATTCTGTTTGGTGCTTTGGTGGTGGTCACCGGGCCAACCGTGATAGTACCTATGCTGCGCAGCGTTAAACCCAGTGCCAAACTGGGCAGTATATTGCGCTGGGAAGGGATAGTGATCGATCCCATTGGGGCGCTGCTGGCGGTATTGGTGTACGAATATGTGATTGCCACCAATGATCCCGCCGCTCATGTGCTGCAGGCGCTGGGACTGACGTTGCTGGTGGGGCTGGGACTGGGCGCTGTCAGTGGCTGGCTGCTTGGACTCATTCTCAAACGCCGTTGGTTGCCGCACTATTTGCGCAATACTGCGGTGCTGACATTGATGCTCGGTGTGTTTGTGCTGTCCAACGCCATGGAAGAGGAATCAGGATTACTGACAGTCACTGTGATGGGCATCTGGCTTGCCAACGTCAAAGATCTCGATATCAGCGATATTATTGAGTTTAAAGAAACTCTCACTGTTCTGATGATTTCCGCGCTGTTTATCCTGTTGGCCGCCAGACTGAACTCCGCCGCTGTGATGGCATTGGGCTGGGGCAGTGTTGGGGTGTTGCTGGTGGTTTTGTTTATCGCCAGACCACTGAGCATCTGGATATGTGGACTTGGCACATCCCTCAGTCGCAATGAAAAGTGGTTTCTCAGTTGGATGGCACCGCGGGGGATTGTGGCGGCTGCGGTATCGTCGCTGTTTGCCATCAAATTACAGGAAAAGGGATTTGCCGGTGCCGAGCTGATTGTGCCTTTGGTGTTTGTGGTGATTATCGGCACCGTGGTGCTGCAAAGTCTGACCGCATCAAGTTGGGCGCGCTGGCTTGGGGTACAAATGGATGCGCCTCAGGGGGTGCTGATCTTTGGTGCATCGGCATTCAGCAGGGAGTTTGCCAGGGCTTTGCAGAATCTTGGATTCAAGGTGCTGCTGTCGGATACCAACTGGGACAATATCCGGCTCGCCCGTATGGATAATCTGCCGGTGTACTTCGGTAATCCGGCGTCTGAACATGCGGAAAACACGCTGGATCTGACCGGGATCGGCCGGGCGTTGGTGATTTCCCCATACCGCAAACTTAATCCACTGGTGAATTTTTACTATCAGGATGTATTCGGTGAAAGCAAGGTACTGGGACTGAATAATTTTGAGTCCGGCAGCGCCAGAATGCAGATGTCTGAATCCTATCGACAACGGCTGTCACTGTTTGCCGATGGTATTTCTTACGCGAAAATTGCCAGCCAAATGTCCCGTGGCGGTAAAGTGAAATCCACCGTGCTGACCGAAAATTTTACGCTGACGGATCTGCAGTCCCGATATCCTTCTGGCTTTGTACCGCTGGCCTGGTGTAAAGAAGGGAAACTGTATATAGCAACATCGGCTACAGAGCTTGCACAAAGTGGCTATGAACTGGTGTATCTGATCCTGGCGGAGGAGGCGGGCAAAGCTGAAACCAGCTCTGAGACGGCAGATACCGGTGCCGAGCTGGCTTAAACGGTACTTGGCAGACCGTTGTTATCCCATCGTCGTGGGTCATCAATGCGCTTGTTCACCGGCTGTAATTAATGGCTATGGGCCCCTGTGATTAACTGACGTTACTCAGGGGCTTATTCAGATGCATTCGCTCCATCATAAATTTGATATAACGGGTCAGATCGTATTCGCAGTCCTGAATGATGTGCTCGGCGCCGGCACAGCGGATACCTTCGTATACCAGAGGAACCAGGGTAATGTTATGGCTTTTGAGCTGAATGGAGACACACTGCAGCTGAGTGGCAAACCGGTGCAGTGCAATATCCGACAGACAATGGGCAATGCCCATATGCCGCCACTGGGTTTTGACATACAAATGGATCATGTGCAGGCACAGGGCGATTTCATCGCTGCCAGAGCTTCCCTCTATAGTTTCCCATTGATTTAGAATCGAAAAGGTAAAACAGATATAGCCGATAGGAGAAGCGGGATGCGCTTCTTCTGATGCAATAAACAAGTAGGAGCAACGTCGTCCATTGGGCTCCAGTCCGAAATGCATGTTGGCGCAGCTTTCTATGGCTTCCCGGTGCACCGGATCAGGCTCTGAATCCAGCAGGCTCATCAAGGCTGTGTTGTTTTTGGGGTGACTGTCGGCTTCGTACAATACAATGTTGGGCATGCAGTCACAGGCTAGCCAATGTCGGTGATGCCTGCCCAATACTCTGAAATTTTCATTGGTAATACTCTGAATGAAGCCATCATCAGCAAACTGGTGGGCCATACTAAAGTCATCCAGAAGTTGTAACTGCTCGAAAATTCTGGATTTTCTGGTTTCCTGTGCGTTGGTCATTGGAATTCCTCAACCCGCTCAATGCCATAAATTCAACTATAGCCCCAGCTGTGGTGGTTTTCCTGTCGATCATCAGGCTCTGATCTCTGTGGGTTATCTGTGCTGTGATGGATGAAAAATGCAGGCTGTCTGAGGCGGGTGAGCAAAGATAGCGCTGTTTTTGAGGAGGGGACTCACGCAGGCTGATGATTTTTACCGGTATCGCGCCTGCACGCTGTTATCCACGAGGGGCACAACCTCAAAAAGAAAGCCCCCTGATGGGGGCTTTGCTCGAAAACAATTCCAGTTATGCGGCGCGATGGGCCGGAGTGTCCTGTCCGGTCGCGGCTCTCAGTGCTGCCGGTTCGAAATCATCCACATTGATGGATTTCATGCGGCCAATTTCAGCCCGCTCCAGCAGAGCGATTTCATGCTCACTGAGGACTCCCAGGGCACGGCCTTCGGCAGCGACTTTGTCGAGCCACATGAAGGGCAACCTCTTGCCACTGGCCTTACAGACTTTGTCGTACAAAGGCTCACTGGCCAGAATATCCAGCAGGGTTTGTTCTTGAATGCCCACAGCATTATTGTCACAGGCGGTGAAGAACTGACCTTTGCCCAAGCGGTCTCTGGCCTCACAAGGGGTTTGCATAATCTTGGCGACCTTGTGATCCAGCATATCGCTGGGGCGCTTGAGTGGACGCCCCAGCGGCAGGATCACCAGACGCAGCACCGTACCCAGTCCCATGGGGAAGTTGTCCAAGAGCTCATCCAGCGAAGATTGCAGTTTATGCAGTGAATCTTCCACTGCCCATTGCAGCAGCGGCAGATCCTGCTGCTGACGGCCTTCATCGTTAAACCGCTTGAGGGTCGCAGACGCCAGATACAGCTGTGACAACATGTCGCCCAGACGGGCAGAGATGCGCTCTTTACGCTTGAGGTTGCCGCCCAGAGTGGCCATCGCCAGATCGCTCAGCAACGCCAGATTGGCACTGAAGCGATTCATCTGCTGATAGTAACGGCGGGTTTTGTCATGGTACGGCGCGTTGGAGAACCGGGCACCGGTCAGACCCAGCCAGAAACTGCGCACCAAATTGGAGGTGGTAAAACCAATGTGGCCAAACAGGGCTTTGTCGAAATTCATCAGGCCTGTGTGGGGATTGGTATCAAACGCTGCTTCCATCTCGGCCAGCACGTAAGGATGGCAGCGGATGGCACCCTGACCATAGATGATCATGGAGCGGGTGAGAATGTTGGCACCCTCCACAGTAATGGCAATCGGGGCAGCCTGGTAGCCGCGGCCCAGATAGTTGTTGGGGCCCAGACACACGCCTTTGCCGCCGTGAATATCCATGGCATCAATCACACATTTCTGCATGCGATCGGTCAGATGATATTTTACGATGGCCGAGATCACAGAAGGCTTCTCGCCCAGGTCAATACCTGTGGTGGTGAGCGAGGTGACGGCATCCATCAGATAGGCGTTACCGCCGATGCGTGCCATGGGCTCTTCGATACCTTCCAGCTTACCGATGGGCAGTTTGAACTGGCGACGGATACGGGCATAGGCGCCGGTCGCCAGCGCAGCAGTTTTGATACCACCGGCAGAGTTGGAGGGCAGGGTGATGCCACGGCCAACAGACAAGCACTCTACCAGCATACGCCAGCCTTGACCGGCCATTTCCGGGCCACCGATGATGAAGCTCAAAGGTACAAACACTTCGTTGCCGCGTGTTGGCCCGTTCTGGAACATACAGTTGAGCGGGAAGTGACGGCGACCGGTTTCCACGCCTTCGACATCGGTGGGAATGAGCGCGCAGGTGATGCCAAGCTCTTCCTTGTCACCCAGCAAACGCTCAGGATCTTTGAGCTTGAATGCCAGTCCAAGCACGGTTGCCACCGGCGCCAGGGTGATATAACGCTTGTTCCAGGTCAGTTTCATCCCCAGCACTTCTTCACCCTGCCACTGGCCTTTGCAAACTACGCCAAAATCAGGGATAGCACCGGCGTCTGAGCCAGCTTCCGGACTGGTCAGCGCAAAACAGGGGATCTCCAGACCTTTGGCCAGGCGGGGCAGGTAGTAATTTTGCTGCTCGGGGGTTCCATAGTGCTGCAGCAGTTCGCCTGGGCCCAGAGAGTTGGGAACGCCAACCGTGGATGCCAGTTCGCTGGACACGCCTGCCAGTTTTTGCAGCACCCGTGACTGGGCATAGGCAGAAAATTCCAGACCACCGAATTTCTTCTTGATGATCATGGCAAAGAAACCATGCTCTTTCAGGTATTGCCACACTTCGGCCGGCAGATCGGCCAGTTCATGGGAGACCTGATGCTGATTGACCATCTTGCACACTTCTTCCACCGGGCCGTCGATGAAGGCCTGCTCTTCAGCGCTCAGACGGGGAGCTGAGTAGTTGTGCAATTTTTTCCAGTTGGGATTGCCCGAGAACAGATCGGCATCCCACCAAGTGGTGCCGGCTTCAATGGCTTCTTTTTCGGTGGAAGACATTTCGGGCATGATGCCACGATACAGCTTCAGCAGCGGGCGGGTGATAACGGTCTGACGGAATTGAGTCAGATTCAGCGGCAGGGCGAGCGCAGCGAAGATTAACCAGGCGAAGAAGCCTGTTACATCCAGCGTTGACCCCACCACCATTACAATGGCGGCTGCAATGGTTGCGGTGAGCAGTGATACCCGCAGGTATGCACTGGCTCCCAATACCACCAGCATCGCCAGGATCCAAATTAGGCTTGTCACGGTAATTCTCCTTAATCTCAGTGATAAGGTGTCAACTGGACACCCTGCACAGGCGGCGTTGTTGCCAGCCTGATAACAAGTATAGTTTCTGGTCAGACCTGTGTATCGAGTAAGTTAAACTTTCACTCTTGTGATCACAAGTGGTTTTCAAACAATTGTTTTAATTTCTCCCGCTGCAGGCTTGCTTTCTAATTCCTGGTCAAATGATTACAATCCCACAAAAATCAGCATGAATTATTGTAGGTGCAGCCTATGTGTGAGTTATTGGCGATGAGTGCCAATGTGCCCACGGATATAGTGTTCAGTTTTACCGGTTTGGCTGAGCGCGGCGGCAGAACCGGGCCCCATGTGGATGGCTGGGGTATTACCTTTTATGAAGGTAAAGGCAGCCGGACATTCAAAGATGCCAATCCCAGCTGCGAGTCGGCCATTGCCTCGTTGATAAAGTCTTACCCCATCAAGAGTGAAGTGGTGGTAAGCCATATTCGTCAGGCCAACCGGGGTGAAGTTAATCTGGTCAATACTCATCCTTTTAGTCGTGAGCTATGGGGGCGTTACTGGACCTATGCCCATAATGGACAACTTTCTGATTACGAAGATAAGTTTGTCGCCCGGCGGTTTCAGCCGGTGGGCAATACCGACAGTGAAATGGCATTTTGCTGGCTGTTGCAGCGGCTGGCTGACAAATTCGGTGATACCCCGCCTGCACAGATGAATGAGGTGTTTGCGTATGTGGCGAGTCTGGCGGATGAAATAAGGAAACTGGGGGTATTCAACATGCTGCTGACTGACGGCGAATACCTGATGAGTTACTGCAGTAATAACCTGTGTTTCATTACCCGCAGGGCGCCCTTTGGTAAAGCCAGACTGATCGATACCGATGTGGTGATCGATTTCGATGAAGAAACCACCCCGGATGATGTGGTGACCGTGATTGCTACACGACCGCTGACCAACAATGAACAGTGGAGCGTGTTGCAACCGGGTGACTGGCGATTATTCCGGCGAGGGGAGATCTGCGCCGGCAGTTGAGTCTTTGGCAGGCTCTTCAGCGTAGTGATAGTTCAGCAGTTGGATATCCAGCTGCTTGTCACCTTTCTCAAAGTGGGTCAGACGCACCGGCAGATAACTTAAATCCGGTGCCATCCAGAAGAAGGTTTGTCGCTTCTTTTTCGGATCCCGGATCACTTCTATTTTCACTGTGTCATACACGCCGCTGTCGAGTTTGACCCGCTCTTTACCCAGAATTCTGAACTGATAGTCGTCGATTTCATTGCTTTTAATCATGCTGTAATCCAGTGGCTCTTTGCCATTGGCGATATCCAGCCGGAATTGCAGTTGCACCATCAAAGGGTCGAACAGGGTATCGCTGTAGTCGTATTTACCTTTTTCATCTTTATAGCGGGTGTAGACATTACCCTGCTCGCGGGCAAAGGCGGTCTGCTCCCGGAAATTGGGACCCGTGCCTTCTCGTTCCTGCATATAGCGGATGGGCAGGAGTTTGTCGGGTTGCTGCTTGTCCCGGGTAAATTCACTGTGCAGGTGACGCTCATCTGACAATACCAGCAGACTTAAAGCGCTGTCGAAGTAGTAGTTGTAGACGCCGGTATCGGTCGGTGCATCCAGACGATAGCGCCCCTTACCCAACTCAATATCGCCGTAAAATACTTTGTATTCAGCGGTATGCGGAGTCAGTGGGGTTTGCGCCCAAACTTGCGGCGCGGTGAGAGACAGTGCCCACAATGCCAGACTTGAAATTCGTGCAGTCACAGACGACTCCTTCCATATTCGTTAAGTATTTGCCTAATAAGGCAATGCCATCAGCAGTGTCATCAAATCCGGCTGCCAGCCATACTTTGACAGATCAATCTTGCCTTGGTTCACTGTGACGCCTTCCTGGCGCAGTAAACTCATCTGTTCCCGCCACGGCAACGTATCCCGCGGAAAGGATATTTTTCCCTGACTGTTGATGACCCTGTGCCAGGGCAGTGCCAATGGTTCAGGTGCTTCTTTGAGCGCCCGGGAGACATAGCGTGCCCGACCGGGTAATCCCGCCAGATCGGCGACTTTACCGTAAGTGGATACATGACCTTCAGGTATCATGGCTACAATCTGCCAGATCCTCGCCTTGGGTGACAAGTTTTGCTGATTTTCCATTGGGTTATTTTTACCGATTAGGGTGATCGTTCCAAGTCTCTTGGATGTCAGCGGGTTTTAAGTAATAATGCCCGCGTTTTTTGTTAACCAGAGTATATGAGTGCATGGCTGTATTGGATATTTTACGGATTCCTGATGAACGTCTTAAACGCAAAGCCCAGCCGGTGGAGGACATTGGTGCTATTCAGGGATTTATCGATGATATGCTGGAAACCATGTACAGCACCAGCGATGGTATCGGTCTGGCGGCCACTCAGGTAGGCAGTTTGCATTCGGTGATCGTGATCGATCTGTCCGAAAACCGTGATCAGCCTACGGTCATCATCAATCCTGAGATCGTTGAGCAGGAAGGCGAGTACGAAGGCGAAGAGGGTTGTCTGTCTGTACCGGGTTACTATGCCAAGGTCAAACGTTTCCAGCGGGTGAAAGTGGTGTCAGTGGATCGCGAAGGTAAAGAGCAAATCTTTGATACCGACGAATTTCTTGCCATTGTGCTGCAGCATGAGATCGACCATCTGCAGGGCAAAATCTTTATTGAGCATCTGTCTTCACTGAAGCAGCAGATGGCGCTGAAGAAAGTGCGTAAATTCAAATAATTGAATTAAATTTGCGTTCCTGAACGGCATGTCGCGCAAGTGACATGCCGTTTGTTGTTTGGAGAATCCAGGTGAAATCATGGCTGAAAAACACCTTTGCGACCGAGTATGACAGACAGCTGGCTGCTGACTGCATCGGTGTCCTGGTATTGGCGCTGATTATCAGCCTTGTGGTAGCGACATTTCTGCTTCCCCGCCCTGAGATCCCAGGCCAAATAGCTATGCTGCTTGGCTCACTTCTCGCACTTATCTGTGTGTTTGCCACTGGCATGATTTGCCTGCTGGAAGTGGGGCGGCGCCTGTAATTGTTTGACCGATATTGATAGCTGTGTGTCGCAGACCGGGTTCAGTCCCGGTTTTTTGTGCTTGCTATTCAAACAATTGCCTGCTCTTTGTACATTCCTGCCCGGAAAAGATTGTCAGTGACGATAAATCACATATACTGTGTTTATATACAGTATATGTGTTTATGGTCATCCTATGTCTGCATACTCTCTCAATCAATTGCTGGAACGACAGGATCTGTGGCTGGGCCAGCAATGGCAACAGCTTGATAAGGCATCCGGATATTCCACCGGTTTTACTGAGCTTGATGCCATGCTGGCTGATGGCGGCTGGCCTGAGCAGGGGGTATGTCAGCTGTTTGTGGCGCATCCCGGACAGGGTGAAATGGGTCTGTTGATGCCATTGCTCAGACAACTGAGTGCTGCAGAGATGGGAGATAACAAACATATCTTGCTGGTGGGCGGTGAATTTCAACCCAGCAGCCAGTACCTGATACAACAGGGCGTCGACATTGAGCGTCTGCTGTGGGTCAACACTCAGGACAAGGCTCAGCAACTGTGGGCGCTGGAGCAGGGGATCTGCAGCGATGCCTGCCATCTGGTGATCGGCTGGGCTGAGAGCCTGTCGATCAGTCAGGCCCGTCGCTTGCAGCTGGCCTGTGAGAAACATGGCGTACTGACCATCCTGTTGATGCCATTGGCTCAGCAGCAGGAGCCTCATCCTGTGACCCTCAAACTATCCCTGACGCAAGTCGATCAGATGACGCCGGCAGAGCATGGCTCATCCGCGCAGCAGCTTAAGGTGCTTAAGCGTCGGGGTGGCTGGCCGGCGACCCCTCTGTGGCTGAAGCTGTTCTCCCCCCAACTGCAGCTGGCACTGCAAAGTCTTGGGTTGGATGGTGCTTCTGCTGATAGTGTGCCTCGTATCGCTCAGCTTGCGCTAGCCGGGCAGGCCGATATAGCGCCTCAGGTTACGATAGCTGAGCAACATACATCAGCGCAGGTTTCAGGCCAGCTGCTTCAGGGGCCCTGGTGTGCTGTAAATACGGTTCCAGCTGCGGTTGAGCAGAATATTTTCGGACTGCACCAGAGCTGATTGATATGTTGTGGTTGGCTGTTTACTTTCCCGGGTATCTGCTGCAATACCTGAAATCCCGTTTGGATCTCACAGATGATCCTCGTCCTTACGCCCTGCATAACGACAAAGGAGAGATCCTGCTGTGCGATGCCCGCGCGGCAATTGTCGGTGTTGAGCTGGGGCAGAGTGTGGCAACAGCCTGTTCCCTGTGCGGCGAGCTGCAGCTGCTGCCTTTCAATGAAACCTCTGCCAATGCCCCGGAGACAGGCTCTTCGGCGCAGGCGGTGGAGTGGCTGTGTCAGTGGAGTTACGATTTCAGCGCCCGGGTTGTACCTCTGGTGTGCAGTCCCTGGCTGGAAGCGGCTGCGACCGGCTCTCAGCGTAGCTATGCTCAGCGTACCCATGCTCAAGGTACCTATGCTCAAGGTACCTATGCTCAACTTACCCATACTCAACTTACCCATACTCAACATACGCGAGCTCAGCCTGCCAGTACTCGGTTGACCGGTGCATCAGCCAAATCCTTAATCAAGGCCAGCACTCAGGCGATATCCGGGCCGCTTGGGATAGATACAGTGGCGGATACTTTGCTGCTGGAAGTCGGCTCCATGGGCAATCTGTTTGGGGGGCTTGATGGTTTGATGGCGGCCTATAAACAGCGTGCCGCTGAGTACGGACTGGAGTGTGTGCTGGCGCTGGGGCATACGCGATTGAGCGCCGCGCTGCAAACCCGCCTGGAATGCTCATCTGGTGATTGTTCATCTGGGGATTGTTCGTCTGGGGATTGTTCGTCTTTGAATCGTTCAGCGGTGGACTCTTCATTGTTGGATTCTCCCGCTGTGAATTGCTCATCTGGCTCAGGTTGCCAGACGGGAGCCGATGGACGGGATAAACCCATGCTGAATGAGCAGATGCAGGATGGGCAGGTGCGGCAAAGCTCACCAAAGCAGAGCCTGAATGATGAGCTTGCCCGTCTGGCAAAGCTGGCGCTTAGCCATTACCCCCTTGATGCGGATGCGCTCTCGCGCCTTGCCGGCATGGGGATCACCACTTTGGGGCAGCTCAGGGCATTGCCGACAGCCGAGCTGGGAAAACGATTCGGCACCGCCTTATTGTTCAGTCTCAAGCGGCTGGATGCCAGCATGCCAGAGCCCTGTGACTACTATCAGTTGCCTCAGCAGTATCGGCGTGAGCTGAATCTGCTGCATGAGGTTGAGCAGTTTCAGGGCTTGCTCTTTCCTCTGGGACGGCTGTTTGCTGAGCTGGAAACCTATTTAAGGCAAAGACAGCTGGCTGTGCTCAATCTGACCCTGTACCTGAAATACCGCAATCGGGATACGCCACCTTTGGTGTTAACCCTGAATTATCCCTTTGCCGAGCACAGGGCCGATGGTCTGATGGCGCTGTGCCGGTTGCAGCTTGAGCGTCAGACCCTGTTTCAGCCGGTAACGGATATGGTGCTGGAGGCACTGCATTTTGTGGCGCCCGCCAGCATGAGTGCGGGTCAGTCCAGAGCGTTGGGGCGGGATGGCAAACAGGGGGAAATCCGTCGTCTGCAGGCTACTTTGCAGGCGCGTTTGGGGGATGCCTGCGTGCTGAAACTGACCGTGGCCGATGCGCATTTGCCTGAACGCGCCAATCGTGCGTTGCCTGCCACTCAGGCGGCAATGTCGCAATCCAACCCCCTGTCTTTACACGCCTGCCGTCCCTGTTGGCTACTGCCTGAGCCCCGTGAGCTTGCCGCAGATGATGTGACCTTGCTGAAAGGGCCTGAACGTATCGATGCGCCCTGGTGGGAAGAGCAGGCCGTCAGCCGGGATTACTATCTGGCCCGGCATCAAAACGGTGGCTACTGCTGGGTCTATCGCTCGGCTGAAGGATTGTTTCTGCAGGGGTGGTTTTGATGTATGCCGAGTTATATGCCCGCTCCAACTACAGCTTTCTTAAAGGGGCATCTCATCCCCATGAGTTGGTGGAGCAGGCTCACAAGCTGGGATATCAGGCGATCGCCCTGACTGATGAGTGCTCTTTTGCCGGCGTGGTTAAGGCCCATATGGCGGCCAAAGCCGGTGGCATCAAATTGATTGTCGGCGCCGAGTTCATTCTGCCGGAAGGCTGCTTTGTGCTGCTGGCGACCAACCGTAAAGCCTATGGTGAGATCAGCGCGCTTATCACCAAAAGCAGGCGCAGAGCGGAGAAGGGCAGTTATCAACTGACCCTGGATGATTTGCTTGAAGGTTTAACTCAACCTCTGCTGCTGTTTAAACCACCCTGGCCGGAGCCCGGGCAATTTGCTTTTGATAACCGGCAACAGGCCCTTGCTGACGGGCAGCCGCCCCTTGAACACTGGCAGCAGGCTCAGGCCCGATATCAGGCGGGGATTGAGGCAACCCTTGAGCGTATTGCGGATTATTGGCAGGGCCGCAGCTACTGGCTGATGAGCCGCAATCTGATCCCGGGCGAATCTGCAGTACTTAGCTTGTGGCAGCAGTTAGCCGACAGTTACCGGCTGCCATGTGTGGCCGTGGGCGATATTTTGATGCACAGCAAACAGCGGCAGATGCTGGCCGATGTGCTGGCCTGTATCCGTCACGGCTGCAGCTTGCAACAGGCGGGCAGCCGGGTGATGACCAACAGCGAGCGGGCACTCAAGCCGCTTGAGTCGCTGGAAAAGCGTTATCCGGCCCAGTGGCTGGCCAATACACTGGTCATCAGTGAGCGGTGCGATTTCAGTCTGGAAGAGCTTAAGTATGAATACCCGGCAGAAATTATCCCTGCAGGTTTGAGCGCCTCTGAATATCTGCGCCGTGAGGTTGAAGCCGGTGCCAGAAGGCGGTTTGGTGATGATGTGCCGGAAAAGGTGCGGCTTCAGTATGAGCGTGAGCTGGAGATCATCTGCGAGCTTGCCTACGAGTATTTCTTTCTGACTATTTACGACATAGTCCAGTTCGCCAAATCCCAGGGAATACTGCATCAGGGGCGGGGCAGCGCCGCTAACTCAGTGGTCTGCTTCTGTCTGGGGATCACTGAGGTCGATCCCACCAGGGTCAACATGTTGTTTGAGCGCTTTATCTCCAAAGAGCGGGATGAGCCGCCGGATATTGATGTCGACTTTGAGCATGAGCGGCGGGAAGAAGTCATCCAGTATATCTATGGCAAATACGGTCGGGAGCGGGCGGCGCTGGCAGCGACCGTGATCAGCTATCGATTCAAAAGCGCCATGGGTGATGTGGGCAAGGTGCTGGGGTTGAGTCAGGGGCGGATCACCCAGTTGATTAACGCTATCGACCGGCGGGATCCTGAATATTCCTATGTGACCCAGCTTTCCCGCCAGTCCATGCTGCCCACCGAGGGGCTGGGACGTTTTCTGTTGCAGCTGGTCAGCGAGCTTATCGGCTTTCCCCGTCATCTGTCCCAGCATGTGGGCGGTTTTATTATCTCCTCCGGGCCTTTGTCTGAGCTGGTACCGGTGGAAAATGCCGCCATGGTGGACCGCACTGTTATTCAGTGGGACAAGGACGATCTGGAAAGCCTTGGGCTGCTCAAGGTCGATGTGCTGGCATTGGGCATGTTGACCGCCATTCGCAAATGTTTTCACCTGCTGGATAAGCATGGTCCGGCGCCGGGACAAGCCTTAACCATAGGAGAGCGGCTGATAGAAAAAATGAGCCTGTCCGATGTGGTGTGGGAACTGCCAGAGGTCTATGAAATGCTCAGTCGCGCCGACAGCATTGGGGTATTTCAGGTGGAATCGCGGGCGCAGATGTCCATGCTGCCAAGGCTCAGACCTAGGAGCTATTACGATCTGGTGATCCAGATTGCCATTGTCCGCCCCGGGCCCATTCAGGGCGATATGGTGCATCCCTTTCTGCTTCGCCGGGATGGCAAAGAAAAAGTGAGCTACCCCAGCGAAGAGGTCAGGCATGTACTGGAACGCACTCTGGGTGTGCCTATCTTTCAGGAGCAGGTCATTCAGCTGGCTATGGTAGCAGCAGGTTTTACCGGCGGCGAGGCAGATCAGCTCAGGCGCGCCATGGCCGCCTGGAAACGTACTGGACAGCTGTTGCGATTTGAATCCAAGTTGCTTAATGGCATGGCTGAGCGTGGCTATAATCCTCAGTTTGCCCAGCAGGTGTTTAATCAGATCAAAGGCTTTGGTGAATACGGTTTTCCTGAATCCCATTCGGCCAGCTTTGCACTGCTGGCCTATGTGTCGGCCTGGCTTAAATACCATTATCCGGCGGCCTTTTGCTGCGCGCTGCTCAACAGTCACCCTATGGGGTTCTATTCGCCCTCCCAACTGGTGCAGGATGTGCGCCGTCATGGCGTGAAGGTCTTGCCCGTGTGTATTAACCACAGTCAGTGGGATCATTCACTGGAAGCTTATCAGGGCTGCTGGGCGATACGGCTGGGATTTCGGCAGGTGAAAGGCGTCAGCGGCAGAGGGATTGCAGCCCTGATCGATACCCGGCCCAAATCCGGTTTTTCCGGATTAAGTGCGGTCCGGGCGCTGCTGCCTGCCAATGAGCTGGAAGCGCTGGCGGATGCAGATGCCTTCGCCTGTCTTGGAGGCAATCGCCACCAGGTTCGCTGGGCGCTGTCTTCTGGCTGGCTTGGACTGCAACAGTCGTTACCTTTGTTTGAAGATAAGGGGCTGGATGACGCCGAAAATGAAGCGAATATTGCCATGCCTGTGCCCGGTGAAGTGCAATCCATGGTGGCTGACTTTGGCCGACTGGGCCTGTCTTTAGGACGTCATCCTATTGCCATACTCAGAGAGCAGGGCTTGCTTCAGGGCTGTCGCAGCGCCGCTGAGCTACATGAGTGTCGTCATGGACAGATTGCCACTGTGGTGGGAGTGGTTACCGGACGACAGCGGCCGGGCACCGCCTCCGGCGTGACCTTTATTACTCTGGAAGATGAAACCGGCAATACCAATGTGGTGGTGTGGCTGGCGACGGCCAGATCTCAGAGGCAGGCATATTTGCTGTCAAATATTTTGAAGGTGAGTGGAACCGTTGAAATTGAATCGGGTGTGGTGCATCTGGTGGCCGGAAAACTGGAGGATATGTCGGATACTGTGAAAAAATTGGATGTTAAATCACGGAATTTTCGTTGAAGGTGCTTTTTATGAAAGAAGGGGCGATGAAGGGAGTCAAACAACGGCATTGTACATCGCACATATAGTTCATATCGGCTAATTCAGCCGCAGCTCCCACCGCAACACTTTGTATTAGCGATTTATTTGCAATGGTTGCGGCTTGCTGTAACTATTGTCCTTGCTTAGCAAGGATGCGCTGATGCTATCGGGACGAAATTGTATTTCGGCCGTGCGGTAGCCATGGCAAAAAATGGCGGCTTATCCACGATGTTGTCGCCTATTTGTCTACCTAACCAACCTGTCCAATGGACTCACGGTACCGGCGTAATGCTCGCCCATAACATGGGTATATATCTGCGTTGTAGCCAGATCGTTGTGACCAAGTAACTCCTGGACAGTACGAATGTCGTAACCGGCTTGAAGTAAATGGGTTGCGAAGGAATGTCTGAAAGTATGACAGGTAACACGTTTAGCAATTCCGGCTTCTGCGACTGCAGGTTTGAGAGCTTTGCGGACAAGGCTTTCGTGCAAATGATGGCGACAAAGTACATTGGTTATGGGATGTCTGCATAGTACGTGGCTAGGAAACAGGAACATCCAACAAGGTTGACGAAACGCGTTTGGATACTTGCGGGAAAGCGCAGGTGGCAAGGACGGACCGACTGCAATGGCATTATCCTGAGTTTGAATATCAAGGGCTTGGTCTATTTGCTCAGTTAGCCAAGGTTCACAGGACTTTGGCAGAAGTGTTTGCCGATCCTTATTTGCTTTGCCATCTCGAACAGTAATCGACAATCGTTCTAAATCTATGTCTTGTAGACGGATTCTTAAGCACTCAGAAATTCGCAGGCCAGAACCATACAGGAGTTGGACAATTTTATAGGCATCTCCAGTTAACTTACTGATGACTTGATTAACTTCATTGCGGGTTAATACCGTGGGAAGTTGTCGTTGCTTGGTTGCCAATGAAAAGCTCATATCTCCCAAGTTCATCTGCAGATAAGTTTGGTAAAGGTAGGCAATGGCATTGAGCGCAACTTTTTGCGTGTTGACTGCTACGTGTCGTTCGACCGCGAGATGGGTGAGAAAGGCAATAATTTCAGCTTCTCCCATTTCAGTGGGGTGTCGTTTGTTGTGGAATAAGATAAAACGCCGCATCCAATGAAGATATGCTTTCTCTGTACGAAGGCTATACCCGCGTAAACGCATGCTATCGCGGACATCTTGTAAAAAATGCACTAGCCATAGGACACCTCATTCATAGGGTGGCACTGTTTTTTTATACAGCATTATCTCAAGTGATGGAAGCGTTTATCCTGTTTAGGTTGCTACAGCTTCACGGTTAATGAACAAAGCTGTGGTTAACCACATGATTCAAATGGAAATGATGAGTATCGTTATTGAATAAACGTGAATCACGGCAGTTAATAACAGGAATTGGTCGTTTTTCTGTAAAGTTATCGCGACAATGTAATCATATCTGTTTGAATTTTTTCAATTTTAACACGTCTCGATTTGCACAGGTAAAACTGATAAACGAGACGTCTCGTTATTAAAATGTTACACAGCAGGAGAATTTAGTTGATACCTGATGGAATAGAAAAGAAACATTTGGATCTAGCGGTTCAAGAAATTATTAGGGATGGAATTCCGGTTTCTAGAAAGTCTGTCCATTATGACTACCTGCATGGCAATAAACGCTATCCTCCAAAGTATGTCATTTCATTGGCTGCTAAATATGCTTTTGGGAATGAGCTTTCCTCTAATGATTTTAATGCCGTAAGGGCAAGAGACTACCTAAGACGTAGAGGCCATACGGTTATAGATCGCCGTGAAGGCACGCTAGATGTAATAGTCAGTGATGAGGATGAATCTTCATTCGCAGAAGGAAAAGAAAAATATCTCCTTCATCGTTCAAGGGAGCGAGACTCTAGTATTACAAGAAAGGCTAAGGCAGCAATACTCAAAGAAACTGGAGAATTATCCTGTGATATTTGTGAATTTGATTTTTATAAAAAATACGGAAAGCTGGGTTTGGGATTTATTGAGGTGCACCACAAGGTTCCAGTTTCCAGGCTTGATGGAAATACGAAAACAAAAATATCTGATTTGGCTTTAGTTTGCTCGAATTGTCATAGAATGCTGCATAGACAAAAAGAAACGATGGGCATCTCTGATTTAAAGAAAATAATCAAGTCCTATGAAGCTTCCGTATAACAAGCCGCTCAAATTCGTTCCGACCACAAAAGGCGTGGCCTTCACCGGACTCGCTAACGCTCGCCGTTTAGCGGGGCGTTAGCACTATCTTGAGGCATAAGCACACTAAAATAAAACTCGGAATCATGGAGTAAATAAATGTTTGATGTTATGGAACTTATTAATGAAGTTAAACAAAAAGAAGGAAAGCAGTCTCATTCCTTTTTTCCCTTTTTACAAGGCTCGCCATATTGTATTTTAGGTTGGGAAAAATACCGCCTGTTTAACGGCGAAATCAACAAATTTTTAAGTGAATTCAATAAAGAGTTTGACGTAAAAGTTTATGTTTACGAATACGAAGTTATTCACGTTGAAGATTTCTTCCTATGGGGATTCAGTTTTATTCAAGAGAACCCTGATAGAAGGGATAAACTGAGTGATATTTTGATAGATAAATTGATCGTTATATTCAGGAAGTACTTTTATTTTAAGGATGAATGCTTTTTTAATAATCATAGGGAGGGGTTTAATAATATTTTAGATCCGGATCTGATGAAGGTCTACATTGATTTGGTTGTATCATTTGAAAGAGAGGTTAACTTAACATATAACCCTCCAAAGACTAAGACATATAACAAGAGTGATTTTGATATGTCGGCATTTGATGAGCCAGTTAAAGTAATTGAATTTGTGAATATTATTAATGACTATATGGTTTTAAATTCAACAGAAGATCTGATTTATCGTTTTGCACCGGATGGTTACTTTTCTAATAAATTTCGTAGTAACAAGTACTTGAGAGAAGAGTTTGTTCCATTGCTGGAATTTATTAGGGCTAGAAAAATATCAGGAGAGGCTTATATAAAATTAGGTGTTCAAGAGGAAAATTATGACGCCAAGATTATTGATAAACAGAAAGAGTTAATCATAGAAATCACATTGGGTGCTCCCAAACATGACTACTTATACCAAACCGCAACCCAAAGTGATGGAGTTAGCGTTTTACCTTTAAAAGTGTTAGCACACTTAAAGAAAGAGATTGACTCATTAGCTGATCGTATAATCCTTTCAATTAAAAAAAGCATAACAAAAATTACGATGATGAACGTTTGTTGCTGGTAGTAGTGCAATCTGAATATACATATCAAAATGAGGCTCTTGTGGTTGATGAAGTGCTCAAAGAGGTTAGAGACTCTATTAGTCGCGGAAATTTCAAAGAAATTGTGCTGATGTTTGGTTCAAAATTATATACTTTATAGTCTGCAGTGCTGGCAGTTTATAGTGCTAACAAAGCATTTAAGAGTGATTCGCAACGCTTGGTAGTTTCGCTTCGCTCAAGTATAGCCAAGCGTCGCTCACACCTTAATGCCGCGTTATGCCGTGTATGATAAAGCCTGATTTTGTCGCAGGGCGTCTTGCTCGGTATGGACACACCCATCATAACCTAATCATTTTATTCAACTATTTTCTTTATTTATGATTTCCTGTATTAAATGATGGCGTAAACCCGAGGAGGTCAACATCACTTTGGTCACTTGGAGATTTGCTGAGTTCAGTTTGGCAGTGGTTTATGCCGCCACGCTGATGATTCACTCGCTGCGTTGCCAACTTTAGAGCGTTTGCACGGCATCCAGTTCGGTTTATTCAGACAAATAGCGGTACAATGGTCGCACTGAATAAACTAAACATTTTCATGAATATCCCAATTAAAAATATCACCGATGCGGAGATTTCCTGCTCAAACTGTGAAGCCTGTTGTTGTCGTTTAGAAGTCATGATTATTACGGACACGGGTTTCCCCCCGGCAGCATATCGCCTTGGATAAGTGGGGAAGTGAGACCATGCGGCGGTTAGATGATGGCTGGTGCTCTGCACTCGACAGAGACACCGCCATGTGCATCATTTATGAGAACCGTCCCTAGATCTGCCGTGAGTTTGAAATGGGCTCTGCTGAGTGCCGTGCCGAAAGAAGCAATATGTAACCCAGTGTCACTATGGCGGCCATTCTTGTCGTGTGACTGTCATGTTTCGGGACTGTCGTGGATTATGTCACTTTGCCAGATACAATCATCTGTTTCATGTCAGTCCGACCTTAATCTAAGAATCAATTTCAATGAAGTTAATCCTGCTGACCCATGAACGTGAGTATGAAAGAGTCACCAACACCGGGGTATTGGTGAGTCGGCGATACCCTGAGTTATCCTCTCGGGTGTTGTGGCAACGCAAGCAACCCAATGCGCACTTGATTGAACTGATAGACGCTGGACGGGTAGGGCTGCTGTATCCCTCGTCGGATGCCAATGTGATTCAGGTACCCGCCTTTGCTGAGGGAGATAACGACGGACTTGCGTTGGCCTCAGTAGTTTCTGGTGGCCAGGAGTCTGCACTACCCGAGGTGATGATTCTGCTGGATGCCACCTGGCAGGAAGCGGCCAAGATGTATCGCCAAAGCGCCTATCTGCAAGCACTGCCTGCCTTCGTACTTGAGCATGAGATGCAATCGGCCTACGTCAGACGCCGCAATCAGAAAGCGGGTGGACTCTGTACTCTGGAGTGTGCTGCAGCACTGCTTACCTGTGCCGGGGAACTGGATAAGGCGCAGTGCTTGCTTGAGGACTTAGAAGCTCACAATCAAAGACAGTTTGATACATATGTCTAATACCCCAGTCTGAACCCTCATTAGTCACCTGAATCACAACCAATAAAAAACGCGCCGATGGGCGCGTTTTTTTATGATTCACGATTTGTTTAATCGCTTAATCGTCGCTGACGCAACAATTAGAAGTTGGCGCTGCGTGGTGCACGTGGGAAGGCGATAACATCACGGATGTTAGACACGCCGGTCACGTAAGATACCAGACGCTCGAAGCCCAGACCGAAACCTGAGTGAGGCACTGTGCCGTAACGACGCAGATCGCGGTACCACCAGTAGTCTTCTTTGGACAGGTCCATCTCTTCCAGACGGGCATCCAGTACATCCAGACGCTCTTCACGCTGGGAGCCACCGATGATTTCACCAATGCCAGGTGCCAGAACGTCCATGGCCGCTACTGTCTTGCCATCGTCGTTGAGGCGCATGTAGAAGGCTTTGATATCTTTTGGATAGTTCTTCACCACCACTGGGGCTTTGAAGTGCTCTTCGGCCAGGTAGCGCTCGTGCTCTGACTGCAGATCGATACCCCACTCAACCGGGAATTCGAAGGTTTTGCCACAGGTCTTGAGGATTTCAACAGCGTCAGTGTAATCCACCTGAGCAAAGTCGCTGCTGACGAAGCTTTCCAGACGCTCAATGACCGTCTTGTCGACGCGCTGGGCGAAGAATTCCAGATCGTCACGGCGCTCTGCCAGTACGGCATTAAAGGCGTACTTCAGCATCTCTTCTGCCAGTTTGGCGACATCGTTAAGCGTGGCAAAAGCGACTTCAGGTTCAACCATCCAGAACTCAGCCAGGTGACGGCTGGTGTTGGAGTTTTCGGCACGGAAGGTCGGGCCAAAGGTGTACACCTTGGACAGGGCACAGGCATAGGTTTCAGCGTTCAGCTGACCGGAAACGGTCAGGAAGGCTTCTTTACCGAAGAAGTCCTTGTCATAGTCCACTGTGCCTTTGTCGGTACGTGGCAGGTTTTCCATGTCCAGGGTGGATACACGGAACATTTCACCGGCGCCTTCACAGTCAGAGGCAGTGATCAGCGGGGTAGATACCCAGATGAAGCCCTGCTCGTGATAGAAGCGGTGAATGGCCTGAGACAGACAGTTACGCACACGGGCCACGGCACCAATGATGTTGGTACGTGGACGCAGGTGAGCCAGCTCGCGCAGGTGCTCAATAGAGTGGCGCTTGGCCGCCATTGGGTAGGTGTCTGGATCATCAACCCAGCCGGCTACCTTAACGTCGGTAACCTGCAGCTCGAATGCCTGACCGGCACCTGGAGACTCCACCACATTGCCTGTCATTTCAACAGAGCAACCGGCAGTCAGCTTGAGCACTTCGTTCTGATAATTTTCCAGATTATTGGGTACAACACCTTGAATGGCATCAAAACAGGAACCGTCATAAACGGCCAGGAAGGAAATACCCGCCTTGGAATCGCGACGGGTACGAACCCAACCGCGCACAGTGACTTGCGAACCAACCGCAAACTCACCTTTGAATACAGAAGCGACAGATGCAATGCTCATTGTTGCTCAGCTCTCCAACAAAATGTCTTAGCAAAAAATTTGGAGGTTTATATTACCTTTCCGGTGGCTTTTCTCAAGCGCAAAAAGCCGCTGCTGCGTGCTTATTGCGGCGATATCCAAAGAAAATGCAAAAATTGCCGTGAAAAAACCGAATGAATTGATATTTGGCAAAAAACTCAGGTTCAGTGGGATGCCATTTGACGGCAGAGCTGGTCGATCATGGCGGCGGTGGCCCCCCAGATAAATTTATCCTGCCAGGGAATGAAACACAGCTCCATGGCATGGCCTTTACGCTTGAAGGTTTTCAGATGCCGATTGGCCGGATTGAGCAAAAATCGCCAGGGCACGGTAAAACACTCGGCCACTTCACCCGGATCGACCACAGGCTCGAATGGCCCACTCACCAACCCGATGACTGGGGTGATGGCAAAACCTGTGATGGTGTGGTGCACAGGTAACTTGCCCAGCACTTCAACCTGACTGGCGGGCAGGGCAATCTCTTCGGTGGCTTCCCGCAGGGCGGTGGCGGTGAGGGATATATCCTGCTGATCACGCTTGCCACCGGGGAAACTGATCTGCCCCGGATGAGCATTAAGGTGACTGGCTCGGCGGGTCAGAATAAGCTGCAATTCGCTACTGTTGCTATACGCAAAATTGCTATGCACGGAATTGCCCAGCGTATTGCCACGCTGAGCAGTATTAAGCTGAGGCATATTGAGCTGAGACTGATTGCTCTGAGGCAGATTGCGTGATGAAGCTGGGGGCAGGTTATTGCCCACAGGTGGCTGCCACAAGGAGATCAGCACCGCGGCCTGTCTTTCATGGCCTGCGCCCGCCAGACCATGATGTTTGGCCTGACGCTGCACCATAAAACGGGTTCTGAATTCCTGTGCGTTCACCTGATCTCACCTGATTGAGGACTATTGTTTCAGTATGGGCAGGATCCGACTGACTTTGTCAAAAGATTCCTGATATTCGGCATCTGCCTGAGAGTCGGCGACTATGCCGCCACCGGCCCAGCAGTAGAGTTTGCCACGTTCGGCAACCAGGGTGCGGATGGTAATACTGGTGTCCATCTTGCCGTCGCGACTGATATAGCCCATCGAGCCGCAGTACAGATTACGCCTTGAGGGCTCCAGCTCTTCGATGATCTGCATGGCGCGAATTTTCGGGGCGCCTGTAATAGAACCGCCGGGAAATGCGGCTTTGAGCAGATCGGTGGCGCTGGCGCCGTCAGCCAAACTGGCAGTTATTGTGCTAACCAGATGATGCACCGCCGGAAAACTTTCCACCTCAAACAGCTTGGGCACCCGCACGGAACCCGGCGCGGCGACTTTGCCTATGTCGTTACGCAGCAGATCCACAATCATCAGGTTTTCTGCTCTGTCCTTGGGGGAGTTGGCCAATGTTTGCGCCGCCTTGGCATCAAGTTCAGGATCTTTTGCTCTGGGCAAAGTGCCTTTGATGGGTTTGGTTTCGATTTGCCCTTCGTCGAGCTTGATAAAGCGCTCCGGTGAAATCGATAAAATCGCCTGTTGCGGCAACCGCATAAAGGCGGAGAAAGGCGCCCGGTTGGCGTGGCGCAAGCGGCAATAGGCCTGCCATTCATCGCCCTGGTATTGGCACTCGAAGCGCTGGGTCAGGTTGATCTGGTAGCAATCGCCGCTGTGCAGATATTGCTGAATTTGTTCAAACCGGCTGAGGTAGTCGGCTTTACTCATTTGCTGCTGCCACTGGCCACTGAGCTCAAAGTATGTCGCCTTGGGTGGCTGGGATTGCAATCTGGTCTGCAAGCGTTGCAGGGTTTGCTCCAGCGCCTCAGCGCCGCGGGCATGTACCAGCGTCCAGTGGCTCTGGATGGCGCCTTTGCTGGCACCGTTGCTTGCGTCATCAGCATCATTCTGAACATAGGTACGGATCAGCGCCCACTCGTAAAAACCGATATTTAAATCCGGCAGCTCAATATCCGCGCAGGCTATTGCAGGCAGGTTTTCGATACTGCGCCCCAGGTCATAGCCAAACGCGCCCAGTGCACCGCCGGAAAAAGGCAGCGGACAAGGGCGGGTGTCCGGAAACCAGCGCTGCAACAGAGAATTGATTAATTTGAATGGATCTTCGTCATTGGATTCAATAACTTGTGATTCAACAACTTGCCCTTTGACGATTTCCAGTTTATTAATGCCATGACTGTGGGTAAGCGTGGCTATTGGCGACGCACAGATGATGTCATAACGGGCATCGGCATGCGGTGCATCGGCACTGTCAAGCAGCACGGCCCAGGGTTCGTGGGCAAAATGGGCAAACAGGGACTCGGTGTCAATTGACCAGTCCAGCTGATGCCAGGCGGGGATGGAAGATACGACAGGATTCATTGTTTTTCGTGATTGTGGTTCTGAAACGAGCAAAATAGTATCATATCCCGCGGCGACAGACCTCAGGGTTTCAATGATTTACAAGCAGTCTGAGCAGGTTTGCGGCAATCTTGCTGTACAGACTGCTTGTGAATCGGCCCTGACACGGTGGCAATCACCATCGTGTGGAGCAAAACTATATGGATAAATAACGATAAAGCCAATTATGGCCAATGGAGCGCCCTTCACATGTCCCATACCTCAGCCCATGCAGTGATTAAGCAAGCGGATTTTATTGAAAGTATCGCCGACGCGCTGCAGTACATTTCCTACTATCACCCGAAAGACTTTGTCGACGCCATGACCGAAGCGTATGAGAAAGAGCAGAGTCCGGCGGCCAAAGATGCGATCGCCCAGATCCTGATCAATTCCCGCATGTCCGCTGAAGGCAAACGCCCTCTGTGTCAGGACACCGGCATTGTGACCTGCTTTGTCAAAGTCGGCATGGCAGTGCAGTGGGACAAGACAGACATGACAGTGCAGCAGATGGTGGACGAAGGGGTACGCCGCGCCTACACCAATCCGGATAACCCGCTGCGTGCCTCGATTGTGGCAGATCCGGCGGGCAGCCGTAAAAACACCAAAGACAATGCACCAGCCGTGGTGCATATCGATATGGTGCCCGGCAGCAGTGTAGATGTGGCCATTGCGGCCAAGGGCGGCGGCAGTGAGAACAAGTCCAAGATGGTGATGCTCAATCCGTCTGACGACATCGCCGCCTGGGTCGAAAAGACTCTGCCGACCATGGGCGCGGGCTGGTGTCCGCCGGGCATGCTGGGTATAGGTATTGGCGGCACCGCCGAGAAAGCCGCGGTGATGGCGAAAGAATCCCTGATGGACCCGGTCGATATCCATGAGCTGATGGAGCGGGGCGCCGAGACGACTGAAGAGAAGCTGCGTCTGGACATTTATGAGCGCTGCAACAAGCTGGGTATTGGTGCTCAGGGTCTGGGCGGCCTGACCACAGTGCTGGACATTAAAATCAAATCCGCCCCGACCCATGCCGCCTCCAAGCCGGTGGTGATGATCCCCAACTGCGCCGCCACCCGCCATGTGCACTTCCATCTGGATGGCAGTGGCCCGGCAGAGCTGACGCCGCCGTCGCTCGAAGACTGGCCGGAAGTCACCTGGGAACTGGGTGACAACGTCAAGCGGGTGAATCTGGATACTGTGACTCAGGCGGAAGTGGAAAGCTGGAACAGCGGCGATACCCTGCTGCTGTCGGGTAAGATGCTGACCGGTCGTGACGCTGCCCACAAGCGTATTCAAAGCCTGATCGAAAGCGGTGAAGGCCTGCCTGAGGGCGTCGATTTTACCGGCAAGTTTATCTATTACGTCGGCCCGGTTGACCCGGTGCGCGATGAAGTGGTTGGCCCTGCTGGTCCGACAACTGCGACCCGTATGGACAAGTTTACCGATCTGATGTTGGATAAGACCGGTCTGCTGGGCATGATAGGTAAGGCAGAGCGTGGTCAGGCTACGGTTGAGTCCATCAAACAGCATAAAGCCTGTTATCTGATGGCGGTCGGCGGCGCGGCTTATCTGGTGTCCAAGGCGATCAAAAAGGCCCGCGTGGTGGCCTTTGAAGATCTGGGCATGGAAGCCATCTATGAATTTGATGTGCAGGATATGCCTGTGACCGTGGCGGTGGACAGCCAGGGCGTCAATGCCCATGAAACCGGTCCGGCAATCTGGAAAATCAATATTGAAAATGCCGCCAAGGCTTAATTGAAAATACTGCTAAGGCTTAGTTGAACCTGGCCGCGGTTTAAATCCGTTACGGGGGCAGCATCAGGGCTGCCCCTTTCACATGGGGAAATCGCGGCTATCGGCTTGCATCAACAAAACGTCACTCAACGCCATAACATAGTGAATGGTCAAAAGTGACTCATAACCAAAAAGCGACTTATAACCAAAAGCGACAATAACAATGAAAAAAACGACCCTCATTCTGGCCATGGGGCTGGCTGGCGCCAGCAGCTTTGCTCTGGCTGACAGCAACCCCGGCTTTACCGTGCAGGATCTGGTGAAGCTGAATAAACAGCATTCTGCCGTGGTATCCCACAATGGCAATACCCTGGTGTATGGCCTCACGGTAAAAGATGAAGACGGCAAGTCTGAATCTGAACTCTACTCACTGGATTTAACCCGCGCCGATGCCAAACCTGTGCAGCTGACCGGTGTAAAAGGCACCGAGCATTCCGTGGCGTTTGCGCCTGATGACGCTGCTATCTATTTCATTGCTGCCCGTGACGGCACCAGCCAGCTGTATAAAATGCCCATGCAGGGTGGTGAGGCAATTCAGCTCTCTGCGCTGCCAGTGGGCGTTGATGGCTTCAAACTGTCTGCCGATGGCAAGCAGGTGGCGCTGCAGCTGAGAGTCTTCCCCGAGTGTGACACCCTGGAGTGCTCTGCTGAAAAATTCAAGGCACAGGCTGACAAACCCAATGCCGGCCGCGAATATGAGCAGCTGATGGTGCGTCACTGGGATACCTGGCATGACCATGCCCGTAACCACATTTTTGTGGCGCCCATTGACGGCAACAAACTGGGTAAGCCGGTGGATGTGACCGCCGGTCTGGATACCGAAGTACCGCCCAAGCCTTTCTCCGGTAATGAGGAAGTGACCTTCACCCCGGATGGCAAGTATGTGGTGTATGCCGCCAAGGCGCCGTCAAAAGATCAGGCCTGGACCACCAACTATGATCTGTGGCAGGTGCCTGTCACCGGCGGCGAAGCGAAAAACCTCACACCAGACAACAGGGCCTGGGATGCGCAGCCGGTATTTTCCGCCGATGGCCGTTATCTGGCCTATCTGGCGATGAAGCGTCCCGGGTTTGAAGCAGATCGCTTCGGTATCATGCTGCGTGACAATGTCACCGGTCAGGAGCGTGAAGTGGCGCCCTTGTGGGACCGCAGTCCATCGTCTCTGCAGTTTGGCGCCGATGGCAAAACCCTGTATGTGACCGCCCAGGATCTGGGGCAGGTGAGCATTTTTGAAATCAATCCTCAGTTTGGCGATGTGAAAACCGTCTACAACGATGGCAGCAACTCAGTGGTGGCCATCACAGATGAGCGGATTATTTTCAGCCACAAATCTCTGGTTGAACCCGGTGATATCTATTCGGTGGACAAAGAGGGCAATAACCTCAAGCGCCTGACCGATACCAACAAAGACAAGCTGGCCAAGGTCAAATTTGGTGAGTTTGAACAGTTCAGCTTCAAGGGCTGGAACAACGAAACGGTATACGGCTACTGGCTCAAACCTGCCAACTATCAACCGGGTAAAAAATATCCGGTGGCCTATCTGGTGCATGGCGGTCCGCAGGGCTCGTTTGGCAATAACTTCAGCCACCGCTGGAATCCGCAGTTATGGGCCGGTGCCGGATATGGCGTGGTGATGGTGGATTTCCATGGCTCGACCGGCTACGGTCAGGCGTTCACTGACTCCATCACCCAGGATTGGGGCGGCAAGCCACTGGAAGATCTGCAAAAAGGTCTGGCCGCTGTGGGCGAGCAGCAGAAATGGCTGGATGTGAGCAATGCCTGCGCCCTGGGCGGCTCTTACGGCGGCTACATGATGAACTGGATCCAGGGTAACTGGAATGACGGCTTCAAGTGTCTGGTCAACCACGCCGGTCTGTTTGATATGCGCTCCATGTACTATGTCACTGAAGAGCTCTGGTTCCCTGAGTTTGAATTCGGCGGTCAGTACAAGGACAACAAGGCGCTGTACGAGAAATTCAATCCGGTGAACTATGTCGAAAACTGGCAAACGCCTATGCTGGTGATCCATGGCGAGAAGGATTTCCGGGTGCCCTATGGTCAGGGGCTGGCAGCCTTTACCTATATGCAGCGCAATAACATCCCCAGCAAGCTGTTGATGTTCCCCACAGAGAATCACTGGATTTTGAGCGGTGACAATCTTGAGCAGTGGTATGCCAACGTGCTGGGTTGGATGGATACCTGGACCAACAAGCAATAAGCCTAACAGCCGGTGCCTGAGCACCGGTTTTTTTTATCGAATGCGCTGAATTTTCGGCTTGATGTCAGTATCGGATTTGTCTGAAATTGGTTAAATTAATCGCAGATAATCAGAATGTTAAGGGACGAGTATGCAACTGATTGGAGAACGGGTGAATTTACGTTTGCTGGCACAGGAAGATCTGAGCGCGTTTGCCCATTACCGTTCTTTGCCTGAGATAGCCCGCTATCAGAGCTGGAGCGAATATACCCTGGAAGATGCCAACGCGCTGTTTCGCAATATGGGCCGCAGAGCCTTCGGCGCTCCCGGGCACTGGTTCCAGATAGCGATTATTGACAATCAAACCGGTCAGTTGACCGGGGATCTGGCGCTGCATTTTATCGACGGCAGACAAACCGAAGTTGGTTTTACCCTGGCCAGCGATTGGCAGGGACAGGGCATAGCCGCTGAAGCGCTGGAGCTGATGCTCAGCTTTTTGTTCGATACCATGAAACAGCACAGGGTGATTTCTGTGACTGACTGTCGCAACGAAGGCGCGGTGAAATTGCTGGAGCGGCTCAACTTCAGGCGTGAAGCGCATTTTGTCGAGAATATCTTCTTCAAGGGCGAGTGGGGCAGTGAGTATCAGTACGCCATGCTGGCCAGTGAATGGGCGAGTAAGCGGGACTGAGTGTTTTTACTGTTGGTCGACGCCAGATGCAGGTGGTAATTAGTTGATAATAAAGAAGCCATTCGTTAGCTTGGCTTTTTGCTTACAATGGACCGTTCTGTGCCCACCAAATACAAGCTGCTTAACCTGACCCAAAGAATCAATATTCCATGGCGGGCATTGTTGAGTGTGCCACTTTTCTCATTTCACCTTACCGCAGTCGAACTGAATACCCGCTCGTTTGACACCCTGTTGAGTGATGAGCATTTTGTTGGCCAAGTCCTGATTACTCAAGGTGGTAAATCAATCTATTACTTTGAGCACACATTGAATCCGATACAGGGTGAAAACGAGAATAAGGGTTATCTTGTGGGCTCCATCAGCAAGCAGTTTGTGGCGGCAGCCATACTGCGCTTGGTCGATTCGGGTAAGCTGACGCTGGATACCCGGGTCAACCATCTGTTAACCGACGAAAATATGTCTGACGCGGTGCTTGTCCGTCATCTATTGGATCACAGCTCTGGCCTCAGTTCGCCGGGTAAGGCCTTGGCTTTTGAGCCGGGGACAGACTTTACATACAGCAACTATGGCTATGAGTTGCTGGGGCGGGTGCTTGAGTCAATCCAGAAAAAGCCGTTGGCAGAGGTGCTGTATAGCATCAGTAAGCAATGCGGCTTAAGCCAAACCGGCGCTGAAAGTTTTGCTTTGGTGCAAGGTCGGGTAGAGGATGCGGAAGGTCATATCACGTCATTGCCCGCGACCGCTGAGCGCCCACCATTGGCCAGCGGCGGTCTGGTCTCCCGTGCTCGGGATCTGGCACGCTGGAACACTTGTCTGTATGGCGCTGCACTCTTGAGTGAGGAGTCACTGAGTTACATGACCTCAGCGACACAATCCCGCAATCACAGATGGGGCGCGTTGGGTTATGGTGCGGGTATTCAGATCAGCAAGACTTTGCCATTGGAGTACAGCCACTCAGGTTATGTGCCGGGATTTATCAGTACCCTGAACTATTTCCCCGTTAAGGATATCAGCATGGTCGTACTTGAGAGTACTTCCTGGCACTGGAGCAATATTTCCAGAGCATTCAGGTTTCACGACGCGCTGCGTGGGCAATTACTGGAGCAGTTACAATGGCCTATTTCCGCACATTATTCATTGAATTAAAAAGAAAAGGGCCAATCGGCCCTTGTCTTTTTACGTAAAAATCAATGTAACGCTAATCGCGATAAGCCTCGCCGTAGAAGCTGGCCAGCAGTATGGCTTTGAGCTCGCTAATCAAGGGGTACCTTGGGTTGGCGCCGGTACACTGATCATCAAAGGCTTCTTCTGCCAGTTCATCCAGTTTTTCCAGGAATCTGGCTTCATCCACACCGGCAGCCTGAATAGACGCGGGGATATTCAAACGGGCCTTGAGTGCATCGATGGCCAGGATCAGCGCGTCGATCTTGTCATCATCTGTGTCACCAGGCAGACGCAGATAGTCAGCGATCTCAGCGTAACGGCATTTGGCCTTGGGCCTGTCGTACTGACTGAATGCCGCCTGTTTGGTTGGGCTGTCAGTGGCGTTGAAGCGGATGACATTGCTGATAAGCAGCGCGTTGGCCAAGCCATGGGGCAGGTGGAACTCGGCGCCCAGTTTGTGTGCCATGGAGTGACACACCCCCAAAAACGCATTGGCAAAGGCGATCCCGGCAATGGTGGCACCGTTATGAACTTTCTCCCGGGCCGGTGGCGCTTTGGCACCCAGCTCATAGGCATCCGGCAGATAGGTAAACAGCAATTTGAGCGCCTGCAGTGCCTGCCCGTCACTGTATTCATTGGCCATTACGCTGACATAAGCTTCCAGCGCGTGGGTAATGGCGTCTATGCCGCCAAAGGCGGTGAGTGAAGGCGGCAAATCCATCACCAGATTGGCATCAATAATCGCCATATTGGGGGTGAGCTCATAATCAGCAATCGGGTATTTCTGACCTGTGGTCTCATCGGTGACCACGGCAAAGGGCGTGACTTCCGAGCCTGTGCCTGAGGTGGTGGGGATGGCCACCAGTTCGGCCTTCACCCCGAGTTTCGGGAAGGTGTAGATACGCTTGCGAATATCCATAAAACGCAGCGACAGATCGGCAAAATCCACATCTTTGTGTTCGTACATCAGCCAGATGATCTTGGCGGCATCCATCGGACTGCCACCACCCAGTGCGATAATCAGATCAGGCTGGAAGCGGTCGGCCATTTGCACACCTTCACGTACCACACCCAGCGTCGGGTCTGCCTTGACGCCATAAAACACATCTGTGTCTATACCCAGCGACTTGAGAATGGCCAGGGTCTCGCTGCAATAGCCTGAGTTATACAGCCAGGCATCGGTGATGATCAGCGCGCGGCGTTTTCCCTTCAGCTCCTCCAGCGCAACCGGCAAGCTGCCGCGACGGAAATAGATGGACTTGGGAAGCTTGTGCCACAGCATATTTTCGGCCCTCTTGGCGACGGTTTTCTTGTTGATCAGATGACTTGGTCCGACGTTTTCCGAAATCGAGTTGCCGCCCCAGGAGCCACAGCCCAGTGTCAGTGACGGTGCCAGTTTAAAGTTATACAGATCGCCGATACCGCCCTGTGAGGCCGGGGTATTGATAAGGATGCGGGCGGTTTTCATACGCTGGCCAAAGCACCTGATCCGCTCCAGTTGTGAGTCCTGATCCGTGTACAGACCTGAGGTGTGACCAATCCCGCCAAGGGCGACCAGCGCTTCGGCTTTATCCAGCGCATCATCAAAGTCTCTGGCACGATACATACCCAGCAGCGGCGAGAGTTTTTCCTGGGCAAAGGCTTCATCCAGGCTGATATCAGTGACTTCGCCAATCAGCACCTTGGTGCTATCCGGTACGCTGATCCCCGCCATTTTGGCGATGCTCACCGCGCTCTGACCGACGATATCGGCATTCAGATGGCCGTTTTTGAGGATCACCTGACGCACTGCCTGGGTCTGGGCGTCATCCAGCAGATAGCCGCCGTGGCTGGCAAAGCGCTGACGCACCGGCTCATAGATGCTATCCAGAACAATCACCGCCTGCTCGGAGGCGCATACCACACCATTGTCAAAGGTTTTGGACATCAGGATAGAGGCCACCGCCCGTTTGATATCGGCGGTATCATCGATAATCACCGGGGTATTACCGGCGCCGACACCGATGGCCGGTTTTCCTGAAGAGTAGGCGGCTTTGACCATGCCGGGACCGCCGGTGGCCAGGATAAGATTGATTTTATCGTGGGTCATCAGGTGGTTGGACAGCTCAACTGAGGGGGCATCAATCCAGCCGATGATATCTTTGGGGGCGCCGGCTTTGACTGCGGCGTCCAGTACCAGTCTGGCGGCATAGGCGGTGGCGTGTTTGGCTCTGGGATGAGGCGAAAATACAATACCGTTGCGGGTTTTGAGGCTGATCAGCGCCTTGAAGATGGCGGTGGAGGTGGGATTGGTGGTGGGCACTATGCCACAGATGATGCCAACCGGCTCGGCGATGGTCATGGTGCCGAAGGTATTGTCTTCGTCTATGATGCCGCAGGTCAGCTCATCTTTGTATTTGTTGTAGATATATTCAGACGCGAAGTGATTCTTGATGACCTTGTCTTCCACCAGCCCCATACCGGTTTCTTCACAGGCCATTTTGGCCAGTTCGATTCTGGCGCTGGCCGCGGCAAACGCGGCGGCGCGGAAAATGCGGTCGGTTTGTTCCTGAGTAAAGTTGGCAAACTCGGCTTGTGCCCGGGCCACTTTATCCAGCAGCAGATCCAGTTCTTGAGTTGAAGTGACTTGCATAACACTCTCCTGAAAAGATTCAGCAAACGGCCTGTTTGCTCAATCCTCTCATGCCCTGTGTTTTGACACTACACAGGCTCGCGGCCGGGATCTGTGAAGTGGCACACGGAAGTGCTACCTGATTCGTGGTCCGTAGTCGGATCGTCGGCCAATGGCATAAAAAACGCCCATTGAAACTGAAAGGGACGGGGCTCCACTTCATTGCTGTCGGTTTGCAATCCCTGCAGAATAGAGTTCCAGTATGCAGTTATTACCTTTGACGAAAAGGCATGTGCTTCGAACTATTGATTAAACTTGTGATTGAGATTAAAAAATCTCGCTACAGAAGGCGCCCTGATATAGGTTAGAGTAGCGTCGTTACCCCGCTTGCCGCTTTTTCAAGGAAATCAGTGTTGGACTTTACCCTGTACGTTAAGTTTTTTCTGGGCCTGGTTGCCATTATCAACCCGGTCGGCCTGTTGCCTGTGTTTGTCAGTCTGACCAGTCACCAAACAGAGCTGGATCGTAATCATACCGCCAAGGTTGCCAATGTTGCGGTAGTGATTATTTTGCTGGTGACCATTTTTGCCGGCCAATTTATCCTCAACATGTTCAGCATCAGTTTGTCAGCGTTCCGGATTGCCGGTGGCAGTCTTATTGCTATTATCGCCATGTCGATGCTGCAGGGTAAGCTGGGTGAAGTGAAGCGCAACAAAGAAGAAGACCGCGAGTCTTCTGCCATGGAGTCGGTGGCGGTCGTGCCGCTGGCCTTGCCATTGATGGCAGGTCCGGGCGCCATCTCCTCGGTGATTGTGTTTGCAGCGGAAAACAATACCTGGATTAATCTGCTGGGCATGTCAGCGGCAGTGCTGGTGTTTGGTATGCTCAGCTTTTTGCTGTTCAGAATGGCCGGGGTGATCTATAAAATTCTCGGCAAAACAGGTATTAACGTGATTACCCGTCTGATGGGGCTTATCATGTTGTCCATAGGCATTGAGGTCATTGCTGCAGGTTTCAAGGGCATGTTCCCAAGCCTGCTTGGCTAAATAGCTTCAGCCGTTGCCTGAGCATTGCAAAACGCGCCATTAAGGCGCGTTTTTTGATGCAGAAGTTCAATTCCACTCATTGCCGCCGGCGCTGAACAGCAGTCGATAAGTACGGCTGGCAAAATCATCTGTCATCCCAGCCAGATAATCAGCAATCACCCTGTGACAATTACCGCCTTCTTCACGGGCGTTGAGATACCTTTGCTGGGTATTGAGTGGTAGCAGGCGCAGCGGATCTGAGGTGAATGCTTCGAACAATGTCATCAACATTTGCTGACCCCGGTACTCCAGCATCTGCACGTCTGGCTTGCGTACCACATGCTGCAGGACAAATTGTTTGAGCACATCCAGCACTGCGGCAAACTCTGCATCAAGTCCCGCCTGATGCGCCAATAACGGTTCATCAAACCCGGCAGAGTAACGAATTTCAATGGCGGTCACAAAGGCATTGACCAGTGTGCCGATAGCATCCTTGCGGATATGGTGTTTGGGGTTAAACAGGCGCACGTCAATATCGGCAAGCTCCCGGCGGATCCACTCATCCTGACTGCTTTTTAAGGTCGGGGAGATGTCCTGATGCCAGAGCTCGCGGGTGACAATACCCATCACTATGGCATCTTCCAGATCATGCACCGCGTAGGCGATATCATCGGCAAGCTCCATGATGGTCGCATCCAGCGATTTATGCAGCGCTTTGCCCGGCCGACGCCCGTCGGCGGGGAGCACGGCGCAAAAGCGCTGTCGATCTTCACTGGATAAGGGGGCCAGCACCCAATCAAGGATCTCACTGTCGTCCGGATAGATAGCTTTTACCGGCGGCCAATCCTGAGGGCGAACCTGATGGTTGGCCACCGGCCCGGTGTGTGGCCGCGCCGGTTGCAGCACCGGCGCCAGTACAGGATATTTCAGAATACCAAGCAAAGTACGGCGACTGAGATTCATGCCGTACTCTTGGGTGTAGGGCTCAAGCCGCGTCAGAATCCTGAAGGTCTGCCCATTACCTTCAAAGCCGCCGTGGTCGCGCATCATGTAATTCAGCGCAACTTCACCGCCATGCCCGAAAGGGGGATGGCCGATATCGTGGGCAAGACACAGGGATTCGATCAGGCTGGAGGAGTTGAGCAATGGGCTGTGATGGGGATGTTTGCGCTTGAGCTGGGCACAGATGCCGGTACCGATTTGCGCGACTTCCAGCGAATGGGTGAGGCGGGTACGATAGAAATCATTCATGCCAACACCCAACACCTGAGTTTTTGCCTGCAGTCGCCGGAATGCCGCGCTGTGCAGAATTCTGGCGCGATCCCGCTGGTAAGGGCTGCGCTGATCATGGCGCCTGTGCTTATCCTCTGTCAGGCGTCTGTCCTGCCACTGTATGTCGATTTTCACCAAGTCGCTCCCTGCACAGGTCAATGGTTGTCTTCGGCCGATAGTCTGTCTACGGAGACAAAACACAGGTCATTGAAAGTCTCCAGAAAATAGCGGACTTCCGGCATCTGCTGGCGATAAGCTTCCAACATCTGACCGAGGCGGATTTTGACGTGGGTGAACTCGTCATTGTTGAACCTGAGTTCATCCTGAGCCTTGAGATACGCCGAGATCAAATCGGCGGCTTTGACCAGTTGCTTATATTCCCTGTCCACTTCACTTTGCACTATCAGGGATCTGAAACTGTCTCTGAGCTCTACCGGCAGGGTGTTGACACAGTCAATCTCCGCCAGCTCTTCCAGTTTTTTAAACTCACGGGTCAGCTCAGGATTATGGTATTTGGTCACATGATTGATGTCCTGCAGCTTGGTTTCCGAACATTCGTGATACAGGGCGATGGTAGCGGCCCGCTCGGGAATGAGCTGGCCGTTGAAATAGGTGTTGCGGATCACCGCCAGCATATGGGCGATCACGGCCACCTGATGCGAATGTTCAGCGATATTTTCTTTTTTCACACAATGCATTAATGCCCAGCGCTTGATGAGGGGCATACGAAGGATCCAGGCGAGAAAACTGCTTTTCATGGGAACTTCCCGTTACTGCGGTCGATGTTTAAAGAGTAACCGTAAAATGACCAACAAAAAAGCCACCCTGAGGTGGCTTTCACAAATTAAGCTGCTGAAATTACTGGCTGTAAGTTTCCAGGAAGTGGCCGAACTCAGTCAGTGCTTTTTGCAGATCTTCCTTCCAGGGCAGGAACACGACCCGCAGGTGATCCGGCTCCGGCCAGTTAAATGCCGTGCCCTGCACCAGCAGGATTTTTTTCTGGTTCAGCAAATCCAGCACCAGGCGCTCGTCATCCCTGAGGTTGAATTTCTTGGCATCCAGTTTGGGGAACGCGTACAGCGCGCCCTTGGGCTTTTTACAGCTGACACCGGGAATGCTGTTGAGCAGTTCATAACAGGTATCCCGTTGCTGAGCCAGACGACCGGTCGGCAGGATCAGCTCATTAATACTCTGGTAGCCGCCCAGCGCCGTCTGAATGGCGTGCTGGTTGGGTACGTTGGCACACAGACGCATGGACGCCAGCATATCCAGACCTTCAATGTAGCTGCGGGCGCCTTTCAGATTACCGGTCAGCATCATCCAGCCGACCCGGAAACCGGCGGCGCGATAGGCTTTGGATAAGCCGTTGAAGGTGACGGTGAGAATGTCGTCTGACAGACTGGCGGCCGGAATGTGTTTGGCATCGTCGTACAGGATCTTGTCATAGATCTCATCGGCAAACAGGATGAGGTGGTGCTGACGGCAGATCTCAATCAGCTCCAGGATCAGCTCACGGCTGTACACGGCACCGGTCGGGTTATTGGGGTTGATCATCACCAGCGCGCGGGTGCGGGGAGTGATTTTACTGCGGATATCGTCCAGATCCGGGAACCAGTCAGATTCCTCGTCACAGCGATAATGCACTGCCTTACCGCCGGCCAGATGAGCTGCCGCGGTCCACAGCGGGTAGTCCGGTGACGGGATAAGCACTTCATCATCGCTGTTGAGCAGCCCCTGCAGCGCCATCACAATCAGTTCCGACACACCGTTGCCGATGTAAATATCATCGATATCCACCCCCAGAATGCCCTGGGACTGGTAATGTTGCACAATGGCTTTGCGCGCCGAAAACAGGCCTTTTGATTCGCAGTATCCCTGGGCACTTGGCAGGTTCAAAATCACATCCCGGACGATTTCCTCTGGGGCTTCGAAACCGAATGGGGCAGGGTTGCCGATGTTCAGTTTGAGGATCCTGTGGCCTTCGTCTTCCAGACGACGTGCTTCTTTATGCACTGGACCGCGAATGTCGTAGCAAACTGTGTCCAATTTATTTGATTTTATGACCGGGCGCATTATTACCTCAGAAATACGCAAATGCAGAGTAAACTATTCGCAAGATATCGGAAAATCAGGGGTTCTAAAAGAGCAAAAAGATAAAATATTCCAAAAACACAGCCAGGTTTTGTGGAGAAATCTTCTGTATGAGAGGTTAACCACACCATTGATTAGATGAATCTGCTGTTTTGCTTTGATTTATCCGGTTCGGGGGCCGTTGTATATCAGCTTTTTGTGGGTAGATATTAACAATTGGCTTGCGAATGAGTTACTTGTCTGGCCAGTTGGATTTTGTCAAATTGATTAAATTTCAACATCATACATTTGTATTAGCGTGCGGTTATCGAAAAAACCTTTGCATTTTAACAAATTAAAGTTGACTCATTATGCATTGCGATTTATTTTCTGCGCGATGTTTTGACCAAGGCAAAAACAAAAGCGGCTTTTGTCCGTCTGGAGGCATGCCCCATAAAGCAGTAAAGGTGCCTTCAGAACCTCCTGTTTATTCGCTGGCACTTTCTTCAAAAATAGCCTGTAAAGGCGATATTACTCAGAGGACCTAAGTGCATGTCAGAGCCGACAGCGTTAAGTCTTATTCCACCCGCTGTGGTGTTAGCCCTGGCCATTTGGCTGCGTCGTCCCATCCTTGCCCTTGTCGTAGGTACCCTTGTCGGCCTGCTTCTGGTCGATCCCAAAGCTGTACTGAGTAACTTTGGTGAAATCTCCCTGAAAGTCATGGGCGATGAAACCATTGGTTGGTTGATCCTTGTTTGTGGCAGTTTCGGTGCCCTGATTGCGTTGCTGGTGCGAACCGGTGGTGCCATGGCATTTGGCCGGTTTGCCCTGAAATTTGCCAAAGGCCCCCGTTCATCCCTGTTCATGACCTTCATTCTGGGGGTGATTATCTTTATCGATGATTACCTTAACGCTCTGACCGTGGGGTCAACCATGAAGCGGGTCACCGATAAATTCAAAGTCTCCAGAGAGATGCTGGCTTATGTGGTGGACTCGACCGCCGCGCCTATCTGTGTGCTGGTGCCTTTGTCTACCTGGGCGGTATTCTTCGGCGGTCTGCTTGTGGACAACGGTGTTGCTGCGGAAGGTCAGGGGATAGCCGTGTATATGCAGGCCATTCCTTATATGCTGTATGCCTGGCTCGCCGTGGCGATGGTGGTGCTGGTGATCCTGGGTGTCGTCCCTGCTATCGGGCCGATGAAAAAAGCCCAGATGAATGCTTCCAGCGGTGCACCGGCATTGGAACAGGTTGATATGGAGCAGGTTCATACTTCTGATGAGTATGCCCTGAAGGCTATCGAAGAGGAGTTTGCCAACGCCGATACCCATGGCAAGCTGCATAACTTCTTTGTGCCGATTCTGCTGCTGGTCGGTTTTACCATCTACTTTGATATCGATGTCTGGCTTGGTCTGCTGGCGACTCTGGGGATCACTCTGCCTTATTACGCGGTGCAGCGTCTGATGCCATTGTCCGAAATGATGGATCAGATGATTGATGGTTTCAAAAGCATGCTGCCAGCCATTGGTACCGTGACTGCCGCGTTTATCTTCAAAGATGTGTGCGACATGCTGCAGTTGCCTCAGTATGTGATTAACAGCTTAAGTCCGTATATGACGCCACAGATGCTGCCCGCTGTGATTTTCGTTGCCATGGCGGCACTGGCATTCGCGACCGGCTCAAGCTGGGGGATCTTCGCTGTGTCGATTCCTATTGTGATGCCACTGGCGAATGCGGTGGAAGCGGATATTCCACTGGTTATCGGAGCTTTGCTGTCAGCATCATCATTCGGTTCGCAGGCGTGTTTCTACTCAGATTCAACTGTTCTGGCGGCCCAGGGCTCGGGTTGTAATCTGGTGAGTCATGGTGTCACTCAGCTGCCTTATGCGCTGATTGCTGCGGTGGTCGCGTTCTTTGGCTTCATCGCACTGGCCTGAGTTAAGCCTTGCACTGAAAAGCCGCCTTCGGGCGGTTTTTTTATGCCTGTATAAAACCTGTCACGACTCTTCCGGATTTGCAGCGGTGCGGCGATCAGATGCGCCGGCCTGAAACGTCTGCTTATACAGCGGTCAATGGCAAGTGTTCGGAAGCGATGAAAAGAGATGATATAGATGCCATCCATGGCGCGCATGAGTCTATTTTTAGCTCCATTGCGGAGCGATGTGAACAATTCAGAGCGTGGCAGGCATTCTGATTCAAGATGTTTTGAACTCCCGCCGAAACAGCTCAACTATTAGATGAAATTGGTATTAATATCCGGCTCAGTAAGCAACCTCATTAGAGGCGGGGCTCACGGCTTTTGCCTTGGCTATTTCGCCTGAACCGCGTCGATATTGATGTCGCTATTGTCACTGGTTGGCTTCTTGAAGGCTGCTTTGGCCATCATTAAACACACTGCCAGCGCAACAGCCATAATCCCCACTGATGCTACATAGGCCAGTTCATAGGTTCCGGTTGAATCCACCGCAAATGCCGCAATAATTGGGCCGATAAAGCCGCTCACGCCCCAGGAGGTATAAACCACACCATAGTTGGTGCCATAGTTTTTCAGACCATAGAAATTAGCGGTCAACGACGGGAATACCGCTGGTAGCGTGCCGTAGCTGACGCCCGCAAGGGCTGCACCCAACATCATTCCCATTTCACCCCCGTAGTAAGGGAACATCAGCATGTTGACTATCTGCAGTACAAAGGAGATCCCCAGTGTAGGCAGGCCACCAATTCTGTCGTTCAACCAGCCTGCAGCCACCCGGCCGAAGGTATTGAACAGCGCCAGAATGACCACCAGATGAGCGGCACCTTCCATGTCGGTCTGAACGGCGGCAATGGAGGTGATATTGCCGATGATCATTAAGCCGGTGGATGAGGCGCACAGATACATAAACCACAGGCCATAAAACTGTGGTGTTTTCATCATGCCACGCCAGTTGATTTCCTCGCGCACCGGCGCCTTTTGGTCTGATGGGGCGGCGCTGTCGGCAGGGCGATAATCCGCTGGTGGATTGGTGATGGTACAGGCCAGTGGCACAGCGATCAGCAACAGGGCGGCGCCCAGAAAAATAAAGGCTTTATCAATTCCCCAGCCTTCGATCAAAGTGGTGATTAGCGGGGCAAGGTAGACACCCGCCAGACCGAAACCTGCGGCAATCAGCCCGTTGACCAGCCCACGGCGTGAAGGGGCGAACCACTTCATGGCGGCCGGCGCCAGACAGGCATAAGCGAAGCCAATACCGCCACCGGCGATCAGACCAAAGCTGACAGTGAGCATGTCCGGTGTGGTGCCAAAGCCAGAAGCGATCAAGCCAATACCGGACAATAGGGTGCCGGCGATCAACACGTTGCGGGGGCCGAATCTGTCCTGAATGATCCCGGCCAGCAACAGCGAAACCGAAAAGGTGACGATAGCAATGGTGTAGGGCATGGAAGCCTCGGCATTACTCCATCCCAAATCCATGACCAGTGCTTTTTTAAATACACTCCAGGTAAACAGAATACCGATACACAAATTAATACAGAAACCCGCAATCAGGATCTGTTTGGCACGATTGAGCGTTTTCATTTCGCCTCTTTAATATAATTGCCTCAACTCCGGCAGCACCATACAAACAGCCGGAACAACTTGGTTACATAGTTTTTTATTAAGGCTTTGCTTATGAAGGCGGGGGATTCTAACAGCAAGATCGTGGATGACAGAAGTGTGATTGTTTCAACTTTGGCCAAATGACTAAGATTGATTTATATCACACTGTATTGGAAGGGATTTTATTTAAAAATTTAATGCTAATTCAGTGTTTGTAATGTTTGTTGGCGTGGGGTGTTGATCGCCTTGTGTGTGCTGCTGTCGTGATTTGTGTAAATTAATATGGGGTGTGGATAATCATCGTATTGATACATCTGTCGCAATAGGTCCAAACCACATACAGGTATATTGTCGCCGTCAGTGGAGGCGACTCGATAGTGGGCCGGAATAAACCGGTGATGAATATTTTCTTTGTTACCGCTCACGCTGTGGTGAATGCTGATACCCGACAGGCTTCACATTTCCTGGTGTATGCCGTCAGGCAGTGATGTAAACAGCGACGGTTAGGCGCTTCGCTGTGCTGCATAGCTGCACAGCGATGCTTAAAGGGCGCATCGGAATTCAGAACATTGGATTCGAAAGCAGGCCAGCTTGGCAACGAATCTTTGTGTGGCAGGCATCGGATAGTCGTTGCCTGCGGTGTGATGAATGGATGGCTTGATGAATAAACCAATTGCCGGACGACAAGTGGCCGGTGACTGCCCCCTGAATTGCCGGCCGGGCTTATCGGATAGGTCGCCTTTGGCGGCTGCCAGTTAACTTATTGATGTTCAGGGTTTGACTGATGTGTTTAAGGCCATTGCCCGTGACCGGCAATGCAGAAGTTGCCGATAGTCAGATCTGCGCCAACGTGCGCTTAAGGTCAGCAAGCCAGAGATATTCGAAACTGACATTCACTGGCAACCCTTCGATATTATTGGGTAAAGCTTCACTTGGCGTGAGCACGACTTTCATCACCGCCTGCTCGCCATCAAATGGACCGGACAGCTGTTTGGGCAGTTTACTGACCAGCTCGGAAGGCTCTTCAATGTGGGCTTTTATCCGTTGACCATTGGGCATAATTACGCTGGCCTGCTGGCCTATCTGAACATAGTCCATGTACTTTGGGGCCAGATAGGCAATGATCACGGCCGTTTGCCGGCCCTTGAGCCACATGAGGGTGGTGTCGGCGGGGATGTACTCTCCCTGCTGCACCTCCACCTGAGTTACCTGGCTGGCAAGCGGGGATTTCAGACTCAGCTGTGACTGCTGAGCATACAGTCTGGTCAACTGCATCTCATAGTCCGCCTTCAGCCGGGCAACCGGACCTGTCTGCTGGGCAATTTTTTGCTGTTGCAGTTCATTGAGCAGTTCGACTTTGGCCTGTTGAAGGTCCAGCTCTGCTTCTGAATAGTATCTGACTGTCGCCAGCGTATCAGACACAGGTATAAGGCGTTGTTCCATGAATTGATTCATATCCCTGAGCAGCTTTTGCTGCTTATCAAGGCCTGCCTGAGCAACTTTGACCTTGTTTTGCAATTGCCTGAGTATGGCCTGCTCTTCCTGGTTAGAAACCTTGTCGAGGGCTTCCCGGCGCTTCGCTATATCATCGATCATCGCCTGAGTTTCCGGTTGTCCGATAACCGCCAGCAATTGCCCCTCGGCGACTCTGTCGCCTTCTTTTACCCTGATTGCCGACAGCTGACCGGCTTTGGGAGCGCGCACCGGTAATGGTTCAGTGGTAATGATCCCGGGGGCGGAAATAAACCACAGCGGCTTGGATAGCACCCAGAAAACCAGCAGCAGCGGGGCTGTGACCAACGTCAGTAACAAGTACCATCGCAGTCTGTAGCCACTGCGTTTGGCCTTGGCATAGGGCAAGGTCTGGCCCTCATCAACTGTGGGGCGGGTAGATTTAGGGGTAGACTGATAGACAACTTTCATCAGTATTTTCTTCCTCGTTTCAACACCCACCAGGGCGCCATTGAGCTTTCTTCATGGGAGCGTCGGACAGTTTCATTGATCAGCGCAAACAGGGTCACTGATCGCATAAAAAATGCGTAAATGGGATACAGCGGCAGCCATACCATTAGTTTCAGATCTGTCGCCGGGCGCTCAGATACGGCCAGCAATACCAGGACATACATAAACAGCAGCAGTACCATATACAGTAGGTACATGGTAAGAAACAGCGGTAGGGTAAATTGCCAGGGGTAAGCAATACACAGCCAGACCATATAGATCACTATGACAGCCGGCATCAGCACATTTTGCAGAACACCGTAGAGCAGAGTGAATACAAAGGTTTTCGTGCCCAGGATCCCGGGACTGAAAGCAGGCCAGTGCTTGCGGATATACAGAAACAGCAAATCACCGTCCCATCGAAGGCGCTGCATCGCCAGGTTCCTGATGGATGCCGGTGCATCGGTATGGCCAATTGCCAGCGAGGCAAAAGGAATTCGCCAGCTGGGATAACGGGCGAAGTATTGTTTCAGCCGCACAGTTAAATCCAGATCTTCGGCAGTATGAGTGTCCCAGCCGCCGATTTGCAGCAACACTTCGCGTCGAAATGCGCCAAAGGCACCAGAGACATTGTTCAGCAGGTTCCATTGCCCCAGACCGGTTTTACCGCCCTGAATTGACACCAGATACTCAATGGCCTGCATTCGGGTCAGCAGAGTCTGGCTGACATTACGTACCCGCAGACAGCCGCCGACTGCGGGGACATTCGGATCTTCAAAGAAGGGCACTATGTTGACGAGGGTATCGCAGTCAAACGAGGTGTCGGCATCGGCGTTGATCAGGATTTCTCCGGTCGCCGCGTGCAGCCCTGCATTGAGAGTTGATACCCGTCCACCCCGTTGCCATTTGGGCAGTACGGTAATGACCCTTCCCGGCCGGGCAAGCGCTGCTGCGGCCTTGCGAGCCACGTCATAAGTATGATGATTCTGTACCGCGCCATCGACCACGGCGATGATCTCTACCTGACCGTCGTACACCTGCTCCACAAAAGAAGCAATCGTCTCACGTACCGCTTCGCCTTCGGCATAGCAGGTAATGACCACTGATACTTTGGGAAGGTACAGGCTGCTCGCTGGCCGGGCGATAAAGCTGGCATGATAGAACTTCAATATGCCGGTGATGACCAACAGCATCAGTGGTAACTCATACGCCAGTACCAGTGGAAACACCCACACCAGTGCAGTCAGTTCACTTCGCAGCAGATGCCATATATCCAGCAGGATATAGGTCAGAGTTGTCAGTTCACTCATGGCCAAGTGGCTTCGCACTGGCGAGTGAATCGAGCAGCCAGGATTGGAAATTCAAACCTGTATCAGCGGGCAGTGACACGCTGCGGAAATCAAAATACAGCGGCACGCTGAAAGATTGCTTAAGCTCGATAAACTTGTTTACCAGCGTCCGGACACTGTGCGCTTGGGTAAAGGGCAACAGAAACAGCATGCCTGCCTCAGTGTATTGCGTGCAGGCATCGGTGGTCCGGACGATGGCGCAGATGCGCTGCTGCAGGATTTCCAGCTCTTTAAGCTGCATTGCGCCGCCGCAGAGCTGCTCATCATTGGCCAGTTTGACCGCCAGTATGCTGTGGCAATGTTGATGCCGTTTGGCCAGCTGATTCTGCCAGTTGGCCAGCCAGCAAAATTGCGACAGGCTCATTTGATTGCCACCGTAATCAGTAAACAGATTGGCGACCACCCCCTGACGGGCCAGCAACTGGCCTGCCAGTGTCAAACCGTAGCGGCAGACATTGCTGACAATCAGGTCCTGCAGTTCATGGGATGTATTGCACTCCAGGCACTGAGCGGAGACGGCAGCGTCGACAAACAGCGTTTTGCAATGCAGACACTGCTGATTTTCGATGGGTCTGTCGTAGTCGACACCTATGTGTCTGAGCGTCTGATAGCAATTGGGGCAGCTCAGGCCGGTTTGTTTCCGGAAACTCTGCTCTGACGCGATATGGCCACAATTAAAACAGTGCAGGCTGGTTTGCAGCTGAATGTTAATGTCCTGGCAGGCAGGGCAGCTGTCGAGATAGTTCAATCGACTGGAATGGCAACAGGGGGAATAACGCACCCGGTTAACCAGCTGCTGACTTTCCAGCCATCCCTTTTGGGTCAGGGCATTAAGCCAGCCGATTTGTCCGGATTGTTCGATGCCCCATGCCGTCAGCAGCGGATAATCGTATAGCTGTGCCGTTGCAGGTGTTTTCAACGGCTCCAGCGTGCTGCCCGGATGCAGCCACAGATAGGAGAGCAGGCGCAACTCGAGATTGTCGCCGGGTTCAAGCTGCCACAGCTGTTGTCGTTGCAGGAACATCTCTGCCGTTTGGTACCAGCCTTGCTGCCACAACCCATTGGCCAGATGTGCAGACATAGCACTGGCGGAGGTCACAAAGATAAGGCTGAGCGCGGTTGCAGGCTCGCGTCTTAATGCCATGAGAAGTTCATCAGCATGGGGGTGCGCACCGATCACCAGAATGTCATGGCGGATGTCCTGATACTCATCGGTACAGAGCATCTGAATGTCGCCGCCATGTTGAATGCTTATGTCCGGCTCGCCGAACCAGCCAATCTGTAAATTCTGATGATTAAAGGTCATCGGGGAAGCGTCTTGGAGTGGTACCGACATGGGATGAATTCTCGATGTTTAAACACATACTGTGGCTGGTGGCTGATATCCGACGGTGCTTTGTCCAGGGATCGGCAACGTTTTTCGAGGCGTCCATTATTTGCGGATGCGCGGTGATACGTGCGTAAGATCAGTAAGTTGGAAAGCAGGAGTGGTCAGAATAATGATGCAAAATGAGCATCGGGCATCAATCTGCGCTGAATTTTAGAGCAACTGACTGCCTGAGATCTAATTGCCGGTGCAAATGTGTGAACTGGCTGATGGTTGTGTATTTTTATGTGTTGCTATGTGTGTTGGTTGGGCTTTTCCGGTTTCATTGTTGTTGATTCGTAGAAATAAAAAACCAGCGCCATAGCGCTGGTTTTTTCATTCATGAAACGGACGATTAAACGCGCTTCTTGAATTCACCGGTACGGGTGTCGATCTCGATCTTGTCGCCTTCTTTAACGAAGTCAGCAACCATCACTTCCAGATCGCTGCCAACAATCTTGGCAGGCTTCATGACTTTACCAGAGGTATCGCCACGGGCAGCTGGCTCAGTGTAGCCAACTTCACGCACGATAGTGGTAGGCAGTTCAACAGAGATTGCTTTACCTTCGTAGAAGGTTACCTGGCACTGCTCTTCCATGCCGTCAACGATGTACTTGGCAGCGTCGCCCATGTTGTCAGCTTCTACGTCGTACTGGTTGTACTCAGCGTCCATGAACACGTACATAGGATCTGCGTAGTAAGAGTAAGTGCAGTCCAGACGCTCCAGAACGATGACGTCCATCTTGTCTTCACCTTTGAAGGTGGTTTCAGTAGAGGACTCAATCAGCAGGTTCTTCAGCTTCAGTTTTACGATAGCTGCGTTACGGCCGGAACGGGTGGTTTCAGTCTTTTGAACAACCCATGGGCTGCCGTTAAACATGATCACGTTACCTGGACGGATTTCATGAGCAGTTTTCATTCACAAATTTCCTATATATTGGACGTTTTACTTTAAGGCGGTATCTTAACTATTTTTTGACGAATTGCACTAGCCTTGTGGCCAGATCTGCCGTCTTGAGTGCATCGACTGGCCAATGTTTGGCATGGGCCTCAAGTTCTGACCGCATTGTGTCAATTTGTAGCCACAGTCGCTGCACGTCGATTTGTTGCTGACAATTGAATGCCAGATTCAATTGCTGCCAGCATAGTGCGACCTCAGGGGCCAGATTATCGCAGTAAAGTCGCATAAAAGCTTCTAATTTTACCAGATGATAATCATCTTCCTGCTGATAAATATGCCAAATGAAGGGTCTGGCTGCCCATTGGGCGCGAACAAATGAATCTTCGCCCCGGACAATATTGAAATCACAGCTCCACAGCAACCGGTCATAACCCTGTTGATCTGTCATTGGCAGAATATGCAGCGTCAGGGCGCCAAGCTGAATGTGGCTGCCGGGCGTGAGTTTATCCGGACTTTCCGGCAGCCATTGGGTCAAGCTGTTGAGGCTGCGGCCTTTGGGCAGCAGCAGATGCATAGGCTGCGCGGCCTTTGACCACAGTTCACACAGGGCGCTTAACGCAGTGGTTTCATAGCTGAATGCGCTGATGATTCTGTGGTCGGGTTCAATGCCGGTTAAGCCAAGATCAGCAAACAGCCGGGCACGGTTTTGTGGATTGGCCTGCCAGGCATCGCGCGTTGCGAGCAGATCTTGCTCGCAGATAAGACCACCGGTCTTTTCGGTAAATCCTGGCAGGTAGAAGTATTTATTGATGCCGCCGGGCTGGAAAGAGGGCAGACCATGGCAGCCTTCAACCCAATCTTCGGCACTTAAATACTCCAGATTCAGCCATACCGGCGGCCTGGCTGCTGCAGTAAGGGCCTGCTTGACCTGCGCAGGCAACTCACAGGCAAAGGCTTCAATCAGGACGCTGCCGGGAATATAGTCGATGTCCAGCGGATCATTCCACTTGAGAATACGCACGCCTTCATGGGTTTGCTCGGCAAGTTCAGGGGTTAACTGCGGCAGAATGTGACCGAAGCTGCGCAGATCATCCACCCACAGATTGATGGTGAGTTGATATTCATGCGCCAGTTGTTTGGCCAGTCGCCAGGTGACTCCTATGTCGCCATAGTTATCCACCACGACACAGAAAATATCCCAATGTGCAGGGCTCGATTGCTGTTGCATCATCTCAAATCAAATTGGTTAACGCTGCCATTGCAGCCAATAAAAAAGGCGACTGCATGGCCGCCTTTATTTTGCTCAATGCATCGCATGAGTCATTGTGCTGAGTCGGGGAGATCAGTCTTCCAGCTCAGCCAGACACATCTCTTCGTAGATCTGCTTAACCCAGGCATCAACACGCTCTTCGGTCAGCTCTGGCTGGCGGTCTTCGTCGATACCCAGACCGATAAAGTGGTTGTCGTCGATTTGGGCCTTGGAGGCTTCAAACTCATAACCGGCAGTTGGCCAGTGGCCAATGATGATGCCGCCACGAGCCTGTACGATATCGCCGACCATACCCATGGCATCGAGGAAGTACTCTGCATAGTCTTCCTGATCACCACAACCGAAAATGGCAACCAGCTTGTCGTTGAAGTCAATTTGTTCCAGTTCAGGGAAGAAGTCATCCCAGTCACACTGAGCTTCGCCGTAGTACCAGGTCGGGATACCGAAGATCAGCAGATCGAACTGGGCGATCTCTTCTTTGGTGCTCTTGGCGATGTCTTTCACATCTACCATCTGCTTACCCAGTTTTTTCTGGATCATTTTGGCTACAGCTTCGGTATTGCCTGTGTCACTACCGAAAAAAAGACCTACAGTTGCCATTGTCTTTCCTTAATGTGTCTAAATGCGCGATATCATGTTTATCGTGGTACAAAAACGGTCAGCAGTCGATTTGCTTTAACAGAAGTAATTCGATTAACTGGCTGCGGCTGATGTTACTTTCCAGCGCTTCGCGGTTCAAGGCGTCATATAATTCTTGTGACACTTTTAACTCTATCCGCTTCAAGCCCTTGGCTTTATCCCGCTGGATCTGATTGCGTTTGTTGACCTTGAGCTGCTGTTCGCGTGGCAGCGGGTTGGTTCTGGGTCGCCCGCGTCGCCTTTCATTGGCAAACAGGTCTATGGTCGTTCTGTCTGTTGCTTCTTTAGCCATGTTATTGTCGTTTAACCAATACCCGAGGTTTCCCAGGTAAACTGGATAATACCTTTTGCCACAAACCCGGCACAGCCGAGAAAGAGCACTAACCAAACAATGAATTGACCAAATTTGGGGACATCTCCCTGTTTCAGTACATCCCGGATGGCCATCCCGATAAAGAAAAATATCGCTGCAAAAAACAGATTCAGGCCTAGGGTTTCAATCTGTTCCATGTACTGATTCAGCATAGCTTTATGTCCTTTCCGTGCTGCCCTGGTCAAAAGAGGCGGGAATATACCATATCAACAGCGTCAGAGCCATATGGAAGCTCAGGCTTCCGGCGTGCCATTTGTGGCTTTGTCGATAAAGTGTTCAACAATGCGATTGAACTGTGCCGGCTTTTGTGCATGCAGCCAATGTCCTGCACCCACAATGGTTTTTGCCTGAACATGGGGAAACTGTGCCAGAATCGCTTGTCTGTGGTCACTCATCACATAGTCGGATTGATCGCCGCGAATGAACAGCGTTGGCCCTGTATAGGTTAGTTCTGAATAGGGCCAATCGATAAGCTGTGCATAGCATTGCTCAAGTTGGCTGAGATTTAATTTCCATTCAAATCCGCTAGCTGTGCGCTGCAGATTCTTAAGCAGAAATTGCGCGGTTCCCTCGTCAATACCTGCGCTGAGCAAGTGCTCCAGTGCCTGTCGCCGGTCACTGATCTGACTGATGGGCAGACTGGTCAGTGCGGCAAAAACTTTGGTGTGGCGGGCATGGTAGGCGACAGGTGCAATGTCGGCGGCAACCAGACTGTGGACCCGGTGGCCCTGAGTCAGTGCCATGGCCATGGCCACTTTACCGCCCATGGAATGACCTACCAGGTGGGCGCAGGACAATTGCTGTGCGTCCATAAAGTCCGTCAATGCGCATGCCAGGGCATCATAGTGCATATCTGCCGTGTGAAAACTCAGGCCATGATTGGGCAAATCGACCCGCCATACCCGGTAATGCTGCTCAAGCTGGCGTGCAAGCCCCCTGAGGTTATCCAGATTACCGAACAGACCGTGGATCAGAATAATGTCCGGCCCTTGTCCGGCTTGTTCAAAATGCATCAGTTGCGCCACCACGTTGTCACTCTCGAGATTGAAATCCGTCGGGATTTTGCCTTTTTTTTGAGTTGAATAACAGTTTTGCCTGCCAGGAGCCTTCGGCACTGAGTTTGATAGCACTTCACTGAGTGCCGGTTAAGTGCAGAAAATGTACGTCAGCTCACATTGTGTTTGACACAGTGCGGGAATTCTCACCGACAGCACTGAATCCAATGAATTTTCATCATGGTGGCGCTTATCAAGCGTGACTTTCTGACATACACTGATGGCCTTTATCGTCCCGTCAATGATAGTCGGGGCAGGTGACAAGTGGGATCTATAGGAAAACTGCTCATGAAATATATCGAGGTTGATGAGGAGCTGTATCGCTACATTGCCAGTAAAACCGAACGCATTGGCGAAAGTGCCTCGGATATTCTGCGTCGTTTATTGGGGATGACAGTTGCTCAGGCCAATATCGAAGTGCCGGCAGATATCAGCCATCCCGGCAAGGAAGTCAACGTCAGTGTCAGTGCTGAGGCCATCCCTCAATCCACTCAAACTGTAGTATTCAATGAACTGGTGAATGAGGCCCAGATGGAAGCGCAAAAAGGCGCTGTAGGCCGATTCCTGTTTATTCTTGAAAGCCTTTATCTGGCGACCGGTCGTCAATTTGACAGGGTATTGCAGGTTCAGGGGCGGGATCGTCTGTATTTTGCGACCTCCAAAGATGCTTTGCTGCAGGCCAGTCAATCAGCCAATCCAAAAGAAATTGGCAACAGCGGATTCTGGGTGACTACCAACAATAACACTGCCAAGAAGCGCACTATCCTGACCGAAGTGCTGGAACAGTTTGGTGCAACTGCCACTGAGGCTGCTCAGTTGGCTCAGCGTGTATAAGTGCAACGGAGCGAGCTTTGGCCATTCACAAGCGAGCAGGCAAACCTGCCCAACAATCTGATTTGACCAACATTCCAAAACTCATCAGTCACTATTTCCGACTGGTGCCTGATATGACACAGGCCGCGCAGCGAGTGAGTTTTGGCACCTCAGGCCACAGAGGCTGTGCATTTGATGCCAGTTTCAATGAGTCGCATATCATCGCCATTACCCAGGCGGTGGTGGATTTTCGCCGTCAGCAAGGCATCAATGGCCCGCTGCTGCTGGGCATGGACACCCATGCACTGTCGCAGGCGGCTTATATCACTGCGATGGAAGTGCTGGTTGCCAATCAAATCAAGGTGATCGCCCAGCTTGATGATGCCTTTGTGCCAACGCCTGTGGTCAGCCAGTATCTGGTGGCAGCCAACAGAGGAAAGGTGCAGGACGATCCATCCCGTATCGATGGTCTGATCATCACCCCTTCCCACAATCCTCCCAAGGATGGCGGTATTAAATATAACCCGCCCCATGGTGGCCCGGCTGAAGGCGAGATTACTGCCTGGATTGAGCAGCGTGCCAATGATTACCTCAGCGCGCAGCTTGAAGGGGTAAAAAGGGTTAATATTGCCGTTGCACTGACCACTGGTCTTATTGAGCACAGAGAGCTGTACCAGCCTTATATTGAATCGCTGGCGCAGGTGATCGACATGCAGGCCATTGCCGATGCCAATATCCGCATTGGCGTAGACCCTCTGGGCGGCTCCGGCATTTACTACTGGGATAAAATTGCCGCGCATTACGGGCTGAACATCACAGTGGTTAACGACAGAGTCGACCCGGCATTTGGTTTTATGCCGCTGGATAAGGACGGCAAGATCCGTATGGACTGTTCATCGCCTTATGCCATGGCAGGTTTGCTTGAACACCAGCAGCAGTTTGATCTGTGTCTGGGCAATGACCCTGATTTCGACCGTCACGGTATCGTCTGCCCAACGACCGACGAGGTGGCAGGCGGTCTGATGAACCCCAATCATTTCCTGGCCGTGGCGATTGACTATCTGATCACCCACAGGCCACAGTGGTCAAGTGATCTGGCTATCGGCAAGACGCTGGTTTCCAGTGCCATGATTGACCGTATCTGTGCTTTCCATCAGCGCACTTTGATGGAAGTGCCGGTGGGCTTTAAGTGGTTTGTGGATGGTCTTGCCAATCAGAGTATTGCCTTTGGTGGTGAGGAAAGTGCGGGCGCGGCGTTTTTGCAGCGTGACGGTCAGACCTGGTGTACCGATAAAGACGGTTTCATTTTGTGTTTGCTGGCGGCGGAAATTCTGGCGGTGACCGGCAAATCTCCGGCCTGGCATTATCAGCGTCTGACGGCGCAGTTTGGCAATGCCTTTTACGCGCGTATCGACAGTCCCATCAGTGCTGCGAAAAAAGCCCGTTTCAGTAAGTTAACCGCAGAATCCCTGCAGGCGGAGTTGTTGGCCGGCGACCCTGTCACTGCCAAATTGACCCATGCTCCGGGTAATGGCGCAGCTATCGGCGGGATCAAAGTCACCACAGAAAATGGCTGGTTTGCGGCGCGTCCGTCCGGCACCGAGCCCTTGTTTAAGCTCTATGCCGAGAGTTTTGTCGGCGAAACTCATCTGAAACAACTGCTGGCAGATGCCAGAGTGATGATCGATGAGGCGCTCAAGGCCTGAACCTTGGAATTGTGACGGTTTGAGACAAGGCGATTTCGCCAGTCAGAATGAAAATGCCCTCATAATGAGGGCATTTTTGTTGCTCAAATCTGATATATCCGCACTCTCAGTCACAAATCGGCCGCAAATCAGCCATAAAACAGATGGCAGGTGGGCAGATTGTTCTTGTCCAGATAATTCTGATGATATTCCTCGGCCGGATGGAAGGTTTGCAGCGGTACAATTTCCGTCACTATATGCCTTTGTCCCCAACGGCCTGAGCGCATCAGCGCCAGTTTGGATGCCTGTGCCTGTTGTTTTTGCTGTGCGTCATGAAAAAACACCACGGAACGATATTGAGTCCCCATGTCTCCACCCTGTTGATTGAGTGAAGTGGGGTTGTGGTTTTGCCAGAATACCGTCAGCAACTCATCAAAACTGACCACTGACTCATCGAAGGTCACCTGAACCACTTCGGCGTGACCCGTGACGCCGGTTTTTACGCTTTGATAATCGGTATATTTGTCATTGCCGCCCATATATCCACATACTGCATCTGTGACTCCGGGAACCTGACGGAAGAAGTATTCCACACCCCAAAAACAGCCTGCGCCGAACGTTGCCTGTGCCATCTCATTTGTCCTGATCTGATTGATTATTGTTGTTTGGCCATCCAGATGGCTTAATATCAATGAGCGTACCGATTTTTGCAAGTGAATTGTTAATTTCGATCGTATTGGTCGATTAAACAAATGCTAAGCTGCTGACTTTCAGTTGAAAAATCTGTGTTACTATGGGAGCGCAGCAGATGTGCTGCGATGGGATCCAACAACAATAGAAGGAGCTGTGGATGCTGAAGACGTTAATGAATTCCAAGGATTTTTTAGCCCTGACCCTGTCGCATCCCGAAGGATTTGCGGGCCCCGAAGCCATGGTGCTGGGGGATCACACCCGGGTAGAGATCCTCGATACCGGTATTCTGTTGTTTGAGCCGCTCTCGCCCGGCAATAAGGACATAGTCCTGTCATCCGGCGTCCACGGTAACGAAACCGCGCCAATCGAATTGTGTAATGGCCTTATCCGCCGGCTGCTTAATCAGGAAATCCGCGCCAGACACAGAGTCCTGTTTCTGTTTGGCAACCCGCCAGCCATGTTCAATGGTACCCGGATAGTGGATGAGAATCTTAACCGGCTGTTCAGTGGTGAGCATTCCCGTGGGCCGGGCTTGTGTAATCCGGAGCGTATCCGCGCCAAACAACTGGAAACCGTGGTGGATGCATTTTTCAGTGCTGAGCCCTCGGGAGAGCCCGAGGCGAGACAACGCATTCATTATGATCTGCATACCGCTATTCGTGGCGCCAAACACGAAAAGTTTGCCATTTACCCCTATCGCCACGGTCGTCCGTACAGCAAAGCCCAGCTGCAGTTTCTGGATGCGGCGGGGGTGAATTGCGTGCTGTTCCATCACGAGCCGACCACGACTTTCTCCTACTTCTCAGCCAACGGCTATGGCGCCGATGCTTTTACCATTGAACTGGGTAAAGTGTTCCCTATGGGCCAGAATGATATGACCCGCTTTATTGCGATGGATCAGATGCTGACCGCGCTGATCGCCGACAAACCGCTGGATCTGCCGGAGTATGATCCCAAACGCCTGCATCTGTATCGGGTCAGCCGGTCAATAGTGAAACAGCATGAAGACTTCAAGTTCACCTTTGCCAACGATATGGAAAATTTCACCAGTTTTGGCAAAGGTGTGGTGTTGGCCAAAGATGGCGGCCAGGATGTTGTGGTGCAGGAAGAGCGGGAGACAGTGGTATTCCCCAATGCCAAAGTCCCTGTGGGTCAACGCACTTTGCTGTGTCTGGTTCCTGAGCCAGAGCCCCTTGTGCTGTAAAGCATTTTATACATGGCAGGTCAGGGTAGCTTGTGGTTTGCCAAAGTGTAAAAGTTGCTAGCTAGTTTACGTTAACGTAATGTTCTCGCTGCGTATTGAAATACTCACAGAGTAAGTCGGGAAGGGGAGAATTTCCCGCTTACTCAGGATAATAAAGAGCAAATTATGAGCAACGCACAACCCAAAGACAGTCACCTGGCCGTGGTACATCGTGTCAATTTTATTGAAGGTAAATCGCTGTCTATACCTACCCTTAAGATACTTCAGGCTGACGGAACGACCTACGACGGCGCTATTGAGCCGATTATCGACAAGCAACTTGCTTTGAAAATTTATGATACCTGTGTTTTTACTCGGGTATTGGATGAACGTATGCTTGGCGCACAGCGTCAGGGACGGATCAGTTTTTATATGACCTGTACCGGTGAAGAAGCTGCTGTGGTCGGCAGCGCCGCTGCGCTGGATCCACAGGACATCATACTGGCGCAGTATCGCGAGCATGCCGCGCTGCGCTACCGGGGATTTTCCACCACTCAGTTCATGAATCAGATGTTCAGCAATGAGCTGGATTTGGGTAAGGGCAGACAGATGCCCATCCATTACGGCAGTGCTGAACTGCACTACCAGACGATATCCTCACCACTGGCAACCCAAATCCCTCAGGCAACCGGCGTCGGTTACAGCCTGAAAATGCAAGGCAAGCGCAATGTTGCCATCTGCTATTTCGGTGAAGGCGCAGCATCGGAAGGAGACTTCCATGCCGGCTTGAATATGGCGGCAGTACACAAGGTGCCGACTATTTTCTTCTGTCGTAACAATGGATACGCCATTTCTACGCCCACCGAAGAGCAGTTTGCCGGTGACGGGATTGCCAGTCGCGGCATAGGCTACGGCATTCATACCCTGAGGGTGGATGGCAACGATATGCTGGCTGTATTGGCAGCCACTCAGCAGGCGCGGGCCTATGCCATTGAGCATCAGGCGCCTGTGCTGATAGAAGCCATGACCTATCGTTTGGGCGCTCATTCCTCCTCGGACGATCCGTCCGGTTATCGCTCCAAGGATGAAGAGGCCAAGTGGCGCGAGCACGATCCTGTGCAGCGCTTCAAGCTCTGGCTCATCAACAAAGGTTGGCTCAACGACAGTGATGACAAAGCTCTGTATGAACGCTATCGCGAAGAAGTGCTGGCGGCAGTGAAGGTGGCTGAAAAGCTGCCGGTGCCTTCCATAGACCATCTGATTGAAGATGTGCTCGATGAGCCAACACCAGCGCTTAAACAACAACTGGCCGATCTCAAGGCTCACATTCGCAAGTATCCAAAGGCTTACCCAAAGACGTCAGGGAGAGATTGATTTATGGCAAAAATGAATATGTTGCAGGCCATCAATGAGGCCCTGACGATTGCCATGGAAGCCGACGAGCGCATGCTGGTATTCGGTGAAGATGTGGGCCATTTTGGTGGGGTGTTTCGCGCCACCTCAGGACTGCAGGATAAATTTGGTAAGGCCAGATGTTTCAACACGCCATTGACTGAGCAGGGGATTGCCGGTTTTGCCAATGGGCTGGCCTCCAACGGTATGACGGCCGTGGCCGAGATCCAGTTCGCCGATTACATTTTCCCGGCGTTTGATCAGATAGTGAATGAGTCAGCCAAGTTCCGCTATCGCAGCGGTAACGAGTTCAATGTCGGTGGCTTGACCTTCCGCACGCCGTACGGTGGTGGCATAGCCGGCGGTCACTATCACTCGCAGTCGCCGGAAGCTTATTTCACCGGCACGCCCGGCCTGAAAGTGGTGGTGCCGCGCAATCCCCAGCAGGCCAAAGGCCTGTTGCTGGCCGCGATTCGCGATCCAAACCCTGTGGTGTTCTTTGAGCCCAAGCGTTTATATCGGGCCAGTGTCGGCGAAGTGCCGGAAGGCGACTATCAGCTGGAGCTGGGCAAGGCTGACGTGGTTCGCGAAGGCAGCGACATCACTTTGCTTGGCTGGGGCGCGCAGATGGAGATCCTGGAGCAGGCTGCTGACATGGCGGCCAAGGACAATATCTCCTGCGAAGTGATTGACCTGCGTACTCTGGCCCCCTGGGATGTGGATACCGTGGCCGAGTCGGTGCGTAAAACCGGTCGCTTGCTGGTAAACCATGAAGCGCCTCTGACAGGTGGCTTTGCCGGTGAAATTGCGGCCACCATTCAGCAGGAGTGTTTCCTGTATCTGGAGGCGCCAATCGCTCGGGTGTGCGGCCTGGATACGCCCTATCCACTGTGTCACGAAAAAGAATACATGCCTGATGCGCTGAAAACCTATGAAGCCATCAAAGCGACCATGACTTACTAGGAGTGCCGGCGATGATTAAAGATTTTATTTTGCCGGACATCGGCGAAGGTGTGGTGGAGTGTGAACTGGTCGATTGGCTGGTTAAAGAAGGCGATGTGGTGGCAGAAGATCAGCCCATTGCCGATGTGATGACCGACAAGGCGCTGGTGCAGATCCCGGCACCATTCAGTGGCCGCATTACCAAACTCTATTATGCCAAAGGCGAGATAGCCAAGGTGCATGCGCCGCTTTACAGCATAGATGTTGCGACCGGCGACGCTGAGATTGCTCAGGCGCCAGTTGTTGACGCTATGCCGTCACAGCCTGTTAAGGCGCCAGCCAGTACCGCAGCTTTTGTGGTGGAAGACTTCCTGCTGCCGGATATCGGTGAAGGCATTGTTGAGTGTGAGCTGGTTGAGTGGCTGGTCAGTGAAGGTGATTTTGTCGTGGAAGATCAGCCCATAGCCGATGTCATGACAGACAAGGCGCTGGTGCAGATCCCGGCCATCAAGGCCGGCAAAATTGTTAAACTGCATTATCGTAAAGGCCAGCTTGCCCAGGTACATGCGCCGCTGTTTGCCATTGAGGTGGCGGTAGACACCAGTGCCCAACCGATATCAGGTGAGCTGGATGCAAAGGAGCCATCGGTTACGGCCAACTGTGATATCGCACCGTCGCGACGGCCCGGTAAGGCGCTGGCCAGTCCGGCGGTACGTCGCTTGGCACGCAGCCACGATCTGGATTTAAGTCTGGTGGCTGGTTCCGGCAAAAATGGCCGGGTTTACAAGGAAGATGTGCAGCGTTACCTCAGTGGTGAAAAACCGGCAGTGGTGCAGGCTCAGAAAGTTCAGCATACTGCGCCAGTCGCTCAGGTTGCCATGGCGGCCGTTGCCGGGGACAGAGTTGAGCCCATTCGCGGCGTGCAGGCGGTAATGGCCCGAGCCATGCAGGAGTCGGTATCTACTATTCCGCACTTTACTTACTGTGAAGAGCTGGATATCACCGAGCTGATGGCACTGCGGGAGCAGATGAAGGCTAAATATGGCACGGAGGAGTTGAAAATCACTCTGATGCCTTTCTTTATGAAAGCCATGTCGCTGGCACTGACCGAGTTTCCTGTACTCAACAGCCAGGTGAATGGCGATTGCACCGAGCTGACCTACAAAGCCAGCCATAACATAGGTATGGCGGTCGACTCCAAGGTGGGTTTGCTGGTGCCCAATGTCAAAGCCGTACAGGCCAAGTCGATTCTGGATATTGCTGCTGAGATCACCCGCCTGACCAAAGACGCCCGCAGCGGTCGGGTTCAACCGGCAGATTTGAAAGGTGGCACTATTTCTATCTCCAACATAGGCGCGTTGGGTGGCACAGTGGCAACGCCTATCATCAATAAGCCCGAGGTGGCGATAGTGGCCCTGGGTAAGGTGCAGTTACTGCCGCGATTTGACGCCAGCGGCGAAGTGCAGGGCAGGCAGATTATGCAGGTGAGCTGGTCCGGGGATCACAGAGTGATAGACGGTGGCACCATCGCCCGCTTCTGCAACCTGTGGAAACAATATCTGGAGTCGCCGGCCGATATGTTGATGGCAATGCGTTGACAGACAGACGGCCAATAAAAGAGCACTCAGGTGCTCTTTTTTATTGCGTCTTCGCCTGCTAACTTGCTGTTTGCACTGAAACTTGATGACGGTAGTTTGCACATTAGCGGGAACAGGTTAAAGATCACAGAATTGTGAGCCGCCGGGGAATTGCGTATAATGCGCGAACGATTTGATCCTTTTGCGTTTTTACTATGGAAAGCCAGGTTCCCGTTTATACCCCAGTTGAATATCCATTCCCGCCCAAGCCAGCTGTCTTGAGTGACGAGCAAAAGGCGCAATACAAAGCCCGCATCAAAACCCTGCTTGAGCAGAAAGATGCCGTATTGGTGGCCCACTACTATACCGATCCTGAAATTCAGGCGCTGGCCGAAGAAACCGGTGGCTGCGTGTCGGACTCGCTGGAAATGGCCCGATTTGGCCGTGACCATCCCGCCAAAACGTTGATTGTCGCCGGCGTTAAGTTTATGGGCGAGACCGCCAAGATCTTAAGTCCCGAGAAAACTGTGCTGATGCCGACCCTGGAAGCGACCTGCTCACTGGATGTGGGTTGTCCTATCGACGAGTTCAGCAAGTTCTGTGACGCGCACCCTGATCACACAGTGGTGGTGTATGCCAATACCTCTGCGGCTGTTAAAGCCCGTGCCGACTGGGTGGTGACCTCCAGTATTGCGCTGGAGATCGTCGAGCATCTGGACAGCGAAGGCAAAAAGATTATCTGGGGACCGGACAGGCACCTGGGCAGCTATATTGCCAAGCAAACCGGCGCCGAGATGCTGTTGTGGCAGGGCGAGTGTATCGTTCACGATGAGTTCAAGGCCAAGGCGCTGCGGGAGCTTAAGGCGCAGTATCCCAATGCCGCGGTGCTGGTACATCCTGAATCTCCGGCCAGTGTGGTGGAGATGGCGGATGCGGTCGGCTCTACTTCACAGCTGATCAAAGCCGCACAGACCATGGATAACGATACCTTTATCGTCGCCACTGACAGAGGCATCTTCTATAAGATGCAGCAGGCTGCGCCGGGTAAAACCCTGATTGAAGCGCCAACCGGCGGTAATGGTGCTACCTGTCGCAGCTGCGCTCATTGCCCCTGGATGGCAATGAATGGGTTAAAGGCGATTGAGTCTGCGCTGTCTGACTGTGACAGCGGCCTACACGAGATTTTTGTGGACGAAGAGCTGCGTAAGCAAGCCCTGATCCCGCTGGATCGCATGCTCAGTTTCGCAGCAACCCTGAATATGCAGGTCAAAGGCAACGCCTGAACAACTCGTCTTGTGACTATGGAACCCGCTGAATGCGGGTTCTTTTTTCCCCATATTGCAAAGATTTACAGCAGTTGGCCGGGGATTTGTTCAAACCGCGCGCAGACGCGCCAGGTTATTGTTTTTTCCCTTGATTAGACAGGCGCTTTTGCGTAAAGTAGCGCTCCGTTAACCGGCGGCCAGAGGCTGGCGGAATAACGACAAAACGGTGAAGTGTCCGAGTGGCTGAAGGAGCACGCCTGGAAAGTGTGTATACGGCAACGTATCGAGAGTTCGAATCTCTCCTTCACCGCCAGATTTTGTTATCTGCAATGTGGGTAACGTCCTTCGCAAGAAGGCGACGACAGTCGTAAAACAGACAATTGGTGAGGTGTCCGAGTGGCCGAAGGAGCACGCCTGGAAAGTGTGTATACGGAAACGTATCGAGGGTTCGACTCCCTCCCTCACCGCCAAATATTGCAGTCACGCTGACTGCCCAGCCAATGACCTTAGGTCAGCCGGATAGTGATTCGGTGGCAACAAACAGATTGGGTGAAGTGTCCGAGTGGCCGAAGGAGCACGCCTGGAAAGTGTGTATACGGAAACGTATCGAGGGTTCGACTCCCTCCTTCACCGCCAATTCTCTGGTTTGCAAAGTAAGTTCAACTTATTCGCAAAGCTGAAATCTGCCGGCAGCATGTTGGCAGCGACCATCAAACCGTCGTAAAACCACAATTTGGTGAGGTGTCCGAGTGGCCGAAGGAGCACGCCTGGAAAGTGTGTATACGGAAACGTATCGAGGGTTCGACTCCCTCCCTCACCGCCACATTCGCAAAAGCCCGGTCTGATGACCGGGCTTTTTGCGTTTATCCGCTGTTGCAATGCGGTTCTCCGTTTGCCACTGATGATGTGAATACTCTGTTTCTTTTTAACAATCAATCAATTTGACGATATTTTCTGCCCGGTGAATAATCGCGCTGCTGGTTAATTGGAGGTGGTATGTTGGTATCCAGGAGCAGGGGATTCACCCTCATTGAGCTTGTTGTCGTCATCATTATTCTCGGGATCCTGGCTGTGGTTGCGGTCCCCAAATTTATCAACATGCAGGATGATGCGCATGAGGCGAGGATTTTAAGTCAATTTGCGGCTTTCGAATCTGCGGTGAAGCTTTATCACAGTGGTTGGCTGGCGGGGGGGCATACTGGTGCGGTTGAAGATCTGAAAGGATTTGGAGATGGCAATCTGGACTCAACTGTGACTGGTTGGCCCTACGCGGTTTCCGGTGCAGACACTCCGCTATTTAACGCCTGTGGTGAACTGTGGCACGCGCTGACTGACACTGACATTACCAACGATGCTGTTGTTGATGAGGACCTGGCGACGACGGATATCGACGTGGCATATACCTATACTAGCGGCCCGCCAAGAATATGTATCTACCGTATGGTTCATCATATTCAACAGGAAAAGACCACCAAGGTAATGAATTACAATATGGATACCGGTGACGTCGAAGTCGTGGATGCCTTCTATAACAAGGACGGGACTTCCGGAACTCCCAGGAATTAAAAAACGCCCGCGAAAGCGGGCGTTTTGCTTTTCAGCGTGTCACCTTGCCAGGTAACAGCCTGTCGGCTTAGAGCAAAGGTGAGAACCAATAGAAGAACTGCTCGGCAAAGCGCTTGTGAAATTTACGTTTGTTCCAGCTGTCGGCGTCAATGACGACTGAATCCTGCAGATAGCTTTGCTGCAGGGCGATAAGCGATTGCGTAAAGGCTTCATTTTCCACGGCAAGCGTCACTTCGAAATTCAGCCACAAACTGCGCATATCCAGATTGACTGTGCCTATCAGGCTGTGACGGTTGTCGATGACCACAGACTTGGTGTGCAACAGGCCGCCGCGGAAGCGGTGCAGTTTCACGCCGGCGCGCAGCAGTTCGCCAAAGAAAGAGCGGCTGGCCCATTCCACCATCAGCGAATCGTTACGATCGGGAATAATAATATTCACATCAACGCCACGCTGGGCCGCGGAAATCAAGGCAAACATCAGATTTTCACTGGGCACAAAATAGGGCGTGGTGATGGTGATTTTTTCCCGCGCCTGATAAATGCTTTGCAGCAACACCTGCTGAATGATGGCTTCCGGCATGCCTGGCCCCGAGGGGATCACCTGCACCAGATCGCGAATGGAATGCTGGGTGTGGGCATCCAGCACAGGTGGTGGCGGCAGTTGCCGCTCCGAGGTTTCTGCTTCCCAGTCCCACGCCTGAATGCTGCCAAGCACAGGCACGTTGGCGCCAGTGAGGCGCACCATCACATCAATCCACTGACCAACCCCGGCGTTTTGCTTGAAGAAGGCCGGGTCCACCAGGTTCATCGAGCCGGTGTAGGCGATTTGATTGTCGATCACCACAATTTTACGGTGCAGCCGCAAATCGATGCGCTGGAACAAAATACGGAAGGGCGATACCGGCAACGCAGCAGAAACTCTGATCCCTTCTGCCTCCAGTGTCTTTGGCCAGTGACTTTTGAAAAACGTGCGGCTGCCTGCGCTGTCCAGCAGAATGCGGATCGTCACGCCGCGCCGGGCAGCGTCAATCAGCGCATTGGCGGCTTTGTCTGCCCAGCCACCCGGATGCCAGATATAAAACTCCATATGAATACTGTCGGTGGCAGTTTCAATATCCCGGATCAGACTGGAGAAGATACTGTCGGTGGTGCTGAGCAGCGCCAGCTGGTTGTCCGCCAGTGCCGGAATACCCATGCGCTGCTCGCACAGTGCCGTAATCGCCGCGCTGTAGCGGCTTAAGGACGCGGGTTGATATTGGCGCCATTGGTGCAGACGCTTAAACCACTGGGAATAGGGCTCGAACATTGCTCTGGCCCGGGCAGCGCGCTGGCGGCCGAGATTCAGCTCACCAAACATCAGATAAGCCACAACGCCACCCACAGGTACCACGAAGATCACCATCATCCAGGCCAGAGATACCCCTATGGCCCGGCGCTTGGTGATGATACGTAACGTGATGGCGGCAGTGGTCGTCCAGTAAAGGGAAATACCTGCCAATGTCAGCAGGTGAACGACTTTTTCCATGAAAACGAGTCTTCAAAACCATGAAAGAAAAACCATTATAATCACAAATCTGCCCGGTTCTGCTATCTTGGTGCGCTGTTGTTTTCCCTTTGCCCCATGAAATCCCGACTAAAATGAAAAAAACGGTCTCAGCCATCTTCGCTATTTTGACACTGACAGGAATTATCGGCCTGAGCTGGATATTCGAACGATACCCGGCCGGCGTGACCAGCAGCATTGTGGATCCGGATTTTCATTCCGGTTGCCGCTTCAATCCATCAAGCGTGCCTCTTGATAAAGAAGGAACGCTGTCGGTGGCCGTGTGGAACATCTATAAACAGCAGAATAAAGGCTGGCAAACCGAGCTTGAAGGGCTGGTGGATTCCAGTCAGCTGGTATTGTTGCAGGAGGCCAGCCTCACTGAGCCCCTGAAAGCCTATTTTGCAGACCACTCAGCCCATGTCGCGATGGTGCGGGCCTTTACCGGCTTTGATGTCGCCAACGGTGTGATGGACGTGGCCAGTGTCGCGCCGCTTGAAGTCTGCGGTCAGCTTACTGCCGAGCCGCTCATTCGTTTGCCCAAGTCGGCTTTGGTGGCTACATATCCTTTGTCTGATGGCAGCAGTTTGCTTGTGGTCAATCTGCATGGCGTCAACTTCAGCTGGGGCCTGGAAACTTACCGGCAGCAATTGCGTCTGGCGTTTGAAGACGTTGACGCGCATCAGGGACCTGTGATTGTCGGTGGCGATTTCAATACCTGGCGTGGCGAGCGTACCCGGTTGGTAAAAGACTGGATGAACGACCTGGGTATGAAGGAAGTCAAATATCATCAGGATGGCCGCAGTCAAGTGTTTGGCATGCCGCTGGATCATCTGTTTTACCGGGGACTGACGCTGGAGCAGGCCACTGCCTGGCCGACAGATGCCTCGGATCATAATCCCATTCAGGCCCGCTTTCGCCTGCAGTGATGCAGGCATGTTCTGTCGAAAGCCGGGCGCAATCAAACCCGTACTTTGTTAAACAAACACTTTCTACGAGCTGTGTGTGCTGACAACACGACGTAGCGCATCGTGCGGTCGATTTAAGCCGGCTTTGGATAACCGGGCCGGTGCGGCCCGATATATCAGTCAATCGCCATCAGGGTGCGGTACTCATCCCAGGCATATTGGTCTGTCATGCCACTGATATAATCTTGCAGCAGGCGACATCTGTGATAAAACTCCAATGCGTCGCAAAAGCAGCCATTGTCTTTGGCTTCCTGCAAGGCCTTTTCATAGGTTGCTCTGTGTTTGCGTGGCAGCTTGTGATACAGCCTTGAGGCCACCAGCGGTTTCTTGCCATCGCCACTGAGCTTGGAAAACTCATCTGCGGTTAAGTTAAGCAAGGGGCGGTAAGCATCCAGCAGCCCGGTGATGACCTTGTAGCCTTTCAGTTCCATGCGCTCCACTTCTTTGTGATTAAACACATGGCGAATCGCCACCAGTTTGAGGGTTTGGGTAATGGCATGGGCGCGGCTGTTATCCTCCAGCAGCGCCTGATTGAAACAGCCATGATACACAGCGTCAATGTTGTCGATGAAGCGTTTGGCGGCGTGTTTCACCAAAGGATGAATAAGCCTGGCCCGCAGAAAGGTAAAAAACTGACTGACGTGGTTGATGCCCTGACGCTGTGCGGATTGTCGGGCATAGTCGATGGCAGCCGGCAGTTTGCCGTCATCCGCCAGCCCCCATTGCTGCAGCAATTGACTATGCTGAGACAGCAGCAGGCTTTCCAGCTCATCCAGTGTCAGAATGTCCTTTTCCACTGCATCTTCAATATCAGCCAGACAATAAGAGATATCATCAGCCGCTTCCATAATGTAAGTCAGCGGATGTCTGTGCCCCGGGGTAATATCCAGTGCGCGGCAAAGGCGATCCACATACCCCTGCTCACTGAAATACCAGCCAGGTTTCTTTTGCAAATAGCTCAGCGGCGCATCGGCAGGTGGTTTCAGTGATGTGGCCGGACGGGTGTACTTCATCACGATAGCAGCCTGACTCCAGCTGAGATTCAGCTCCAGCAGGTTTTGCAGCAGGCGTATGGCCTGAGCATTGCCTTCAAACTGGCAGATATCCCGCAGCAGTTCGGCGCGGGAGGGCAGGCTTGGTTGCTGATGTTCAGGAAAGCGCGCAGGAATGTGGCTACTGAACCAGTCATTGATGGCTGCCTCACCGAAATGGCCGAAGGGCGGGTTACCCATGTCGTGCATCAGACAGCCCATTTCCACCAGAGATTGCATCGCCTGCTCCAATCCGGTTAAGCCCCATTGCTGCAACTGCTGATCAGATAGTGACTCGAAGATGGTCTGTACAATAAACCGTCCGGTTTGCTGCACTTCCAGCGAGTGAGTCAGGCGGCTGCGCACCGCGGCATTACGTTCCAGCGGGAATACCTGCGTCTTTTGCTGCAGGCGACGAATGGCCGCACTGTTGATGATACGCCCCCGATCACTTTCAAACTGGCGCTGCAATGCGCGGCCATCCAGTTGCCTGGCTTCTCCCCAGGGCCGATTGGCCGTCATTTTGGTGCGGAAATCTATCATCTGATCACCTTGTGAAGTCATTACACCTGCGTCTGGCCAAGTGTAACAAAGCATGTGCAGCCGGCTGCAAAAACGCCTTTGTTGTGATTAACTTGGGTCAACAATCTGCACCAAGAATAACAACAGAAGAAAGGAATTCCTATGTTAACCAAACCTTTGTCTCTAGCTGTCATGCTGGCATTGGGTGTTGTCTCACTGAGTGCCTGCCAGACCCATTCCTCAGTCAGTGCCCAGGCTCTGCCATCAGCTCAGGTTGAGCAGCAGGCATTCAGCGCGTACAAGCAGGCGTTTATCGATGCGCTGTGGCAATTGTCACCCACCTGGGCACTGTATTCAGGCTACCATGCCTATGACGGCATTCTCGAAGTGCCGGATGCCGCCAGTCGCGCCAACACCCTGGCATTTGTTGAGACTCAGCTGGCACTGTTGAAGGTGTTTGATTTGAATGCGCTGAGCGCCAATGAGGTGACGGATTACCGGCTGATTGAGAATTTGCTGACCAATATGGCGTGGCAGATAAACCGTTTCAAAGAGTGGCAGTGGGATCCGTCCGGTTATAACGTAGCCGGTGGCTTTGCCCAGATCATCAATGAAGACTTTGCGCCGCTGGATCAGCGATTGCGTTCAATAATTGCCCGGCTTGAAAATGTGCCCGCCTATTATCAAGCCGCGCGGGCCAATATCGACAATCCCACCCTTGAACATACTCAGTTGGCGGTGATGCAGAACAAAGGCGCGTTTTCCGTGCTGTCACCGGCATTGGCTCAAAAGGTCAAAGACTCAGGGTTGAGCGACGCTGAAAAAGCGCTGTTCAACGAGCGCTTTGATGCGGCGATAGCCGCAATTAATGACCATATCGCCTGGCTGGAAGCCTTGCAGGCTAAATTGGAAACTCAGGGGGCCCGCGATTTCCGCATTGGTGAAACCCTGTATGAAGAGAAGTTTGCCATGGACATTCAGTCCGGTATGAGCGCCAAAGCCCTGTATAACAAAGCCATGGCAGACAAAGTCGCTGTTCAGGCGGAAATGGCGAAAATCACCCGTACCCTATGGTCCAAATACTTTACCGAGCCTACGCCAGCGGATGAAAAAGTGGCGATCAGGCAGCTTATCGATCACCTGTCGGTGCGGCATGTGAAGCGCGATGATTTCGTTACTGAGGTGCGCCGTCAAATCCCTGAGCTGGAAGCCTTTGTTATCGACAGGCAACTGATCACCCTGGATCCCAACAAGCCTTTGGTGGTGCGGGAAACCCCGGCATATATGCGCGGTTTTGCCGGTGCGTCCATCAGTGCGCCCGGTCCCTACGATAAGGGCGGCAATACTTATTACAATGTGACGCCGCTCGATGGCATGAGCGATGAGCAGGCCGAAAGCTATCTGCGTGAATATAACCACTGGATTTTGCAAATCCTCAATATTCACGAGGCGATCCCCGGCCACTATACCCAGCTGGTGTATTCCAACGAGTCCCCCAGCATGATCAAGAGTCTGTTTGGTAATGGTGCCATGGTGGAGGGGTGGGCTGTGTATACCGAGCGGATGATGCTGGAGGAGGGCTATGGCAACTTCGAGCCTGAGCTGTGGCTTATGTATTATAAGTGGAACCTCAGGGTGATCTGCAACACCATCCTGGATTATTCGATTCAGGTGCTGGGCATGGATGAGCAGCAGGCCATTCAACTGTTGACTGAAGAAGCATTTCAGCAGCAGGCGGAAGCAGAAGGCAAGTGGCGCCGGGCAACCTTAAGCCAGGTGCAGCTGACCAGCTATTATGCCGGATACCGCGAAATCTATGATTTCCGCGAAGAGTACAAAGGCGTTAAAGGCGAGGAGTTCGATTTGCGAAACTTCCATGAGACCTTCCTCAGTTTCGGCAGCTCGCCGGTGAAATATGTGCGTGAGCTGATGCTGGTTGACTAACTCATTGGCTAAGTCTATATCAGGGGCTTTGGCCCCTTGTTTGTATGCTTTGCTGATGACAGGGAATTAATTCCCAATATGGTTTAAGGGGTTGGGATTATGGTTTATGCTTAGCGCCATTAAATCCCGACACGCAAAGGATGTGAGTATGCGTATTACTGCCAATTTTGATGGTGGCAACATTCAGGTATTGAGCCTGGAGAATAAAGATGACATTCAACTGGCAATTCGCCCTGACGAAGGCGGCGAATTCTTCCAGTGGTTTAACTTCCGCTTTCAGGGACAGGTAGGCAATCAGTATTGTCTCAACATCACCAATGCCGGTCAGGCATCTTACACCAAAGGCTGGGAAGGCTATCAGGCGGTGGCCAGTTACGATCGCCAGACCTGGTTCCGTTTGCCAACCCGTTATGAAAACGGCGTACTGAGCATTGAGTTGGTGCTGGATTGCGACAGCATTCAAATTGCTTACTTTGCGCCTTACAGCTATGAGCGTCATCAGGATCTGCTGGCTGCGGTGCAGATGCATCCTGAAGTGACGCTGGAACATCTGGGTCTGACTCTGGATGGCCGCGACATGACGCTGGTGAAAGTCGGCGATGGCGATGAGAGCAAGAAAAATATCTGGATCACTGCCCGTCAGCATCCGGGCGAAACCATGGCGGAGTGGTTGATTGAAGGCCTGATCTATCAGTTGCTGGATACGGAAAATCCGACCTCCAAGGCGCTGCTGGATAAAGCCAATTTTTATATCGTGCCCAATATGAACCCGGACGGCAGCGCCCGTGGTCATTTGCGTACCAATGCCGTTGGGGTAAACCTCAACCGCGAGTGGCTTACCCCGAGCGCCGAGAAAAGCCCGGAAGTGTTGTATGTCACCCAAAAGATGAAAGCAACCGGCGTGGATCTGTTCTACGACGTGCACGGTGACGAAGGTCTGCCTTACGTGTTCCTGGCTGGCTGTGAAGGCGTGCCGGCCTGGGATGAGCGACTGGCGTCGCTGCAGAGCGATTTCGTCAGCGCCCTGACGCTCGCCAGCGCCGATTTCCAGAGCCAGTATGGCTACGATAAAGATGAACCGGGCAAGGCCAATCTGACTATTGCCTCCAACTGGGTGGCGCAGACGTTCCAGTGCCTGTCCAATACCCTGGAGATGCCGTTTAAAGACAATGACAATCTGCCGGATCCCTTTGCCGGTTGGTCGCCTGAGCGCAGTGCCTATCTGGGTGAAGCATCATTGATCGCCATGTTGGCCGTGGTCGATAAGCTGAGATAAGGAGCGGGCATGGCACTGATTGAATGTCCCGTTTGCAGTAAACGGATTTCCAGCGTGGCCAAGGAGTGTCAGCACTGCCACGCCAAACTCGATGGCAATCTGGAGTCAATGCAGCGTATCAGTCATATCAAACGCTCCCAGAATCTGATGAATCAGAGTTTCCTGGCCATGACACTGTTTATCGCCGGCATGGTGATCTGGTTCTGGGGCGGCGAGCCTGCCGAAGGCACCCGGGCGATCATCGCCGGCATCTGTTTTGTGGTTGGTTTTGTCGGTTATTTAATCTGTCGGGTGCAGATGGTACTGCATAAAAGGAAGAGCGTATGACGGATATCAACAAGGTTATCGATGATATGCCCGCCGAAGTCTATGACAGGCTGGTAGCGGCAGTCGAAACCGGTAAGTGGGAGGATGGCACGCCTTTGACCCAGGAGCAGCGTGACTCAACCCTGCAGGTAGTGATGCTGTATCAGGCCAGGCGGCTGGATCAGCATGATCACTTTACCATCGCCGCCGGTGGTGAATTGAATCAACTGTCCAAGGCACAGCTGAAAAAGCAGTTCAAAGGTGAAACTATCGCCCAGTTCAATCAGGATGAACTCTGATATTACAGACTGACAGGGTCGATTTGAGGAAAAGGAGCTTAGGCTCCTTTTTTGTTGGGTAATCGACAGCGGTGCCAGCCACATGATCGCCGTGCCTGAGTATCGACTTTGGCGGCCAGGGCTTGCGCACCTGCAGAATTGACTACACTTAACACTATCAAAAATAACCGGGATTGCCTGACCGATGACCGCTTTTCGGGTGCTCATTGTCGATGACGTCAAAAGCAACATCATGGTGATGTCAAAATGTTTGCAGGACGTTTGCGAGGTCATCACTGCAGGCAATGGCCAGGATTGTCTGGCGCTGGCTAAAAGCTATCCCCAGCCGGATTTGATCCTGCTGGATATCCGCATGCCGGGAATGGACGGCTACAGTGTCTGTCGGCAACTCAAGAGCGATCCCCAAACCGAGTCAATCACCGTCATCTTTGTCACCGGGAACGACAGTGACGAAGCGGAAGAGATTGGCCTGACTCTGGGGGCAATCGATTACATCACCAAACCGGTCAGACCTGCCATCGTGCGGGCCAGAGTCGCGGTACATATGCAGTTGAAGCAGCAGCGGGACAAGTTGCAATTCATGGCCATGCATGATCAGCTTACCGGCTTGTTCAACCGCTATTTCCTGGTGGAAAACGCTGAAGTCAGACTGGCTCACTTTCGCCGTCATAAAACGCCTTTCTGTGCGGTGCTGCTGGATATTGACGAATTCAAAGCCATTAATGACAAGCACGGCCACGACGTGGGAGACGAAGTGCTGGTCGCCACCGCACAGATGTTAAAGGACTATACCCGCAGAGAGGATATTGTCGCCCGTCTGGGGGGCGAAGAGATGGTGATCCTGATGGAATGCCCGTTCGAGTCGGCGCTGAACAAGGTTGAAAATTTGCGGGCCCGGCTTGAGGCGTTGATGCCAGCGGGGATCCGGGTGACGGCCAGCTTTGGGGTAGTTGAAGCGACTGCACAATGTGATGAATTGCACGCCTTGCTGAAGCTGGCTGATGAATGTGTGTATCACAGCAAATCCACCGGCCGGAATCAGGTGATCTCGGTCAATCAGCTGGAAAGTCATCGAATGCGCGCCCGGATGGAAGGACATTGATTAATGATGAGAATGTTCGCTCTGTTGCTGCTCATGCTGGCAGGTTGTTCCCCTTCGTCAGCGCCAACGGTTCGGGTGGCCATCAATCCCTGGCCTGGATATGAGCTATTGTATCTTGCTGAACAGCGAGGTTACTTTGATAAACTGGGGCTCGATCTGGACCTGATTGAAGTGGCCACGCTGGCCGATGCGCAGCGTGCCTATCTGTCGAATCGGGTTGATGGTTTCACATCAACACTGATTGAAGTGGTTCAGGTTGGGGCGCTGGGCGGTAAACCCGCAAAAGTCATTCTGGCGGCAGACTATTCCAATGGTTCAGATGTAATTATTGCTTCCCGCGAGTATGACTCACTGGCCGCCCTCAAGGGCAAACGCATAGGCTGTGAAGTCAGCAGTCTGGGCTTATATGTGCTCGCCCGCGCGCTGGCTGCCCATCAACTGACCCTGGGAGATGTCATCATCGTCAATGTAGAGCAGGGCAGCGGTTTTGAGAGCATGGAAAAAGGACAGATCCAGGCGATGGTCACCTATCCGCCTTACATGCTGGAATTCCTTGAAAATCACAACTACCGGCCGGTGTTTACCAGCGCCGAAATCCAGTACGAGATCCTTGATGTGCTGTCGCTGTCCGCTGAGGTGACACAGGCCATTCCCGGTTTGCAGCAAAAGATCTGGCGGGGCTGGCAGATGGCGCTGGATGACTATCGGCAGCATCCAGCCGAGGCGATTGCCCTGATGGCTGCAAGAGAAAGAGTAACCGCTGCGGAATTTACCGACGCGATGGCGGGCATAGAGATGCTCGATTTAACCAAACAACAATTGCTGTTTTCCCGGCAAAATCCGTTGTTGAAAGACGCAGTGCTGAATGTGTGCCGGGTGTTGAGGGACAGTGAAGTCATGACAGAGGATTGTCAGCAACTCGCACAGGCTTTGCCATTGTGGATTGACTCGGATGAATGAGCCGTCAACGTCCGGGCGCAGAATGAAGCGCTCGTTATCGTTCAAACTCAATGTGGCCAACTCTGCACTCATTTTGATGGTGTGCCTGATGGTCACCCTGTCGTTTTATAACATACTGGAAAAACGCATTACGTCCTGGGCCAATGAAGAGATGGCGGATGTGATCAATACTCTCACACTGACGCTTGAAGCTCGAGCGCATTCCACTGACATGCAACGGGTTGTTGGTGCGCTGGCCGCCAAGCCCAGCATAGTGCGGATCAGTATTCTGTCCAATGACAACATCGTGGCCGACAGTAAAAATCAATTTGTCGGCAACACCCGTCAGGCCAGTTTCGATGAGCAGGTCAATCTGATGCTGGCCGATGTCAAAAATGGCGGTAAAGAAGCAATCCTGTCGGCGCAGGGCGGGCTGGTGCATCAGGCAGTAAAGCTGTTTCTCATTGATAACGACAAGCAGCGACTGCGGCCATATATTGTGTACGTTACCTACAATTCCACGCCTATCGAAGCGCTGGCGATGACAGAATTGAAGGAGTTTATTGTCATTCAGGCGATAGGTTTCCTGTTGATGCTGACGATAAACCCGTTGATCCAGCGGGAGGTGGTACTTAAACCCATCAGAGCCATTCGTCAGCAGATTATCAACAATCCCAGGCTGCCCATTAACTGGCGCTCCGCCGATGAGTTCGGTCTGATGGTGGACAGTTACAACCAGTCGATTCGTTTACGGCAGCAAAAGGAAAAGGAGCTGCTGCAGTCAAGACACTATATCGACAAAGTCACCAACGTGATCCCGGTGCAACTGGGGTACGTCGATCGTCACTACCAGTTTCGCTTCGTTAATCGGCGGCTGTTGCAATGGCTGGATCAAAAGGAGTCTGACATTCTTGGGCAGGATATCCGCAAAGTCATGCCAGATCAGCTGAGCATGATCATCCAGCCCCATGTCAAACGGGTGCTCAGTGGGCGGATCCAGTCCTTTGAAGCGGAGATTCATACCGTTGGTAAGGCCCCGGTATACCTGCAGTCCACTTATGTGCCGGACATCAATGCACATCAGGAAGTGGTTGGCTTCTTTCTGTGTGTCGAGGACATTACCCGGATCAAAGCCAATGAGCAGCGTATCGAATCCTACGCTCAGGAGATGGAGTTCAAAAACTGGGCGTTAACTGAAGCTACGGAAAAAGCTGAACTGGCAACCCGCAGCAAGGCGGATTTTCTGGCCTGTATGAGCCATGAAATCCGCACTCCCATGAATGGCGTGCTGGGCATTTTATCTTTGCTGGAGCAGACCCAGTTGACCCACCAGCAGCGTCAGTACGTATCGGTTGCGGCGTCAAGTGCTGACTCTTTGCTTAATCTGCTCAATGATATTCTGGATTTCTCCAAGGTCGAATCCGGCAAATTGGTTATCGAACGCACGCACTTCGATCTGATTGCCCTGATTGATGATTTAATCCAGCCGCTGAGCATGAAAGGTGAGGAAAAAGGCTTGCAGTTGCTGCTGGATGTCAGCGCCGTCCAGTATCGCTGGGTACGGGGAGATCCCACCCGGATCCGGCAGATCCTCGCCAACCTGATTGGCAATGCCATTAAATTCACCCAAACCGGCTGGGTCAAAGTCAGTATTGCCCTGAATCAATATGACAACAGACTCAGGTTGTCAGCCGAAGTAGAAGATACCGGCATAGGTATAGATGAAGAGCATCAGGCCAATCTGTTTCAACCCTTTATTCAGGCGGATTCGTCCACCACCCGTCATTTTGGCGGTACCGGCCTTGGGTTATCCATCGCCCGGCGAATGTGTCATCTGATGTCCGGGGATATCGCGGTCAAAAGCCGTGAGGGCGTGGGCAGTACATTCAGTTTTCATTTATTGATGGATGCGGGCGATATGCCGGAGCAAGAGAGCTGGCCGCCGGAACTGCTCGGCAGCCGAATCGGCATGGTGAGTCAGCCTTTGCTGGCTGATGAGGTGCTGAGGCAAACCTTGCTTGCCTGGGGCGCTGATGTGCAGCTGATGTCAGTGCCGGCAGCCGGTGAGCCGCTTGCGGATATCGATCTGCTGCTGTTTAGCGTGCCGGAGACGGCGGATGATTTGAATGACACTGTATCCTTGCTATCATCACTGAACCCGCGACCTGAGCACACGTTGATCCTCTCCAGCCACAGACAGCTGCTCAGCATCCACAATGACATGCAGGACACCATCGCTTTCAGTCAGCGTCCCCCGCGGCTCCAGGAGCTGGTGGCCTGGTTGACCGGACAAGCCATGGTGACGTCTACTCAGCCGGGACAGCAGTTGGTCTTCGATGATGCTCAGCAGATCCTGCTGGTAGAAGACAGTAAGGTCAACCAGCTGGTGATCAGTGGCATGCTCAGGCAATTGGGACTGACACAGCTGCAGGTGGCGGATAATGGTCAGAACGCACTGAGCCTGCTTGAGCACACCGATTTTGACCTGATACTGATGGACTGTCAGATGCCAATCATGGATGGCTATCTGGCGACCGGCCACATTCGTGCCGGACAGGTCGGCAGCGTGAATGCCAGTCTACCCATAGTGGCACTGACGGCCAACGCGATGCAGGGCGACAGGGAAAAGTGTCTTGCCGCTGGAATGACGGACTATATCGCCAAACCTTTGGTGCTGGAGGTGTTGTCTGATGTCCTGAGTCGCTATTTGCGGGTTACGCACAGGATGCCTGACGATCTCGGCGGCGCAACGGATCTCCCGCTGACGACGGCTGCGGAGCTCATTCTGACAGATACCCCGTCTAAGCTGATTGACCTGAATAAAGCCCTGTCCACCTTCATGGAGGATGCTGAACTGCTGCGCCAGGCACTGCAGGTTTTCGTCGAAGAAATGAGTGTATTGCTGGCGCAATTTCAACAGGCGACCGACGCGGGGGAGCTGGTTCAGGTGGCAGAGATTTGTCATACGCTGAAAGGCGCTTCGGCAAATCTGGCGATGCAACCTTTGGCCAATCAGGCCAAAGCCACTGAAATCACTGCCCGGACACAGGATAAAGCTCAGCTGACTGTTGAGGCGCAGTCGCTGGTCGCTGTGTTTGATGCGACATGCAATCAGGTGATGGATTTGCTGGCGCTGGGGCGCTGGACTGACTGTCCTCACTATAACGAGGGCTGTCAGTCGCAAAGTGAATGCGGTTGCTGACAGCCGGTTACGTCAGCGAAAGGTCAGTCCAGGGTATAGGCTGAGATCCCTCTGGGCACATAGGTGCCTTCACATTTATCCAGATACTCGGCTTTGCGGGCTCTGGGGTTGTAAAACTGTTTGTACCAGATCCTGGCTTTCATAAAGGGGCCATCGCTGGGAATAAACAGGCCGTTGAGGCAGGGCGCTTTGTTGACCCATACCTGGAAGTCCTGTTCAAACGCCAGACGGCTGGCATGCTGGAACTGGCGGGCGGCGATGGTATCTTCCACCGTGGCCTCGGCATTGCCGTTGGGGGATTTCACCAGCAGCGCATGCCACACCTTCACCGAGCCATCTTCCACCGGCGTGTGGGTAATCATCAGAATCGACTCGTAAAAGCCAGTCAGATGGGAGATAAGCACGCCCGGGCCATGATAGCGGGTATCGGTATGCAGGATAGGACTGACGCCATCTGTACCCACCAGTGTCCGGTGCGGACCGCACTGGCGCTGCACCGCATAATGACCACTGAACTCGTTTTCGTAGCGCTGCACTGTGGAGCCATGGATTGGGCTTAAGTGCCCGTAATCACAGATATTGTCGATCACTTCCTGGGGGTGCTGCTCAAGCAATCCCAAGTCGTCGAACTGCCACTGTACCCAGGCTTTATCGTCCCATTGGGGCAGGGACGGATGGTCCCACTCAGGCTCACCGTTTTCCGGATCATGCCATACCCAGATAGCCCCCAGACTTTCAGTCACAGGCCAGGATTTCACACAGGCTGTCTGCGGGATTGGACCATCGTGATAAGGAATATCATCGCATTTGCCATCCGGACCGAAACGCCAGGCATGGTAAGGGCAGCGGATACTGTCGCCTTCAATGTTGGTGCCGCCGCCATCAATGATCACATATGAGGTGTCATTTTCCGCCGCCAGATGGGTTTTCATATGCGGGCAGTAGGCATCAAGCAGCACCACGCGCCCGGTTGCGCGTCCGCGGTAAAGCGCGAAATCCCGGCCGAAAAACCGCACCGCCAGGGGTTTGTGGGTGTTGATATCCGCGGCGGTGGCGATCATAAACCAGCCCCTTGGGAAGGTAAAATCACCCAGACGATAGTCCTGTGAAGTAGCCATCTTAATTCTCCTTATGCATGAGGCCGGTCAACTGACCGCGCCCTGAGTAGACAAATCAACCGGGTCATCGCTCTGGGATGCCTGGGTTTGTTGTAGTTCGAGAGCCTGAATACGGGCCGCGTACGGGGATGACGCTTTGAGATAGCACCAGGCGGAGATCAGCAGACACAGGAGCGTGACGATCAGTGCATATTGCAGTCCGCCGGTTGCGCCAAACAGATCACTCAGGGTGCCGGTCAACATGGGACCCAGGCCTGCGCCGAACAGGGTCAGGAACAGATTGAGCGCGGCCGCCCCGGTGGCACGCTGACGACTGGTCATCACGTGACTGACTGCGGCGTAGGACAGGGGCGCCCACCATGAGGCAAAAAAGCTGAACAGGGCTGCAAACGCGATAGCGTGGGGCACCTTCAGGCTGCCCAGCATCCAGAAAGCATCGGCAGGCCAGAGCAGAAACGCCAGCCCCATTGGCAGGGAAATAAGGATACCCAGCATCGGCATCCATACCTGCCAGCGGACATCACGCTGGGCCAGGCGGTCGCAGTAGAGTCCGGCGAAAATGGAACCCATTGCGGCGCTGATCCCTCCGGCCAGACCAAAACTGATGCCGGCATGGGCCAGCGACATATCGTAGTGGCGCACCATAAAGGTCGGCGCCCAGATGCCATAGCCATAACCGGCCATACCCGCCAGCGCGCAGCCCATGGCGATCCAGCCAAATCCGTCGACCTTGATAATGGCGTTAAGCTGGGTGAAGAAGGGCCGCTCATCCTGAGCGCCTCTGGTCTTGTCAAAGACGCCGTGTCCGGGCTCACGTCCCAGCACGTACAGCAGACAGGCAAGGATCAGTCCCGGTGCGCCGAACACGAAGAACACCATACGCCAGCCATACTCCTGGGCGATCCAGCCGCCCAGCACCATGGCAGCCAGCAAGCCGATATGGGGGCCGAGCATAAATGCGCTCATGGCCAGCGAGCGGCGGGAGGGCGGATACAGATCCGCAACCATAGATACCGAGGGCGCCATGCCGCCGGCTTCGCCTACCGCCACCGTCATGCGCGCGAGCATCATCTGCCAGAAATGCTGCGCCATACCGCAGGCCATGGTGGCAAAACTCCACAGACCACAACAAACCGCCACTATATTGCGGCGATTGGCGCCGCCGTCTGCCAGTTTGCCCAGGGGCAGACTGAGACCAGCGTAGAGAATGGCAAACGCCATGCCGGTGAGCAGCCCCATCAGGGTATCGGACGCGCCAAACTCCTGTTTGATGGGTTCCAGCACAATGGCAATCACATTGCGATCAATAAAGGAAAACACGTAAACCAATGCCAGCAGCACCAGAGTGGTGTGGGTGCGCCAGTTGACCTGTTGCGGGGACGACTCCATGGTTCGCTCCTCAGTTTTTGGAGGCTGCGGCGTGCTCGCCGGGCCTTGTTGATATGACCCTGAAGGTAACAACACAGGTCATGGGAGCATCGTCCTTTTGGACGTATTGGTCTGCGGCTGAATGAATTCTTATGGGGAAGGCCGGTCACACAGGATGGGAGGCGAACGTGCATACGGACAATTCGCAGGTCACACAACGCGGCACACTGCTTGAATACCCGCTGCCAATTCCCGCTGCCCGGGCCAGGGTGCAGGAAATTGTGCCCGGTGTGTTATGGGCAAGAATGCCTATGCCCATGAAGCTGGATCATATCAATGTGTATCTGCTGGAAGATACCGATGGCTGGTATCTGGTGGATACCGGTCTGCCCAACGCTGCCACCCGCCAACTGTGGCAGGAGCTGGTCGAAACCGCACTGGGAAATAAACCGCTCAAGGGGCTTATCTGCACCCACTTTCACTATGATCACGCCGGGCTGGCCCCCTGGCTGACCGCGTTTTACAACATCCCGCTGCTGATGACCTTCGGCGAGTACTTTTACATGCGCAGCGCCGGGGTTCGCCGGGATGGGCCGATGATCGCACAATTAACGGAATTCTATCGTCTTGGCGGCGTTCCCCCATCAGAGATTTCAGCCATGTTGATGGCGGTGGACAAAGATCCTTTTATGGGGCAAGTCCCCATGAGATTCAACCGCTTAATTGATGGTCAGCGATTGGCAATTGGCGCAGGAAGCTGGCAGGTTGTGACTACAGCAGGCCACTCACCTGAGCATGCCTGTCTGTGGTGCGAAGAACATAAGATCCTGATCGCCGGTGATCAGCTGCTGCCTGAGATCAGTTCCAATGTGCTGGTCACTGACATTGAGCCTCAGGCCAATCCACTGAAGTGCTGGCTGGCATCGTTGCAGCGGCTCAAAGCGCTGCCGGCAGACACTCTGATATTGCCCGCCCACGGGCCGGTATTTATCGGGGCGCACCAACGTATCGACAGCCTGGCACTGCATCACCGGCAGCAACTGGACAAGCTTGCGCAGATGCTTACCGACACCGGGGGCGTCACGCTGTATCAGGCCACTATGCAGCTTTTTACCCGGTCATTGGGGCCGATAGAGCGCATGATGGCCATTGGGGAAACCGCTGCGCATCTGAACTGGCTGATTGATGCAGGCAGAGTGACAAAAGCCACCGACAGTGATGGCGTTGACCAGTATTACTATAAAAATAACCAATAAAATTAACGACAAGACTCAGGAGAACGGCCATGGCAACAATGGCACATGCACTGGAGGTACGCGCCGGACTTACGGCTCCGGGCGCGCCCTTTGAACTGGCAATCACTGAGGTAAACGGCCAGTCCCTGCCGGTTTACCGCAATGCCCCGGCCACGCTGGCGAGCGTTATCGAACAATCGCGCCGGAATGATGCGCAGGAGTTCATGCTGTACCAGCAGGACAGATGGAGCTTCAGCCGCTTTTTCACGGAAATGGATGCGCTCGGTCGCTTTATGCTGTCCCGGGGGCTGCAAGCCGGCGATCGGGTGGCCATTGCCTGCCGTAATCGCCCCGAGTGGGTGGTTGCATTTTGTGCTGCGGCCCGTATCGGCGCTGTGCCTGCTCCGCTTAACAGCTTTGGCAAAAAAGAAGAGTTGCTGTCGGCCATTGATGCCATTGCCCCGGCACTGCTGGTGTGCGATCTGGACAGATATCAGCGCCTTGAAGGGGATTGCCCCTGTCAGGCGCTGATTGTGGATGATGACAGATGTGAGCCGGGAAACCTGCACTATCAGGCTGCCATTGAGGATTACCGCCTGGGTGGCCCCTTGCCCATGCCTGAGCTTGGGCCTCAGTCCCCGGCGCTGGTGCTGTTCACCTCAGGCGCGACCAGCCGCGCCAAAGCTGTCCTGTCGTCTCAGCTGGCAGTGTGTCAGGCACTGTTCAATATCGACTTTATCTCGGCCATGTCGGCCATGACCTCACCGGACACAGTGCAGGCGATTATGGCGCAGGCCAAACCACCGGTGATCCTCACCGCCGTGCCGCTGTTTCATGTCAGTGGGCTGCATGCTCAGCTGCTGACCGCGCTGCGGACCGGACGCAAGCTGGTGTTCCTGCACAAGTGGGATACCGCGGCGGCCATAGAGAGTATGAAGCAGGAATCGGTCACTCAGTTCAACGGCGCGCCATCCATGGTGATGCAGCTGCTGCGGGAGCCGGAATTTCTGACGCCAGCCTTCCTGTCCGGATTTTCCGGGCTGGGATTCGGCGGCGCCGGATTACCTGAGTCACTGGTGGAAACTGTGCTGGAAAAACTCCCGGGTAAAATGGTCGGCATAGGGTTTGGCATGACAGAAACCAATGGCGTTGGCTCGGCGATTTCCGGCGATCTGTTCCGTCAGCGGCCAAGAAGCTCAGGGCTCATCTCGCCACTGATGGAAGTGCGGATTTGCGATCCATTGGGGGATGCCTTGCCGCCCGGACAAACCGGCGAAATTTGCCTGCGCGGCGCCACAGTGATGCAGGGCTATGTCGGTGATGAGCAGGCCACGGAGGAATGCATTCGTGATGGCTGGCTGCACACCGGCGATCTGGGTTATCTGGACCAGGATGGCTTTTTGTACGTGGTTGACCGACTCAAGGATGTGATCAACCGCTCAGGTGAGAATATCGCCGCCGCCGAGGTGGAATCCTGTCTGATGCGCCACAGTGCCGTGCGCGAGGCGGCGGTATTTGGCGTGCCGGACGAAGACACGGGTGAGGCCGTGGTGGCAGTGGTGTCGGTGTCGCCCTGGGAGTCAGTCAGTGAGCAGAACCTGCGACTGCATGTGGCATCCCTGCTCGCCGCCTATAAAGTGCCGTCCAGAATCCATATTCTGGATCAGAATCTGCCCCGCAACCCAGCGGGCAAGTTGCTGCGAAGTCAGCTGAAGAAGGTGTTTACCAGTTAAATAAATTCACTGGTTTAAAGCAGATACAAAGGCATCTTTGAGCTGATGCCTTTTTTATTGTCTGTAATGCATCAAAATATTTCAACACCAAATATTCCATAAAAACCCACACCGCTAGTCTGCATTGACGATGAGTGAGCATGCATGAATACCGAGTATGGCATCACGGGCCCGCAGCGTCGGGTGATCTGCCAATCTTCAAAGTGAGCTCTTATGACTTCAGCAAACAACTCCCCGACATCAGTGGATTTGGTGATAGTTGGTTCAGGTGCCGGCGCAATGACGGCGGCAATTACCGCAGCGGATCAGGGACTGTCGGTTCTGGTGGTGGAAAAAACCGATAAGTACGGCGGTACTTCGGCGCTGTCCGGTGGCGGCATCTGGATCCCCAATAATCCGTTTTTCAAACAACTGGGCGGCAACGACAGCCGGGCGCTGGCAAAAACCTATCTTGAGGCGGCGACCGGCGGTCAGGTTGACGCCGCCAGACTGGATGCCTATCTGGACAGGGCACCCGAAATGATAAGTTACCTGCAACAGCACAGCCGGGTTCGCTACGCGGTGGCAGACAAGTATCCGGATTATTATCCCCATCTGCCCGGCTCACTGGCCGGTGGCAGAACGCTGGATCCTGAGTTGTTCGATACCGCCTGTCTTGGCGAGGAGATAGACAACCAGCGCCGGGCATCACCCTCAACCCTGCTGATGGGCAAAATTGCCTGGACCGCCAGAGATGCCCATAAAGCCATGGCCAGAGAGCCCGGCTGGCGCTGGCTGATTATCAAACTCATGCTCAGATATAAGCTGGACTGGCGCCAGCGTAAACAGACCAGACGCGATCGGCGTGCCGGACTGGGCGGCTCGCTGGTGGCTGCGCTCAGACAATCCATGGTCGACAGAAATATTCCCCTTTGGCTCAATACCGAGTTTCAGGACTTGCTGGTGGAGCAGGGACGGGTGGTGGGCATTCAGGCCATGGGAAAGGATGGGCCGCTGACCGTGCGTGCCGCTAAAGGGGTGATCCTCGCCTCAGGCGGATTTGAGCAGAATCAGGCGCTCAGGGATAAATATCTGGCCAAGCCCAGCCGCCGCGAATGGAGCGCCACGCCGCCTCACGCCAATACCGGCGCTGCACTGGAAGCCGGGATGCGTCAGGGCGCCGCAACCGCCTTGCTGGACTGGTGCTGGTGGGCTCCAACCATCAGTGTACCGGGTGAGGACAAGGCCCGCGGCGTATTTGCCGAGCGGGCGTTTCCGGGCGCCATAGTGGTTGATGGCAATGGCCAGCGGTTTTACAACGAAGCCGCGCCTTACCTGGAGTTCGGCGATGCCATGTACCGCAATCATCAGGCCAGTGGTGGTAAATCCATTCCGGCCTGGGTGATTTTTGATGCCAAATTCCGCTTCAACTACGCCATGGGGCCGCTGATGCCCGGACAGATCATGCCCGACAGCCGGCTGCCCAAACACTGGCTGGGGCAGCTGTTCTGGCGCAGTGACTCGCTGCAGGCGCTGGCGGCGCAAATCGGTGTCGATGCAGAGGGACTCAAGGCCACGGTGGCGCGGGTCAATCAATTTGCTGCCGCCGGTGTGGATGAAGATTTTGACCGTGGCGGCAATGTGTTTGACCGATATTATGGCGATCGCAACGTCAAACCCAACCCCTGTCTGGCGCCGATTGATAAAGGTCCGTTTTATGCCATGCGCATGGATGCAGGCGATATCGGCAGCAAAGGCGGTCTGCTGACCGATGAATGTGCCCGGGTGCTTCGCGATAACGGCCAACCCATTGACGGCCTGTACGCCATAGGCAACTGCTCGGCATCCGTGATGGGCACCAGTTATCCCGGCGCCGGTGCCACCCTGGGGCCTGCCATGACCTTTGGCTACATCGCCGCCCGGCATATTGCCGCCCAAAACACGACGACCAGCGAGCCTGCGCAGCAATGGCCTGAACTGAAGGAGGCCTGACAGTATGCGCGCTGATTATATCAATCAGGTATTACCGCCTCTGGTGTTTGACGATACCGCTGCGGACTACGCAGAGGAATTCTGGACACATGAGACGGACGTGCTGGTGCTGGGCTGGGGCGCATCGGGCGCCTGCACTGCACTTGAGGCTATCAGCCATGGCCTGAGAGTGACAGTGGCCGACCGCTTTATGGGGGGCGGTGCCAGCGCCAAAAGTGGCGGCGTAGTGTATGCCGGCGGCGGTACCGCCCAGCAACAGCTGGCCGGTTTCAGCGACAGCGTGCAGTCAATGTATGACTACCTGAAGCAGGAAACTCATGGGGTCATTGCGGATGAAACCCTGATGCGTTTTTGCCGCAACAGCGCCACCAATCTGCGTTGGCTGGAGGACCACGGCGTACCATTTGCATCCAGCGTGCCGCCATCGGGCAAAACCTCCTATCCGACCGATGCCTATTATCTGTATTACTCGGGGAATGAGCTGGTGCCTGCCTATGGTGCGCCAAACTCGGCACCGCGCGGACACAGAACCTACAGCAAAGGGCAGGCGGGTAAAACCCTGTATCGTCATCTGCAACAAGCCTGTCTGGCTCAAGGCGTGCAGGCGCTGACGCAGGCTCGGGTTACAAGGCTGATTACCGATCGCTGGGGGCAGGTGATTGGCGCGGAGCTTTGGCAGCTCCCGGCGCAGTCAAAGGCAGCCAGACGCCATCGAATACTGGCCGCCCGTGCCGAGCGGCTGCAGAATTTTGCGCCGCTTTATTGTCAGCGACTGCGCAATAGACTGGCGGCGATCGAGGCAAGTCACAGTCAGCCTATCCGCGTGCGGGCACAGCGCGGTGTGGTGCTCTGTACCGGCGGATTTATCTTTAATCCGACGCTGGTCAATGAGCATGCCGGCAGTTACCGGCGAAATTTCAAAATTGGGGCCACCGGCTGTGACGGCAGTGGTCTGCGCCTGGGGCAGTCGGTGGGCGCAAACAGCCAAAAGCTTAATACGGTATCTGCCTGGCGTTTTATCAACCCACCGTTGTGCTGGCCCAATGGCATAGTGGTGAACAGCCGCGGTGAGCGTTTTTGCAACGAAGAGGTGTATGGTGCAACCCTGGGGCATGCCATTTGTGAAGATCAGGGCGGCAAGGCCTGGCTTATCCTCGATAAGCCGCTACGGCGCAAAGCCCTGCGACAGGCGCTGTTTGGGGGCTACTGGTGGTTTCAGTCACTGCCGGCGCTGGCGCTGATGACGTTTGGCGCGATCACGGCCAGGACTCCGGGTGAACTGGCGGCCAAACTCAAGATGGACAGCAGCGCTCTTGCGCATGCCATCGACAGTTACGATCTTCCCCAGTTCAGTGGCGGCGGGGACCCCCTGGGTAAATCCGCTGCCAGCTGCACGCCCCTGACGCAGGGACCTTATTACGCCCTGGATATTTCGGTTAAAAGTCCGATTTTTCCGCTGGGTTCTCTGACACTCGGTGGCCTTGAGGTCGATGAAGACACTGGTCAGGTGTTGAATGAGCATGGCTTGGCCATCGCCGGTTTATATGCCGCCGGGCGCACAGCGGTGGGCATTCCATCCAATCTTTATATCAGCGGGTTATCGCTGGCGGACTGTGTGTTTTCAGGACGCCGGGCCGGAGCCGCTGTGGCCGGTGCAAGGAGCATGGCATGACACATTTCCCACAGGATTTCCCCCTTTCCATTCCTTCGCTGGTATTTGAGGCTGCCGAACGATACCCGGATCTGGCCGCGATTGAAGATGGCGATAGGGTAGTGAGCTATCGACAGTTACCGGACGAGGCGCTGAAAGTTTGCCGCGCGCTGATGGCGCTGGGTGTTGGGCAGGGCGATCGCGTTGCTATCTGGGCGCCCAATTGCGCGCTGTGGGTGATGGCTGCCATCGGCCTGCAAATGGCCGGTGCGGTGCTGGTACCGCTCAATACCCGCATGAAAGCCAATGAGGCTGCGGATATTCTCAATCGCAGCAGCGCCAAAGTGCTGCTGTCCGTGGGGGAATTTCTCAATACTGATTATCCGGCGAGCCTGCTGCCTGTATGGCCCTCGAACCTGCAACTCGTGGCTGTGATGGGACCTTGTGCAGGAACTTACAGTGACGCTGCACATCCCATCGAATGCTGGGACAGTTTCATCGACCGTGGGGCAGACGTTGAAGAGGCGGTTGCCAGAGACCGGGCGCTGTCCGTCGGGCCAGAGGCGCTGTCTGATCTGATGTTCACTTCAGGTACGACCGGCAAACCCAAAGGCGTGATGAGTACCCACGGTGCCTGCTTGCAGGCGTTTCGCGTATTTACTCAGGTGCTGGGGCTCAGAGCCGGCGATCGATATCTGGTGGTGAATCCATTTTTTCATGCCTTTGGTTACAAGGCGGGCTGGCTATCCTGTTTGATTGCCGGTTGCACCATTTTGCCGGAGCAGGTGTTTGATGCCAAACGTGTGCTTAGGCGTATTCATCAGGATAAAGTCACTGTGTTGCCGGGACCGCCGACCTTGTATTTATCGCTGCTGTTAGCGCCGGAGCTGGCGTTCACGGATTTAAGCAGTTTACGGGTCGCCTCGACCGGGGCATCGACTATCCCGCCTGTGTTAATCAGCAAAATGCGCAATGAACTGGGATTTGAAACCGTTACCACGGCTTATGGTCTGACCGAGTGCGGGGGACTGGCGACCATCTGCGATCCGACTGATGCGGCGGAGATTATCGCCGGCACCAGTGGCAAAGCCATCGCCGGAACCGAAGTGGGTATTTTTGGGATTAATGCGGACAATCAGGGGCAACGACTCAAGCATGGCGAAACCGGCGAAATTCGCATCCGTGGCTTTCATGTGATGCAGGGCTACTTTGACAATCCGCAGGCCACTGCGGAAACCATAGATGAGGATGGCTGGCTGCACACGGGCGATCTGGGTGAACTGGACAGTGCCGGTAATCTGAAGATCACCGGAAGACTGAAAGACATGTTTATCGTCGGTGGCTTTAATTGCTATCCGGCGGAAATCGAAGGCCAGCTGGCAGAGCATCCGGCGATTGCCCAAACCGCTGTGGTGGGGGTGCCTGACGAGCGTATGGGGGAGGTGGGCTGCGCCTTTGTGGTGCTAAAACCCGGCAAGCACTGCAGCGAGCCTGAGCTGATTGCCTGGTGCCGGCAGCAGATGGCCAACTATAAAGTGCCGAGATTTGTCCGCTTTATTGAGGTGTTGCCGGTCAATGCCTCCAACAAGGTGTTGAAATCCGAATTGCTGGCGGGTTTCTTCCCGGAACATTGAAGTTACCCCTTGGTGCGTAAAGTAACGCTGTTGCGATACTTTTCCAAAAGACGTCGAGGTTATGTAGAATCCGGCTTTTGCCGTCCCGGGAAGCAAGCATGTCCAAAGTCGTCCAGCAGCAAATCGCCAATGTCGCACTCGTCGTAGAAAACTACGATGATGCCATTGAATTTTATACTAAAAAGCTTCAGTTTTCGGTGATTGAAGATACTGATTTGGGCGGTGGAAAACGGTGGGTTTTAGTGTCCCCGCCAAACTCCAACGGAACGAATCTGCTCCTTGCCCAGGCAAGTACCGAAGAACAAGCGAAATTTGTCGGTAATCAGACCGGCGGGCGTGTTTTCCTGTTTCTGCAAACGAACGACTTCTGGCGCGATTATGAGTTGATGAAGCGCAATGGTGTGGTGTTTAACGGACAGCCTCGGGTAGAAGAGTATGGCACTGTGGTCGTGTTCCAGGATCTTTATGGCAATCAATGGGATTTGTTACAGCTAAGCAGGGCGGATTAATAGCCTTCATACAACAAACTCAAGTCTGTTAACGCTTGGCTGCGTGGGCGCAAGTAGGCTCAGAACCACCAGCACTGCAGCAGGATTTGAGATCCACTGCAACTGCGCGGGCATGTCCGGGTCTGAGGCCGGGAACCTGCTTGGTGATACCTTCCTGACCTTGTGGTAGTTGGAGGCTGGCCAGTCCAGCCTCTTTTTTTGCCTGCTTCCCGGACTCAAATGCACCTGATACCCATTTCATTTCATCGTTGATCTGTTTTTGCGGGAGTTCAATTCGCTTAAGACAAGGTTATTAACCGTCCCCCGCGGCTCCTGCGTTGCTTTAGCTCCTGCATCCATGCAGGCGTGCGTGACTGACATTCGCCACATCCATGTTGCTGGCAAATTGGCGAAGTCAAAATAGTGCTATGTCAAGACAGTTCAACGCAGTATCAAGTGCATTGAAACCCGCACTGAATTGAGTAAACGATTAGTGAAGTTTGACTCATCAACACTTTTACTCATCAACCCTTTGACTCATCATGCCGGAACATCAGTTCGCTGAAGTCTGCCAGGCAGCGCGGGACAGTGAACTTGAAATTAGTGGAAGAGTTGGGTGTTGCTGTCGCGGCTGTAAAAGTGGTTGCTGCATCAATGCCATTTTTTTCGGGACGCCAGGCTGCTTCAAACCCGCAAAAAAAGGCCATCCCCTGGATGGCCTTTGGTTTCAGAAGGATCTTTTGTTTACAGGGATCTGATTACAGACTTCGGCCTGACATCAGAACGCTGTGGCGTCAGCGGCTGTGGACCGTATGGGGCTCAGGAGCTGCGCGCCAGGCCAGTCGCATCGACAGGGGGGATCGCAGGATCCTCCGGGACGGCCTTTGTTTCTGGATCCTTGTGCAGCTTCACGGCGCCGGCACCAAACAGGCAAGCCAGTGCCGGCAGCAGGAAGATAGCGCCCAGCACATTCACCAGAAACATAAAGGCCAGCAGTATGCCCATATCCGCCTGAAACTTGAGCGCTGAAAACGCCCAGGTGCCCACGCCCAGCGACATGGTGACGGCGGTAAACACCGCGGCGGTGCCACGACTTTCCATCGCTTCATAGAAGGCCTGGCGCAAGGAAGCATGGCGGTTGAGCGCATGCTGCATACGCTCGTAGATGTAGATGCCATAGTCCACGCCAACCCCAACCCCCAGGGCAATCACCGGCAGCGTGGCCACTTTCAGGCCAATCCCCAGCAGCGCCATCAGCGCATTACATAAAATACACACCAGCACCAGCGGTAAAATCACGCACAGCACCGCTTTGACGGAGCGGAATGTCAGCCAGCACAGCAGACTGATGGCTCCGAAGATGGACACCAGCATCTGCACTTCGGCCTTTTCCACCGCTTGATTGGTGGCCGTGGCAACCCCGGCGTTACCGCCCAGCAGCCGGAATCTGGCATCGGTCAGTTGTTCGCCGTCAATAAAGCGTAATATTTCCGACTCCACATGCTTGAGCGTGGCGTCCTGATGATCTTTCAAATAGACCATCATGTTGATGGTTTTACAGCCGTTGTCGTTCATCCCCAATTGCGGATGGGCCGCGTGGGAGCCTGCCTGCAGCGATTGGGATGATCGCTGCAAGGTGCGCCAGGCCGGGTTGCCTTCGTTGTTGCCGGACACATACAGCTTGGCCATTCCCGCCGTGGTGGTGACCGATTGCACCCCATCAACGCCACGCATGTGGAAATCGAAGCGATCGACCGCGTTCATGACTTCCCAGTCAAGACAGGCTTCATCACGGTTTTCGCTCTCCAGATACACAGACAGCACGTCCATGCCAATGGAATAGTTGTTGACTATGATTTGGTTGTCCTGATTGTAGCGGGAATCGGCCCGCAGCTCAGGCACACCCTTACCGATATCGCCGGTCAGCAAGGAACGCGATTGCCAGGCACCCAGCACCAGCAGCACCAGCATAACCGCCACAGAGATGGCGGCCGGTTTGGGGGTTGCCAGCGCCGACAGGTTCCACCACAGGCGATTACGGTCATCATTGCTGTCAGCGGCATCACGGCGCAGCGCCATCTGCTCAAGCTTCAGGTGAGACAGAATAATCGGCATAAACATCTTGTTGGTGACAATCATCAACGCCACCCCTAAACAGGCGGTGACCCCCAGCTCATGCACTATGGGGATATCAATGACCATGATCACCATAAATCCCAGCGCATTGGCCAGCAGCGCCACCGTGCCGGGAATGGCCAGTCGGCGAAAAGCATTGGCAGCTGCCACCTCGGGCTGATTGCCGCTGAGCACATCCAGTTTCCAGGCGTTGGTCATCTGCACCGCATGGGAGACACCGATGGAGAAAATCAAAAAGGGCACCAGTACTGACATGGGATCTATGCCATAGCCGATGAGCGGCAGTATGCCCAGCAGCCAGATCACCGGCAGCAGCGCGACGGTAATCGCCAGCAGGGTCAGCTTTATCGACAGGCTGTAGTGCCACAGCAACAGCAGGGTAATGACAAAGGCCACCAGGAAGAACAGCAGCACGGTTTGCAGCCCATCCATCACATCGCCCATGACTTTGGCAAAGCCAATGATCTGGATATCCACTCCGGCGCCGGACAGCTCGGCGCGAATGTTCTCGAGATGGCGGGCGACTTCGGCATAATCGGTTTTCTCACCGGTTTCCGGATTGATGTCCAGCAGCTCAGCCTGCACCATGGCCGATTTCAGATCGTTGGCCACCAGATTGCCCACCTGACCGGATTTGGCGACATTACTGCGCACCTGCTCAAGCCCGGCTTTGTCGGCGGTAAAGCGCGAGGGGATCACCACATCTCCCATAAAGCCAAACTCGGTGACTTCCATATAGCGGATTTCCGGGGAAAACAGTGAGCGCACCGTCACCCGGTTGATACCCGGGGTAAAGACCACTTCATCGGTGGCCTTGCGTAGGCGGCTGAGAAACTCAGGGTTATAGATGTCGCCTTCGCCGGTCCAGTTGAGGTTCACCATCACCCGATTGGTGCCGGTAAATTTGGCGCTGTGGGCCATAAAGGCCTGCATATAGTCATGCTTGACCGGGATAAGTTTGGTAAATCCTGGATCGAAACGGGTCAGGGTGGCGGTATAGCCGAGGATCAGCGTCGTCAGCAAAAACACCAGGCCGAGCGGCTTGCGCCAGCGGATCAGCCAGTGGGCCAGACGATCAACCAGGATCTGGGTTCTGGTAGGATGAAACTCATTCATATCAAACTCCCGGTGCGCTGGACGCTGAGGTTGGCTGTGTGGTTGGTAATGAGGTTGATGAGAGCGCTGTTGGCTGGGCAGCGGGCAGTGCGGTTGAGGTCAGCCCGCTGTCGCTGGCCAGCAGCAATGTATCTTCGGACAGCGGCATAATGTCGGTGATCGACAGGCGACCGCCGCGTCTGACAATCTCGAAACTATCGCCCTGATCGGCGGTGCGGAGCAAAAAGCCACCCTGACCGCCCAGCAGCAAACTGCCATCGGGTAGCAGTTCATGGGTAAACAGCGACACAGGGATGTTGAAATTCAGCCGCTGCCAACTGTCGCCGTTATCCTCGCTGCGAAACAGATTGCCGCGCATGCCATATACCAGCCAGCGCGCCCTCCCCAAATGCACCCCGCCATAGAGTGACCCATCGTAGAAGGGCTCAAGCGCCTGCCACTCCGGGCTGTTAGCACTCGCGCGCAGCACAGTGCCGGACTCGCCCACAAGCAGTCTGAACTCACTGTCTTTGGCGCGGATCAGAGCATTCAGATGCCAGTCCAACCCGCCTGGTGGTGCCAGGGTTTGCCAGTTATCACCGCCATCGGCAGACGCGCGCAGCGTGCCAAATGCACCGGTTGCGAGCCATTGACCGGCAGACTGGGAGGAGAGGCTCAGGAGCGGCAGACTGGCCTGCTCGTTAAAGGCTACCTCGCGCCAGTTTTGGCCGCCATCTGTGGTTTTCAGCACCCAGCCTTCGTGGCCTATGGCGATGCCGGTATGGGCATCGCTGAACTGCACAGAGGTCAGCAGGGCATGGCGCTGGGGCTGGACATTGGCCTGCCGCCAGTGTTTGCCGTTATCCGCGGACAGCAGAATATGTCCCAGCTCCCCCACAGCAACAATCCCCGCCTGACTCTGGGCCAGCGCAGTGATGTTCATGTTGTCCAGGGGGATTTTAGTGGGCGCCAGCGGCGCAGAATGCCGGGGCGAGAAGGCGAATACTCCTGCTGCGGCCACCGCCAGCGAGATGCTCAGGGCCAGAGCTGTTTGCATAACACCGCCTCCAAGTAGTTCGTCCCTCAGCGTATTGGTTACAGCCGGGTCCGTGAGTCTGTTGAATTTCCTGTCGGCGCCGCACCGCAAATGAGTAAGTGCGTCAGTGCCTGAGTGCATCACCGACAGGGCCGCCCACAAGCTGGGCATGGCCTCATTATTCCGCCTTCCCCCTGAGTCACATCGTCCAAACGGGCTAGGGTACGGTTAGCGCTGGCTGCAGACGACTGGCAGTCGGCCTGGGCTGTCGGTATGGGCAGCGGGCGCAGGCGCAACGCCATCTCCGTTAGTCCATTTTGACGATGAGTAAGCCGCGCCGGCTGTGGAACTCTCGTCACAGACTTAAGCACGCTGCGCCCTTCGCAACAGCCGGCGGACAGGAGATGAAAATGGGATTACAACTGGACAACGTGGCCTTATCGACCACAGAGGAATATCTCAACGAACAGGCACTTGAGCTGCTTGCCAGAGCGCAGGCGCTGGTGCCTGTGCTGCGTGAGCGGGCACAGCAAACCGAGCTGGATGGCAGAGTGCCGGATGCCAGTGTGCAGGCCATCAGCGAAGCCGGTCTGCTTAGGGTATTGCAGCCTAAGCGCTGGGGCGGATTTGAACTTGACCCAAGAGTGTTTTATCGCATCCAGATGATCCTCGCCAGCGGCTGCATGTCCACCGCCTGGATTTATGGCGTAATAGGGGTGCACAACTGGCAATTGCCGCTGTTTCCCGAGCAGGCGCAGCAGGATGTATGGGCCAGCGACAGTGCGACACGGATCGCTTCAACTTATATGCCCACCGGCAAAGCCGAAAAAGTCGACGGCGGCTACCGTTTCTCAGGGCGCTGGGGCTTTTCCAGTGGCTGTGAGCATTGCGACTGGATTTTCCTGGGGGGCATGCTGCCCAAAGAGGAAGGCGGGGATGAGCTGGAGCATGTGACTTTTCTGCTGCCCAAAACCGATTTTGTCATCGAAAAGAACTGGGATGTACACGGCCTGCGCGGCACCGGCAGTCACGACATAGTGGTCACCAACGCCTTTGTGCCCGAGCATCGTACCCAGCGCACCAATAACCATTCAGACAAAGGCTGTCCCGGCCGCGTAACCAATCCCGGTTGGCTGTACCGCATTCCCTTCACTCAAGTGTTTCAGCGCGCCGTGTCATCGGCCTGTATCGGGGCACTGGATGGCGCCATCGAAGAGTTCAAACTGCGCGCCGGTGCACATGTGGGTAAACATGGCTCAAAAACCGCCGAGGATCCCAACGCCCAGATGGCCGTTACCGAGGCGATGATAGAAGCCGATCAGCTGAAACTGGTGCTGATCCGAAACTATGGCCGCATCGTTGAATCCACCCGTGACAATGACCCCATGTCAGTTGAGGAGCGGCTGCTGCAGCGCGCCCAGGCATCAAGGGTGCCCAAGGTGTGCGCTCAGCGGGTGGATGAATTGCTCAGAGCCTGCGCCGCATCCGGGCTGTATCGCGGCAATCCCATCGAGCGGATTTTCCGCGATATCAATCAGGCCCGCGGTCATATTGCCAACAATGCCGATGCCTATGCCCGTGCCCACGGCGGCGTGATGCTGGGGCTGCCGAATCTGGATCCTTTTGTTTAAGCCGTCCAAAGGAGTTGTTATGTCATCCAGATTTCATCGCCTGCAGGTTACTGCAGTGATCGCCGAAACCGCCGATGCCTGGTCACTGGTGTTGACGGTACCGGCGAGCCTTGCTGATGCATTCAGCTACCGCAGCGGTCAGTTTCTCACCTTCAGGGTGGCGCATCCGCAGGGGACATTGCAGCGCTGCTACTCCATGTCATCCAGTCCGGGGATAGATACCGGCATACGGGTGACGGTCAAGCGGGTCACTGATGGCCGGGTGTCCAACTGGCTGTGTGACACAGTCAAAGCCGGCGACTGGCTGGAGGTGATGGTGCCGGGTGGCAGGTTTGTCTGTGATGACTTCAACCAGGATCTCTTGCTGTGCGCCGGTGGCAGCGGCATCACCCCGGTGTTTTCCCTGCTGCAAACCGCCCTTGAGCAGGGCCAGGGCCGCATCCGGCTGATCTACGCCAACCGGGATGAAGCCTCGGTGATTTTCAAAGATAAATTGCGGACGCTGGCTGCGGACTATCCCGATCGGCTGGAGATCATTCACCTGCTGGACAGCCTCAACGGCATTCCTTCCCGAACCCTGCTGAGCTCGCTGGCACGGGAGTTTGTTGAAAAAACATCGAAAAATAGCTCGTCAAAAAAGGACAGGCTGGTCAATGCGCAGGCCTTTATCTGTGGTCCGGGTCCATTTATGGATGCCATGGAAGCTGTGCTGACTCATTTGGGCATGGGCTCAACTGACATCTTTATCGAACGCTTTGTATCCCCGCCGGACGCTCAATCAGCGGCCGGGCAGCGAAAGTCCGATGAGCCAAAGCTGCCTGAGTCGTCCCCAAAAGCGGCGCTGGCGCGGGTTGAGCTGGATGGGCAGCGGCATGAGTTTGCCTGGGACAGCGCAGATACCTTGCTGGAGGCGGCGGAAAAGGTGGGGGTCGAACTGCCCTGGTCCTGCCGCGCCGGGCTGTGCGCCAGCTGCCAGTGTGAAGTGACCTCAGGCAAAGTGGCGCTGCGCAGCAATGAGGTGCTGGATGAGCGCGATCTGGCCAGAGGGTTGACGCTCAGCTGTCAGGCGCTGCCGCTCAGCGACACAGTGGATATCCGTTATACCTGATGACGCCGGGATGACGTCATCAGGGCGTGAACACAACAGACTACCGCGGGGCGCCGACGGCTCCCTTTGCCAAACAACAGCATGCAGGAGAGCAGTGATGACACAGGAATTTCAACAACGGCTGGCGGGAAAAACCGCATTTGTCACCGGTGGTGGCAGTGGCATAGGTCTGGCAACCGCCCAACGGCTGGCCGCAGAAGGCGCCCGCGTGGTGATTTGCGGACGCCGTCAGGCGTTGCTCGATGAAGCCGTTGCCGGTATTCAGGCTCGCGGCGGTATCGCCAGCGCCATCGTGGCGGATGTCAGCGACGAAGCAGCACTGACCGGCGCCATCGAGCAGGCCGCAAAAACCTATAATGGGCTGGATATTCTAATCAACAATGCCATGGCTTACACCTGGGGCAGCATCGAAGAGATGAGTACTGAAGACTGGCACGCCAACTTCGCCACCTCTGTGGATGGCACCTTCTGGGCGACCCGCACGGCCATTCGTCTGATGAAGGGCAAAGGCGGCGCGATTATCAATGTGTCCTCCATCTGCGGCGAGCTGGGCACCGCCTGGATGTCAGGCTACAGCGCTGCCAAAGCCGCCATCAACAACTTCTCCCGCGCCGCAGCAGCAGAAGTCGCCATGGACAATATCCGCGTCAATGTGGTGGTGCCGGCCGTAGTGGAGACGCCGGCTACCCGGGACATGTTGGCTGATGCGGCGACCCGCGCCGGCACCGAGCGGCTGATCCCTATGAAAAGGGTCGGTCGGCCGGAAGAACTGGCCGCCGCCATTGCCTTTCTGGCCAGCGATGACGCTTCCTACATTACCGGCATCAGCCTGCCGGTGGACGGTGGTCGCAGCGCCACGCTGATTACCGCGCTGGACTGATCGCGCTGGACTGATAAGGATAACCAAGATGCAGGCTGCAATTGATAACAAAGCGTTGCTGACCAGAGTGACGCTCGGCGCCCTTGAGCTGGCCAATCGGGTGGTGATGGCGCCCATGACCCGCAATCGCGCCGATGAGCAGGGCGTGCCAACACCCTCCATGGTGCAGCATTACCGGGATCGAGCCACTGCGGGCCTGATTATCGCCGAAGGCAGCTGGCCCTGCCGTGCCGGTCAGGCGTATTGCCGTCAGCCCGGGATTGAAACCCCGGAGCAGATAGCCGGTTGGCGACAGGTAACCGATGCGGTGCATGACGCCTGTGGTCGCATTGTGCTGCAACTGATGCATGCCGGGCGGATCGGCAGTCACTGGATTAAGGGGCCAGACACAGATCATCTGGCGCCCAGTGCAATTTGCGCCAATGGTGAGATCTTCACCGATGCTGCCGGTATGCAGCCCTTTGACATGCCCAGGGCGCTGAGCACTGATGAGGTGTGGCAGCAAATAGCGGTGTTTCGTCAGGCGGCGCGAAATGCCCGCCAGGCCGGGTTTGATGGGGTCGAGCTGCACTGCACCAGCGGCTATCTGCCGATGCAGTTTTTGTGTGACGGCACCAACCAGCGCACCGATGAGTTCGGTGGCACAGCGCAAAATCGCGCCAGATTCGCCGCTCAGTGTTTGATAGCACTGTGTGACGAACTGGGGCCTGGCCGGGTTGGTGTCAGGTTAAATCCGGGCAATTGCTATAACGACACCGCGGATACCGACCCTGAGGCCAGCCATCGCGCCTTGCTCGAGCAGATCGCTGCTTTGCCACTTGCTTATGTGCATGTAATGCGCTCGCCACTGCCGACACTGGATGCCATCGCACTGGTACGTGAGCTGTGGCACGGGCCGGTGATCCTTAACGACAACTACCAACCCGACAGCGCCGGGCAGGCGATTGCTGGCGGTCAGGGCGATGCGGTGTCATTTGCCCGCCATTTTATTGCCAATCCGGATCTGGTGGCGCGCATTGCCGCCAGCCGGGCGCTGGCCAATTTTGACCGGCGCACCCTCTATACCCCGGGGGATAAGGGCTACAACGACTATCCCAATTGCGATAGCGCCAGCATCGGTGCAACCGAACTTGCCTGAGAATTTAAGGAGAAATAACCCATGAAGATTTTGGTGCCGGTAAAACGTGTGGTGGACCACAACGTCAAGGTAAGAGTGAAATCCGACGGCTCAGGCGTTGAGCTGGACAATGTCAAAATGTCCATCAATCCCTTCGACGAAATTGCGGTGGAGGAGGCGGTGCGTCTCAAGGAAGCGGGCAAGGCCGATGAGGTGGTGGTGGTCAGCATGGGCAGCAAAGGCTGTCAGGACATTCTGCGCACCGCGCTGGCCGTGGGTGCCGATCGCGCCATTCATCTGGAATGTGCCGATGGCGCTGAGCCACTGGCGGTGGCCAAGTGCCTGAAAGAATTAGCCAATCGTGAGCAGCCCGGGCTCATCATCATGGGCAAACAGGCCATTGATGATGACTGCAATCAAACCGGGCAAATGCTGGCTGCGCTGCTGGGTTGGCCCCAGGGCACCTTTGCATCGCGTATTGAGCCACAGGCAGATTCAATCGCAGTGACCCGCGAAATCGACGGTGGTCTGGAAACCCTCAAACTTGCCATGCCGGCCGTGGTGACCTGCGATCTGCGCCTCAATGAGCCCAGATATGCCTCGCTGCCAAACATAATGAAAGCCAAACGCAAGCCGCTGGATGTGCTGAGTGTTGCCGAACTTGGCGTGGATATCACGCCCCGCATCCGCGCCATCAACTATGCCGCGCCCAAGGCGCGCAGTGGTGGTATCAAGGTTGCAGACGTGGCGGAGCTGGTCGAAAAGTTGCGTCATGAAGCGCGGGTATTGTGAGCTCACACCACAAGGGTGAGTTTTGTGGAACGATGGAGAATTGACATGAACATTCTGGTTATCGCTGAGCTGGACAACGGACAATTGGCGGATGCTACCTTAAGCGCGGTGGCGGCGGCCAAACAGCTGGCGGCAGCGCACGGACAGGCTGATATTGAGCTGCTGCTGGCCGGTCATGAGCTGGGCCATGCCGTCAGCGCTTGCGCCAGTGTAGAAGGCGTGAATGAAGTGCTGTGGGTGGATGCGCCTCACTATGCTGGCGCTGTTGCTGAAAATATCGCCGGTCTGGTAGTGGATTTGGTCGAATCCCGCCGGATTAAGGCAGTTATCGCTGCCAGCACCAGTCTGGGCAAGAACATTTGTCCCCGAATTGCAGCCCTGTTGGATGTTGCGCAGGTTTCTGATGTTACAGCAATTAATGGGGTTGGCAGCTATGTCAGACCCATATATGCTGGCAACATCATGTTAACATGCGAGTCACTGGACCCAGTTCAGGTACTGACGGTGCGGCCCACCGCCTTTGATAAGGTGGCGCTGACCGGACAGGCCAGTGTGACCCGGATTGACGGACAGCCGGACAGCGGGTTATCCACGCTGATTGGGCGCGAGCTCAGCCAGTCCGATCGACCTGTGCTGGCCAGTGCGCCGATTGTAGTCTCAGGTGGACGTGGCATGGGCAGCGGTGACAATTACCGACGCTTGCTTGAACCCCTGGCCGATAGATTGGGCGCGGCGTTGGGAGCTTCCCGGGCTGCGGTGGATGCAGGCTATGTCCCCAATGACTACCAGGTCGGCCAGACCGGCAAGATAGTCGCGCCGGAACTCTATCTGGCGGTGGGGATTTCCGGAGCCATTCAGCATCTGGCCGGGATGAGTGATGCCAAGGTGATTGTGGCCATCAACAAGGACCCGGATGCGCCTATCTTTCAGATTGCCGATTATGGTCTGGAAGGTGACCTCAACGAGCTGGTGCCTCAGCTGACCGAGTGTCTTGCATAAACATGATGAGACGTGCAGCCGCCAGTGGCGTTGCTGCACTTGCCTATCCTTGCACACAATAATAACCAGGGGGATGCATTGGCAAATATCAACATGGACCTCGAGCGCTATAACGGCCTCATAGAAAAAATATACGACGCAGCCAGGGACAACATCAGCTGGGCTGAGCCACTTGAAGAGTTCAGGGAACTGTTCAAGGCCAACTTTGTGACCCTGATCCTCAAGCTGCCCGCCGAAGATGATGAAAATGATCTGGGCCTGATGATTGCCGTGGGGGGCAGCCTCAATGGCAAAGGTCGGGTGCAGTACCTGCCTTATCGCCACAATCTGACGCCTTTTGCTGATCAGCCGCCGGACATGGTGTTTACCGTGGACGATCTGATGGAAGATAGTCAGTGGCGCGACAGCGCCTATCGCAAGCATTGGTGTGAAGCCAACGATGTATATCACGTGATGGCGGTGGATATCTCGGCGCCGGAAGTGGGCAGCCTGAGATTCCGCATTACCCGACCGGAAGCCGCAGCCAATTTCAGCGTTGAAGAAAAGACCCTGTGTCAGTTTCTGGTGCCGCACCTGAAACGGGCGCTGGCAATCCATCTGCAACTGGACAGAAGTCATTCCATTGGCTCTATGTATTCCCAGGCGATTGGGCGTTTGTCGATTGCCACTGTGCAGATTGATGAAACCGGCCGTATCCTGGATCAGAATGTGTTTGCCCGGGAGATTCTGGAAAGTGGCGATGGCCTGCAGGTGGTAGCCGGTAAGCTGACGGCGACCTACCCGAGTGACAGTCGCGAGCTGAAGCTGCTGATAAAGAACGCCTTTGAGAATGCCAAGCAGGCAGGTAAACCGGCGCTGCCGGAAGCCATGTCGGTGACCCGGCCCTCGGGCGAGGTGAATCTGGGCATAGTCATTGAGGTGATCCCAAGTCCGGTGTGGGCGGAAAATAAAGGCCAGAGCAAGGCAGTGGTGTATATCCGCGACTCGGTGGCCAAGTCCCAGGCATCCAGTGATGTGGCCAAGAAGCTGTTTGGGCTGACGCCGGCAGAAACTGCGCTGTCACTGCAACTGGCCAACGGCCTGTCGCTGGAGGAGGCCGCCGAGGCGCTCAATATCCGCCGCAATACCGCCAGGGCGCATCTGCGGGCGATCTTCTCCAAAACTGGCGTGCGGCGGCAAACCGAGCTGGTGCGGATTTTTCTCAATAGTGTCGCACCGCTGAGTTACACCGACAGCCAACCACCGGGCTGAATGGTGTCACCTCAGCGCCACGCGCAGAGCGGACACGTCACCAATGCATACAAAAATCAAAGACCGGCAGTCGCCGGTCTTTTGTTATCAGTGATTTGTCATTGTTTGCTGTGAAATTTTTGAGCTTCAATTGTTCATAGCTAACTGGAGTTCTGGGTGGTTTGCCTTTCAGAATGCATTAATATGGAACAAAATATTTGATAGCAAAGTTCGGCCCAGCACAGAGTCGTAAAGTAACGGACAGCGATACCTACCGACAAACTTATTCACCTTTAAATTCCGGGTAGCGCTTTTGCAAGAACGCCTGCATGCCTTCGGTCTTGTCGCGGGTGGCAAACAGCAGGGCATTGGCCTTACGCTCCAGTGCCATGGCGGCATCCAGCGACGCATCCATGCCGGCGAGGATCACTTCTTTGATTTGCTCGACCGCCAGCGGCGGCATACGGGCGATGCGCCTGGCAGTGCTGATGGCGGTATCCAGCACTTTGTCATCATCACACACTTCACTCACCAGCCCCGCCACCCAAGCTTCGTGCGCGCTGACCGGTCGTCCGGTCAGCGCCATGCTCATCGCCTTGGTCTTGCCGACGGCTCTGAGCAGTCGCTGGGTACCACCGATGCCGGGCATGATGCCAATGGCGATTTCCGGCTGACAAAAGCTGGCGTTCTGCCCGGCGATCAGAATATCGGCATGCATCGCCAGTTCACAGCCGCCGCCATAGGCGTAGCCACAAATCGCCGCGATCACCGGTTTGGGACATTTTTCAATGGGTGCCCACAGCCGCTCGGTATGACGTTTGTAGATCTCTATCGGGTCGGCATCCACCAGACCCGTGATATCGCCTCCGGCGGCAAACACCTTATCGCCACCGGTCAGCACAATGCAGCGCACCGCATCATCCCGCGACAGGGCGTCGAAATGGGCGGCGAGACACTGCTGCAGCTCCAGACTCAGGGCATTGGTGGCCTGGGGGCGATTAAGGATCAGCAGGGCGACTCCGGGGTCGGGAAAACTCAGCAGCACTGTGTCACTTGATTTAACAGTGTCGCCTTCATTAGCGCTGGGGCGAACCTCATTTAGGCTCGTGGCGCTGTGGGTGGGAGGATTAGGACTCATAAATCTGTCTCTGGATTGACTCTGCTTCCATTGTCGTTGCCCGGCAATTTGGCTCATCGTCCATTCAGACGAAGATGTGCTTGCCGCCCTGCAGCCAGAATGTCAGACATCAAAGGCATGTCAGAAAGCCTCAGGGGACAGCGCAATGAAGTTTGATTTCAAGGACAAAGTGGTACTGGTGACCGGCGGTACCAAAGGGATTGGCGCAGGTATTGCCCGGGAGTTTCTCAGCGTCGGAGCCACTGTGGTTATCTGTGGCCGCAAGGCGCCGGAGCAGACCATTGAGCGTGATGGCAGGCAGGCGCTGTTTATCGCCTGTGATGTGCGTGAGCCTGACGCCATTAACACACTTTTCAACGCCATTGAGCAGGAATTTGGCCGCCTCGATGTGCTAATCAATAACGCCGGAGGCAGCCCGTTTGCGCTGGCAGACAAAGCATCTGCGCGTTTCCACGAAAGCATTTTGCGCCTCAATCTTATCGCGCCGTTAAACATGGCCCAGCGGGCCAATGCCCTGATGCAATCCCAGAGTAGCGGCGGCAGCATTATTTTCATCGGCAGTATCAGTGCACTGCGGCCATCGCCCGGCACTGCGGCCTATGGCGCGGCCAAGGCGGGCATTTTGTCGCTGGTGCAATCGCTGGCGGTGGAGTGGGCGCCCAAAGTACGGGTGACGGCGGTCAGCCCGGGACTGGTCAAAACCGAGCAATCCTATCTGCATTACGGTGATGACGCCGGCATTGCGGCGGTCAGCGCCACCATACCCGCTGGACGCATGGCCGAACCACAGGATATCGGCAAAGCCTGCGTTTACCTGTCATCCGAACATTGCCTGTACGCCAGCGGCTGCAATTTGCTGCTCAATGGCGGCGGTGAAATGCCGGCTTTTCTGGCGGCCAGCAATGCCAACGCATGACTCATTCAACGATTAACAGTTCACCGGGACGGACGTCCATAACCTCAGGAGAAAGACCTTGGCAGATTATGAATGGTTAACACCAATACGCGAGATGGTCGGCCGGCAGTATGGCCGCATCATCGCCTGGGACGAAGTCAATCCCGCCATGGTGCGCCAGTGGTGCGAAATCATGGGCGTTGATAACCCCCTGTATACCGATGCCGACTATGCCAAACGCAGTGAATTCGGCGAACTGGTGGCGCCGCCTTCCATGCTGCAAAGCTGGTGTGAGGCCGGTTTCTATCGCGACAGTTACGCCCCCGGCTCCACCGAGGACAATCCCTATACCGTGCTGAAACTGATTGAAGCCCAGGGCTACCCCTCTGTGGTGGCGGTTAACTCTGAGCTGACTTTCGAGCGGTATGTGAAGATGGGCGAGAAGTTGTATTACACCACCCGTTTTGACGCTATCAGCGAGGAAAAAGTCACGGCGCTGGGCACAGGTTTTTTTGTCACCCTGGTGATGACCTACTTTTCCATGAATGGCGCGGGAACTGACGGCTGTGATGAACAGGTTGGTGAGCTGCTGTTTCGGGTATTCAAGTTCAAACCGGCCAATCCGGTCACCCCCAAGACCACCGCCGACGACGGCATAGCCAAAATCAAACGGCCAAAGCCCGGGATCAGTGATGATACCCGCTTTTTCTGGGAAGGCTGTGAGCAGGGCGAGCTGCGCATTCAGCATTGTCAGGCCTGTGACAAACTGCAGCACCCTCCGGCACCTGTGTGCATGCACTGCCACTCCTTTGAGCTTGATTATCACATCGCCAGCGGCAAAGGCTCACTGTATTCCTTTGTGGTGATGCATTACCCGGAAGTGCCGCCGTTTGAGTATCCCAATCCCATTGGGCTGGTCGAGCTGGAAGAGGGCATTCGTATGCCGGTTGGCCTGATTGGGGTAACCAAAGATCAGCTGCAGATCGGCATGGCGCTCGAGGTGTGCTTCGAGACTTTCGATGAAGAACTGACGCTGCCGCAATTTAAGCCTGTTGCCAGCCCTATTGCCCCGGCGCAGGCCTAAGGAGGCACGATGGATTTTTCACTGAATGAAGATCAGCGTGCCATTGAGCAGCTGGCCTGCAGCCTGTTTGACGACTGCTGCAGCGATGAGTCTCTGCGCGAATTTACCGACAGCGGTGCTACCCGTATGCATGAGCTGTGGCAGAGCTGTGTGGAAACCGGCTTGCATGGTTTGTTTATCCCGCCGTCCGTGGGGGGCAGCGGCCTTGGCATGACAGAGCTGATGTTGGTGCTCAAAGCCCAGGGCAGCTCACTTGGGATGGTGCCTTTGTGGCGTCATCAACTGGCGGCAGCCGTGATCACTGAGTTTGGCGCTGAGGCGCTGCTGCCTTTGGTACTGACCGCTGCGGAAGGGGCCAATCTGCTGACCCTCACAGATCCGGCGACTGAGGCTGTGCCTGCCTGCTGGCAGGGCGAATCGCTGATCCTCAATGGCACCATCAGAGCCGTGGCAGAAGCGGGCGGCGCCGAGGCGGCTGTCATTAAGGTGCTGCTCGATGGTGAGTCAAGATTACTGGTACTGCCGCTGGCAACTTCGGGTATTGAGCGCATTGATGGAGTGATGACCCAGGGCGAAGCGCTGGCAGTTCTGCACTGCAGCCAGGTGTCTGTGCCTGCGGTCAACCTGTTGGCCTGCGATGCCACAGACTGGCTGCACGGCCGTTCCATCGCCGCCCTGTGCGCACTGCAGCTGGGGGTGAGCGAACGTCAGCTGGTTCGCACGGTGGAGTACATCAGCGAACGGCGTCAGTTTGACCGTGCCATTGGTGCATTTCAGGCGGTGCAGATGACCATGGCCGATTGCCGGGTGGCACTGGAAGCGCTGCGCTCCTGCCTGTGGCAACTGGTTTACCGGCTGGATGCCGGGCTTGGCTGCGAGTCTGAGGCGCTGGCCTGCGCCTATCAGGCCGCCGAAGCCGGTCACTATATCGGCCACAAGGCGCAGCATGTTCACGGTGGTTTTGGTGTGGATATCAGCTATCCCATTCACAGATACCTGTACTGGAGCCGGGCCATCAGGCTGGCTTTGGGCGGCAGCGGCGAAACGCTGGCACAGCTGGGCGACTGGCTCAACGATAACGACAAGCTTGGATGGAAATATGACCTCGATGAAAACCATTAATTTCAATGACACCCATCCGGGCGATGCACTGCCGGCGATGGAAATTCCGGTGACGGTTGCGCTGATCACCGGCGGCGCCATCGCCACCCGCGACTATTTCCCCGGTCACCATGACAAGGATGCCGCGCAGGCGCTGGGTTCGCCCCATGTGTTTATGAACATTCTTACCACCAATGCGCTGGTACAGCAGTTTGTTGAGCGTTGGGCCGGGCCGCAGGCGCGTTTTCGCGATCTGAAGATCAAACTTGGGGTGCCCAATTATCCGGGCGACACCATGAAACTGACCGGCGAGGTGACAGAAAAAGATGCGGCCAGCGGCCGGATCACCGTGAGCCTGGCGGGCAAAAACTCCATGGGCACCCATGTGAGTGGCAGCGTCAGCCTGACATTGCCGCGCTGAGGGAGGACAGTCAAATGACAAGTGTAATGGACAGAAATATCAGCGGTCAGGCGGCGATTGTGGGACTGGGCGCGACTGAGTTTTCCAAAAATTCCGGCCGCACTGAGCTCAGACTCGCGATGGAAGCGACACTGGCTGCGCTTAAGGATGCCGGCATAGATCCTGCTGAGGTCGATGGCTTTTGCAGTTACTCGGTGGATAAGGTGCCAGAGTATGAAATCGCCCGTTTGCTGGGCTGCAAAGAGGTGAAGTTTTTCTCGCAAATTCCCCACGGTGGCGGCGCGGCCTGCGCCCCCATTATGCATGCTGCCATGGCGGTGGCCTCCGGGGTCGCCAAAACCGTGGTGGTGTACCGCGCCATGAATGAGCGCTCCTGGTATCGCTTCGGTGCTGGCAGCTATGGTTTTGCCTCGACCCCGATTTTTGAGAACGTCAACTACGGCTGGTACATGCCCCATGGGTTCCATACCCCGGCGGCCTGGGTGGGCATGTTTGCCCAGCGTTATATGCATGAATATGGCGCGACCTCAGAGGATTTTGGCCGGGTGGCGGTGGCGGCGCGGGATTTTGCCTCCACCAACCCTAATGCGTTTTTCTATCAAAAACCAATCACTCTTGAGGAGCATCAGGCTTCTCGCTGGATTTGCGAGCCTTTGCATCTGCTCGATTGCTGTCAGGAATCTGATGGCGCGGTGGCCATGGTGATCACCAGTACCGAGCGGGCCAATACCCTGAACGTCAAGCCTGTGGTGATCAAAGCCGGAGCCCAGGGTATTGCCGACGGCACTCAGGTGATGACGGCTTATTACCGCGATGATATCACCGGCCTGCCCGAGATGGGCGTGGTGGCGCGCGAACTGTATGCCCAGTCCGGCTTAACGCCGGATGATTTCCAGACCGCCATCATCTATGACCATTTCACGCCTTTCGTGCTGCCACAACTGGAAGAGTTCGGCTTTGTCGACAAGGGCCAGGCCAAGGAGTTTATTCGCGCAGGTCACCATGCCCGCGGCGGCAAACTGCCCATTAATCCCCACGGCGGCCAGATTGGCGAGGCCTACATTCATGGCATGAATGGCGTAGCCGAGGCGGTGCGTCAGGTGCGCGGCACGGCGGTCAATCAGGTCGCGGATGTACGCAACGTGCTGGTCACGGCCGGCACCGGGGTGCCCACCAGTGGCCTTATTCTGGGCGCGGCAGACACCCGACTGTAATTAAGGAGGCGCTATGTTTGTTGATTTGACACAAGAGCAGCACCAGCTGCGTCTCAAGGTGCGGGATTACTTCAGCCATCTGATGACGCCTGAGCTCAAATCCAGTTTGCGCGGTAAAGAGGGCGGTGATGAGTTTCGCGCCGTGATCCGCCAGATGGGTAAAGATGGCTGGCTGGCCGTTGGCTGGCCCAAAGAGTTTGGCGGTCAGGGCTACCGGGCCACTGAGCAGCTGATCTTTTTTGAAGAAGCCAATATCGCCGGGGCACCTTTGCCTTTTGTGACTATCAGTACCGTGGGGCCGTCGCTGATGACCTACGGCAGCGAGCTGCAAAAGGAGAAGTTTCTGCCGGGGATCGCCCGGGGCGAAATCAACTTCGCCATTGGGTACTCAGAGCCGGATGCCGGCTCTGATCTGGCCACGCTGAAAACCTCAGCCAGGGACAATGGCGATCACTTTGTGGTTAACGGCAACAAGCTGTGGACCTCAGGCGCCGAGAGTGCCGATTACATCTGGCTGGCCGCGCGCACGGATCCACAGCTGCCACGTCACAAAGGGGTGTCCATCATGATCCTGGACACCCGCGAGCCGGGCTTCTCCCATACGGTGATCCCAACCAGCTCCAATCCCACGGCGGCGACCTACTATGACAATGTCAAAGTGCCCAAAGAGATGTTGGTGGGCGAACTTAACGGCGGCTGGAAACTGATCACCGCGCAGCTCAATCACGAGCGGCTGGGGCTGGGATCCTGGTCTGACAAAGTAGCCGGACTGTATCGCAAGGTGCTGCTGTGGGCCAAAGCCAGAGACGAGCAGGGGCGGCGGGCGATGGATAAACCCTGGGTGCGCGCGGCCATGGCTGAGTGCTATGCCCGCCTGGAAGCCATGCGGCTGATTAACTTTCGCATTGCCGCCGATCTGGAAGGCGGGCAAATGGAAGTGGCACTGGCTTCAATCACCAAGGTATACGGCAGTGAATCGGCGATTGAAGTGCTGCGCAAATTGCAGGATGTCGTGGGTGCCAACGGCATGATCCGAGAAGGCAGCGCGGCGTCACTGCTGGGAGGCGAGCTGGAATATGAAGTGCGCGCCTCGGTGACCCTGACGTTCGGCGGCGGCACCAATGAAATTCAGCGCGAGCTTATCGCCCAGTTTGGCCTGGGCTTGCCCCGTGCCAGATAAGCGGGGCAAAGGAGATGCAGATGACGCAAATAGCAAGTTTTGATACTGAGTTTCGCGCTGAGGTACGCCAATGGCTGGAGGATAACTGTCCGGCTTCGCTGCGTACCCCAATGGCGGATGATGACATGGTGTGGGGCGGCAAGCAGGTCGCTTTCAAAACACAGGATCAGCAGCAGTGGTTTGAGCGGGTGCGCGACAAAGGCTGGTTTGCCCCGGCCTGGCCGGTGGAATATGGCGGTGGCGGCCTGAGCGCGGCAGAAGAAGCCATCCTTGAGCAGGAGATGCTGCGCCTTGGCTGCCGTCCGGCGCAAATCAATCTGGGGATCTGGATGCTTGGTCCTGTGCTGCTGGAATATGGCAGCGAAGCACAAAAGCAGCGCTTGCTTAAACCCATGTGCCGGGGCGAGGAGCGCTGGTGTCAGGGATTCAGCGAGCCCAATGCCGGCTCTGATCTGGCGGGGATCCGCACCAGTGCCGTGGATATGGGAGATCATTTCCTGGTCAATGGTGCCAAAATCTGGACCTCCTATGGCGATAAATCCGATGCCATGTATGCGCTGGTGCGTACCGACACCTCGGCGCCCAAGCACCAGGGGATCTCACTGCTGGTGCTGGATATGCACGCCGAGGGCGTCACCGTGGCACCGATTGATTTGATCAGCGGCAAATCCACCTTTTGTGAGGTGTTTTTTGATAACGTCAAAGTGCCCAAAGACAATCTTATCGGCCCACTCAATGGCGGCTGGACGCTGGCAAAAAAACTGCTGCAGCATGAGCGCAGCGCCATGTCCAAATTCGGTCAGTTCTGTTTGCCCACCCATTTTAATCTGATGGCGTTAATCCGCGATTATCTGCCCTGTAATGACAGCAGTGACGCGGCGGATATCGCCCTGCGCCAACGCGCGGTGGAGTCGGCCATGGATGAGCATTGCTATAACCTGACGGTGCAGCGCATGGGCGAGGAGGCTCGCAGCGGCAAAAATGTGTTCGGCACCATGTCCATTATGAAGCTGGTCCATACCGAGCAGGAAAAAGTGAAATTCGAGTTGCTGCTCGATGCCATGGGTTACCGCGCGTTGGGAACCATGCCGGAAAATCGCACTGATCCGGGTACCGCCTGCAGCAGCGCGCAGGAGTTGAAGCTGACCAAAGCCTGGCTCAACAGCTTTACCCAGACCATTGCCGGGGGATCTTCTGAAGTGCAGCTCAATGTCATTGCCAAACGGGTGCTGGAGTTGCCGGAGCTCAAATATCAGGCTCCAGCCCAGAGCACTGTTAATGGCAATGCAAATAATGGCAATGCGAACGGCAGTAAACAGTCAGGTCAGGCGGGAGGTGGACAATGAGCCTTGGTTATTCTCAGGATGAGCAGATGCTGGCAGATACCGCTGGCGAATTTCTGGCAGGCAACAGTCCTGTGTCCGCCCAGCGCGAGCTGCGCGACCGGGGCGAGCCGTTGGGGTTTGACGCCGGGCTATGGCAGTCCATGGTGGAGCTGGGCTGGGCCGCCATTCCGTTTGCCGAGAGTGAAGGCGGTCTGGCTTTTGGTTACAAGGGCATGGGCGCACTGTTTCAGGCCTTGGGACGGCATCTGACGGCGACGCCGCTGTTATCCTCAGTGGTATTGTGTGGCTCCCTGCTTGAGCAGCTCGGCAGTCAGACCATCAAACAGCAGTGGCTCGCCGGGTTGATGGACGGTGAGCGGCGATTGGCACTGGCACTGGAAGAGCACCACAGATTCAATCCCGGCAAAATGGCCTGTCAGGCACAAAAGACTGCCGCTGGCTATCAGCTCAGTGGCACCAAGCAGCTGGTGTTTGATGGTATTGGCGCCGATGCTCTGTTGGTTGCAGCGCTGCTGGACTGTGAGCAGGCACTGTTTCTGGTACCAGCGCAAAGTAACGGTGTCGCGATACAGGCGCAACCCCTGATCGACAGCCGCAATTGCGCCACTGTGACCCTGAGCCATGTGCAGCTGCCTCAGTCTGCACGGTTGTCGGCTGAGCCGGATGCCTGCCGCTGCGCCCTGGAGCAGGCGCTGGATCTGGGCCGGGTATGTCTGGCGGCGGAAATGCTCGGTGCCAGTCAGGCCTTGCTGCAGATGACCACGGATTATCTGAAAACCCGCAAACAGTTTGATGTGCAGATTGGCACTTTTCAGGCGCTGCAGCACAGGGCTGCCTGGTGTTTTGTGGAGCTTGAACTGGCCCAAAGTGCGTTAATGGGGGCGCTGGCTGCAATTGACAGCGGCGCCAGTGCGCAGGACCGCGCAGCAACCATCGCACTGGCGAAATGGAAAGCTGGCATGGCTGCAGATCGGATTACCACTGAGGCAGTGCAGATGCACGGTGGCATCGGGGTGACCGATGAGCTGGATGTCGGGCTGTATCTTAAACGTATCCGGGTGGCACAGATGGCGCTGGGGGACAGGGATTGGCTGGCCGCGCGATACCATGAGCTCACCGCCTGACGCTGGCTTTGCGTCTGCCCAGCTCACTGGGTGAACACCGACAAACCGGCGCTTTGGCTCCGGTTTGTTTTTTTTGGAAAGTCCGTTATTGGCATTTTAGCTGTTTTTGTCACTCCGCCTTGTCACTAATTTTGCTGACTCTGCTCACTTAAGATTTTGTTCATTTGAAAAATTTTGTAGAATCCACGGTCTGAAAACCTGAAGCAGGCACCGTCATCCACGGATGTTTGCCCGGGATTGTGATAAGATGCGCCGATATTTATAGAGAGATTGAGCCATGCCTATTTACGTTGTGGGACACAAGATCCCAGATTCTGATTCCATCTGTGGTGCCATCGCACTGGCTTACCTGAAAAACCAGATTGGCGAGAGTGCAGTTGCTACCCGTCTGGGTGAGATCTCTCCTGAGACTCAGTTCATTCTGGATACTTTTGGCGTGCAGGCGCCTGAGTACAAAGACAGCTACGCCGGTGAGCAGGTCTACATTGTTGACCACTCAGAAGTGACTCAGGCTCCGGACGATATCGCGCAGGCGACCATAGTGGGTATTGTTGACCACCACAAGCTGGGCGATCTGACCACGGCCACGCCACTGGAATGCTGGATCCGTCCTGTTGGCTGCTCCAACACTGTGATCAAGATGATGTACGATTTCCACGGTGTCGAGATCCCCAAGGCGATTGCCGGCATCATGATGTGCGCCATCCTGTCTGATACCGTGGTATTCAAGTCACCAACCTGCACCACTGCCGACATCCGCTGCGTGGAAGCGCTGGCTGATATCGCCGGTGTTGAAGATTTCCGCGCGCTGGGCATGGAAATGTTCAAGGTGAAATCTGCTGTTGAAGGCACGCCGGTACGCGATCTGGTGATGCGCGATTTTAAAGACTTCAACATGAACGGCAAACTGGTGGGTATCGGTCAGCTGGAAGTGATCGATCTGTCTGTATTTGACGCCATCAAGCATGAGCTGGAAGCCGACATCGCCGCCCTGAAGCAGGAGGGCGATCGTCACTCTGTGATGCTGCTGCTGACCGACATCATGAAGGAAGGTTCTGAGCTGCTGGTCGTGTCCGATGATGTTGCCATCATCGAGCGTGCCTATGGCGCCACCACTGAAAATGGCCGCGTGTGGCTGGACGGCGTACTGAGCCGCAAGAAGCAGGTTGTTCCGCCACTGCAGGAAGCTTTTGCCTGAACCCCAATATGATGGCCAGATACATTCGTCTGGCCTGACTGATAAGCAGCCGGCATACGCCGGCTTCTTTGTTTTTATTGTCAAAAATCAATGCAAGCCGGGTTTATCCAAAGGCAAACTCACTGCATGTTGCAGCAGATGGCTGCTGTTGATTGCGCGCTATAACGACCGAAGTCGACCTATAAACACTCAATCGCCCACACTCATTAAGGCTATCAGGGAATGATGAACGCCATTTTGCTTTTTATCCTGTTATCACTGCTGGTGCTGTCACTCTATGTGCGCTGGATGCAATCCCTCGCCGATGCCCTGTGCCGGCATGTGTCGCAACATTGCCAAGATGACTGGCAGGAATTACAGCGTCAGGCAGCGCAGTTTTATCCATCTGCCAATACGTTATCGGCAAAGGACATGCCAACCAGGGAGCTGAAAATATTGACGCTGGAGCGATTTGTCGCCGGAGATCTCAGGCAAATCACCGCAAATTCAACAGTTATCTTCCGACGTCAGATAAGATACAGGCGGCTGGCAGCCACATTTGCCTGGTTTGCCGCCGGCATGATCAGTGTCGCTTTCTATGGCGCCAGCTGATCGCGATAACTGCCTGAGCGCGCCAGAATCGGGACAAACTCTGCCGAGATGGCAATGCCCAAAACAACCTGACTAATAGGGCGTAAGTCACACCATACAAAACCTTATCGTAACCAAGTGAATACGCCGGTCGTAATCAGCACTGACAAGTACGGTTCACCAGACACTCGATACTCAACTCTGCTCACTCACTGCATGTTCAGTTGGACAACAATGGCTGCCAAATACCGCCATTCTGTCAAGTTTACACTCCATCATAGCGGGAAGCGGCTGTCCTGAGTTGATTGATATTCAGCAATATAAATACTGCTGTTATTGTTGAATTTATCGGCTTCGTTATATATCTGGCACTTGATACTTAGCTTATAAAAAAGATGCCACAGAACTGCACTGTTAATTATCTATACTTTGGTGTCGGTTTTTAATGATCGTAATAGTAATAAAATACTAATTATTTCACCGGCAACAAGTCGCACTCAAAATGGCCATATAAATCAATGGGTAGTAAACTCCCTGGTGGATTTATCAAGTCAAACAAAACAATGTCTGTAACAGACTGAATAACAATTGGATTGTAGCAAATCATAAACGATTCACAATAAAACCATTGAATAAACATCAGTCCCTTGTCAATATTTATTGCGGATGCAAAGTGGTATTTGCAGACAAGCATAAATAAGACCCGGAAAACCTGTATTACATATCTAACAATGAGCCGTATTAGAGTGCTTGATTTTCCTTAATCTGATAATTCAAAAAGGAAGTTGGCATGTTTAACAAGCTTACCATCGCTGTATCCACCGCTCTGATGACCGGATTGGTCAATGCTTCTGTGGTGGATAAGTATCAAATCGAACAGTATTTACAGCAATCCCCCGCTGAAGAATCGGTGCTCAAAGACGCAGAAGGTGTGGTTGCCTGGCTGGTTGTACTGGAGCAGGAGTCGGTCAGCAAACAACTCAGAAGCAAAACCACCAAAGACGCCGCCAGCGCGATGCAGGATGTGCTCGCATCTCAGGCAAAAATGCGCAGCATTATGAGCCGTCAGGCCGCGGATGTGACGGTAATGTCCGCCACCAGCAAACTGGTCAATGGTTTGATTGTGTCCGGTGATCATCGTCAGATCATGGCGTTGAAAAAGCTGCCCGAAGTGAAAAAAATCCTGCCGGTATACGACAGACAAATGCATGTCGCTGCCAGCAGTGACTATATCGGCGCCACAGGGGTGCGCGAGGCCGGTGGCGCTACCGGCGCGGGCCAGATAGTGGCAGTGCTCGATACCGGGGTCGACTTTACCCACGCAGCCATCGGTGGCTCAGGTGATCCGGCTGATTATGTCACCGCCTCACAGACACCGGATGTGCAGCCAGCCTGGCCTCAGGGCAAAGTGATTGGCGGCTATGATTTCTATGCCGATGATCCCAATCCGCTGGATGTCGGCACCAATCATGGAACCCATGTGACGCACTCGGTCGCCGGTATTGCCGTGGATGCCCAGTTTTATGTGTACAGCGTGTGCCGCGGTGGCTGTCCGGGTCTGGCGCAGTTCAACGCCCTTGAAGCAGCGATGGATCCCAATGGTGACGGTGATACCTCAGATCACGTGGATGTGGTCAATATGTCCCTTGGTGGCGCTTTTGGTGACAATGATGGTGATGCCGTCGAGTTGCTGATCAACGAAATGGTGGAGCAGGGCATCAACGTAGTGATCTCCGCCGGTAACGATGGTCCCCGTCCTTTTGTGGTCGGCGGCCCCAGTACCACGAAGAATGCTTTGTCAGTTGGCGCCATGACCCATCCGACCAACGAAGGTGGCAGGGTGGATGCCGAGCTTGGCGGTACGCCTTTTGAAGCGGTCGGTGCCGGATTTAACCCGGGCTATGATTTCGCCTTCGATGCGGACACCACGCCCCTGGTGTTTCCATCAGATAATGCCAGCGGCTGTAATGCCTTCGGCGATGATGTGGATTTCAGCAATACCGCAGTGCTTGTTGACCGGGGCGGCTGTAATTTTACGCAAAAGGTGCTCAATGCCCAGGCTAAAGGCGCGCCATTTGTGGTGGTCGCCAACAACCAGCCCACACCGCCTTTCGCGATGGGAGGCTCAGATCCCGACGTTGCCATCCCCTCTGTGATGGTGTCGCTGGCTGACGGCAATCTGCTGAAAGATGCCATCGACAGCAATACCGCAGATTACAGTGTGGTCTCTCAAACCGTGATACTGGCAGGCGGCATTGCAGACTTTACCTCCCGCGGCCCGTCGGTCAGCGGCCTGCTTAAGCCTGAAATTACTGCACCGGGTGTCAGCATTCTTACCGCCGAGCCCGGGCTTGGGGATGGACTGACGCCTATCTCAGGCACTTCGTTTTCCTCTCCGATCACGGCGGGCGCAGTCAGTATAGTGCGGGAGACCTTCCCGCAGCGAAACGCGTTTGAAATCAAAGCGACGCTGATGAATACCGCCAACAGTGACGTGTATGTTAAGCCACCGGCGCAACAGCCGGGAGTTGCACTGGCGCCGGTCAGTTATATCGGTTCCGGTCTGGTGGACCTTGAGCGTGCAGTCAATGCTCAGGTGATCGCCTGGGACAGTGATACCCAGCAGGCCGCGCTGGCATTTGGTTTGGTGAAGGGCACTCACAACCAATCCCTGACCAAAACCGTGACCCTGAAAAACTTTTCCGGCGCGGATGAAACCTATCAGCTGCAATGGCAACAGCGATTTGCCAATGATGCAGATTCGGGTGCGCTGACAGTCTCGATGCCAGACAGTGTCACTGTGCCTGGCGGGGGGACGGCACAATTTGAGGTCACCGTTGAGCTGGATATGTCACTGCTGCCGCCCTGGGGATTGATAGCCGGCAACACAGATGTGGCCGGTCAAACCGAGGCGCTGACACTGTCTGAGTACGATGGCACAGTGCGCTTTATGCAGGGCAATGAAGAAGCGCTCAAGCTGGTTTACCACATTCTGCCCAAAGCTGAAGCGCAGGCCACTACCGGAATTGCCCGCTATGAAGGCGCATCGGTACGCAGTGTGACCAATACCGGTGCGACCGACATGACCAATGTCTACGCAGCACCGTTGACGGCTGTCGATCCGCTGGACCCGGACAGACGTCACGATTTGCTCAGCGGCTCGCTGGAAGTCATTGAATTGGCTTCATGCAGCGGCGGCTATGCGATTGTCAACACCTTTAACATGCGTGATCCCATACTGCACCCACTGGTCGCCAGCCATAACGTCGATTTTGACCTGGACAGGGATGGTACCTGGGATTACAAGATTGGCTCAATCAACTATTCCTGGTTTGTTCGCGGTGATAACCGGGCGCGGATGTTTGTTCATCCTTATCCGGCAACCAGTCGAGGTTTTGTGCGGGAAGTGCTGCATATCCCAGGTAACAATTTCCTGGGCAGTTACGCCTGTTTCGGGGATTTGGGGCTGACTGCAGGCGATTTGGGCCGGGAAGTGGATGTTCGTTTCCGGGTTGAGGAAGACACCTGGATCCTGCAGGGAGCGTCCGGAGAAGGTGATGAGCTGACCGCGACCGTGACCCTGCAGCCAAGCGGTACTCAGGTAAACCTGTTTGATGATACCGGTAATCCGGTTGATTCGCTGGCTCGCGGCGAAACGGCACTGTTCAGCGATAACTACTCAGGTCAAGGTTATGTGCTGCTGTCAGATCAGGGCGGCGTGGCATTAACCTTTAATATGAGCCCGGATGCCAACTCTGCCCCAAGGGTGGATGATCTCACCGCATCTGTTGATAAAGGCAGCACAGGTGGCACCGAGGTGGCGCGGTTCAACGGCGTCGATGATGATGCTATCTCCAGTCCGATTTCCGACTATGAGATGTTAAGCAGCAATTCAGATCTGCTGGAAGTGGACTATCAGGGGGCATTGAAAGTTGCTCCAGGTAAGGTGATCGATCAGACCACTGACACCATGACCGGCAGCGTGGTCGCCATAGATACCCTGGGTAATAGGTCTGAGCCTGCTGATTTCACCGTCACAGTGAATAATACCCGGCCAACGGTTGAGTTTGAGCAAGACCGGATTGTGACCGCCACCAACAGCATGGTCACGCTGACGGCTCAGGGCAGCGATGCTGAAGGTGATAGTCTGACTTACACCTTTACCCAAATCAGCGGACCTGCGGTCAGTTTCACTCAGAATGACAACAGTATCAGCTTTACTGCTCCGGCTTCGGCCGCCCGACTGAGATTCAACGTGGTTGCCTCCGATGGTCGTCTGGACAGTCACGCGGATAATGCCCAGGTGATCGTCAGTTCGCCGCCTGAGGCGATAATCCAGCATGGCAGCTTCTTTGGTGGCATGCATATTCTCCGATCGCTCAGTACCGATGCGGACGGCGCGGTTACCCGACATCGCTGGACCTTCGACAATGGTGAGCAGCGCGAAGGCCGTATTGTGATCTATCGCGGCTCGGCGTCCGGAGTGACACTGGAAGTAACTGATAATGTTGGATTGACTGACTCAACATCCATCAGGTTCTGATCCAGAGCGTTTAACTGACTGCCAATAAGCGTCATGAAAAAGCCCGCGATATCAATTCGCGGGCTTTTTATTGGTTATCTCGCGGCACTCGTTACCCGTCAGTTAACCGCTAATGCAGGCACCGTTCAGTATTGCGGCAATGCCATCACTTCAGCCTTTCGGCAGATCAAAATGACAGTTTGTCGACATTGAAACCGCCAGTATCCAGCGGCTGTTTGAGTTCATCAGACGCATCGAAATTGATGCTGTTGAGATCGACCTGTTTGATCCGGCTGTCATGCATGGTTTTAAAGTAGAACTGACGGTTTTGCTGATCGATGGCTGATGTCCACTGGGTTGCACTGGGCAAGTCTGGGATATGGGATTTGTGCTCCGGGCTGAATTCGGTGCCTATGGGAATATCGAAATTATTCAGAATGTGAAACGCCTGAGACACGGCCTGCTCATTTGTGTTGAGCACTGGCGCAGTGCTGACATAAAACGCGGCGCGCACAAATCGGGCCGGCGGGCTGATATCCCCGGGCAATCCGGTAAAGGCCGTCCCCACGCCAAAGGATTTAGCTTCATACTCGCCGAATTTAGCCGCTCCCGCAGTACCTGGCTTGAGGCTGACATAGTTATTCAGATTGGTTACCTGCCAGGGGAAATCCGGTGAATTGGTCAGTACGCCCACCGGGTTTTCGTAAATATTGATTTTGCCCTTGTCGACTATCTCAATAACGATATTGTTGCCCCGGGTATCGGTTACCCGCCAGTGCGCCGTGGGAGAGGGGTTACCTTTGTCATCGATATAAACCGGGACGATTTTAATACTGGCCAGTGCTGCTTTGACTTCTTCGACCGTGCTGAACTGACTGAGCATCCAGCGGACAAAGTCCATATCGGTAATATTGTCGCTAATCTGTTTGGGGTTAAACTCTGCCAGTGAACCATAGCCTTTAAAGTAGAAAAGGCCGGCAGTCAGTCCGGCTTCATTGACCCCTTCAGCGATAAATCTGTCATCAGACACAGAGATCCCGGCAAAACCGAATTTGCTCTGCCATCCCAGCCCGGACTGACCATCAGGTAACGTCGATGCGTACTGATAGTGCCTGGGGGCGATGATGAGTTTACTGTTGAGGTCATTTTCTCCCCATTCAATAGTGCGGGCGTGAATATTGGCATGTTGCTGGGTGGTTAAGCTGATGCCGGTGCAGGCTTGGGCTAGGTTGCCCGACAGCGCCGCGCCCAGCGCAAAGGCAATCAGACTCGCAGTAAAAGGTTTGGTGGCCATCAATCAATCCTCGTCAGTGAAGCAAGTAACTGTTATGGGTGCTTAAACATACTAAGTCGGGAATCTCAAAAGTGAAATGGCATCCCTATCCTAGAGTGACAAACATATGTTCATTCAGACTGGACCTTATACCCGTTATGAGCTTGCGGATAGGCGGATAGCTGCGACTTAAATTAAATTTAATTGCCTGAATCTACTCGATAATCTCATTTATTTTCAATCTGATAGAGATAAGCAAACTGACACGCCACTGATTGTCCGGTTGAAGTCATTGAGATGACACAGGAGTCTGCGTAAGTTGAGGAATTATTCAGCATTATTGGATTGTGACTTTCCGGAGGGGATATGGGTATTGGTTCGTTGATCATCTTTTTACTGATAGGCGGCATTGCCGGCTGGCTTGCAGGTCAGTTGATGCGCGGCAGCGGATTTGGCATCGGCATGAACATCCTGATTGGGATATTGGGCTCGTTCCTCGGAGGCTGGTTACTGGGGCTGCTGGGATTTGCCGCGTCGGGCTTTATCGGCTCGATCATAAGCGCAACGCTCGGCGCCGTGGTGTTACTGTTTATCGCCTCCAAACTGAAAAGCTGAGCCGGCTGGCGCAGGTAGTGATCAGTTCCTGATTACACCTTGTTTGAGATTCGGTTTATGCGTTTGCCGTTGTGAGTTGCGCTCTGGCGCCACCTGGATTAAGTCGATACCGGTAACGGCTTACCTGCGAACATTCTTTGCAAGCCCTGGCCGGCTTTGGTTGATTTATTGCACGTAAAGACAACGAGGTCAGGATCGCAAAACCGTAAAGCCTGGGTTTAAATCCCGGGCTTTTGCACATACACTCGCCGCCGTTTTTTCACCAGATGTTTCGCGGAGAATCATGAAACTCAAACAAGCAATCCTCATGGCGGCCATGTCTGTCAGTCTGACGGCCTGTATTACTTTCCCGACTATGGAGTCTGAGCAGGTTAAAGTCGTTTGGGATGATACTCAGGCCATTCAAGGATGTGAACACAAGGGCACAGTAATAGGTTCCCAGGGCCACTTCTATGATTACTGGCTGCATGCGGACCGGGACATGGTGTGGGGCACCCTTAATGAAATGCGGATAAAGGCTGCGGACAAAGGCGCCGATACCCTTTACCTGTTCAAACCATTTGGTTTTTTGGGTTCAGTCACCATGATGGGCAATGCTTATGATTGCCAGCCTGGCAATCAATCTGCTCCATCCGACCAGGTTGTCGTCGCACCTGCTACTCTGGCGCCAGAAAGTTAAAATGACCGGGGCTGAGTAACTGAGCTGTCCGGTTGTGATAAGCCGACTTTTAATACGCTGACGTTTATAAGTTACTCAGCTTGTTCTGCTCGTTATCCTGGAAAACCTACCATTGGGCAGTTTTTTTTGTGCATGCTGCCTGTTGAAGGAGGAAACTGGCCGTCTGCAATTTGGCTCTGCACCAACCTGCATTGCAGGAATGACAAAATGTCTGCAGGGGGGCAGCACCAAAAACGGTCGAAATGATAATGGTGACAATAATGGTCAAAACGAAAACGGTCGGAATTTACAGAATGAATCAGGTGTACAAAAAACAAAGTGCAGGCCTGCAACCGCTGTCTGTTGATCGCTTATGGCACCAGGCACGAGCTGGATAATTTATCAGCACCCCCTCAACATTTGAAAATATATGCACAAAATTGAATGGCGGTTAAAAAATTTACGGGGGTAATACCAAAGAATTTGCATAGATCAGAACTATTTATGCAACTTGTTTTTTGATGACTTATTTTTTGCGCAAGCGCCACGCTGACCAAACCCTTGGTGCTGTCACCTGAGAGCTGCATTATTTGTTAATAACCTGCAGCGTCAGCGACTTTGGCACTTAGCCTGACGTCACGCGCTTTTCCTTCGACCTATTTCAATTAACGACTGTGAATTTGCTGGGGTTATCCAATCACTTTCATTGAATTCCCGGGCGAGGGGGCGTATGCAGGTGCAGTCCCACTCACTTGGGTATATTTGCGCTTTTTTCAGATAACAGGTGTGAGCCGTATTTCCTTATCAGTAACACCAATATTGTCTTATCCGGTTCCCAACCGTCCCGAATATCCCGGTTCTTAGCAGCCCTGAAAATCGACTTATTTTTAGTTGTTATTCTGGTTTAACAGTTAGTTAACTGTGCTACTGGATGCGTGTCCCTGCGCGTTTATTAAAAATAAATCAAACGTATGTTTAAATTGTTTGAACTTGGTCGCGTTTTGTGTCGTAATGTTGACATGTGTGTTCTGGTCAGATGAGTAATGGATATGAGTTTACGAACCCAACTAAGGAAGATATTGCCCAGCATTTCCACCACAGAGCAGGAAGCGCTGGACGCCGGTGATGTATGGCTGGAAGGTTCCATCTATCAGGGCAAGCCGGATTTCTATTCGCTGCGCGCCATACCTGATGCCAAATTGTCAGCAGAGGAGAAGGCATTCCTCGATGGTCCGGTGCAGGAGCTGCTGGCGATGGTGGATGACTTTGATATTCAGAGTCGTGTCCATATTCCCGAGAACATTCTTGAATTCCTCAAGAAAAACAAATTCTTTTCACTGATTATTCCCAAGTCATTCGGTGGCTTGCAGTTCAGTCCCTATGCCAACTCCACCATAGTTGCCACCATCGCCGCCAAGAGCAGTGCCGTGGCAGTGACTGTGATGGTGCCCAACTCACTGGGGCCCGGCGAACTCTTGATGCATTACGGTACCCGTGATCAGCAAAATTACTGGCTGCCACGCCTGGCGATTGGTGATGAAATTCCGTGTTTTGCGCTCACCAGCCCAGAAGCGGGCAGTGATGCCGGCGGGATCCCCGACATAGGTGTGGTCACCAAAGGCATGTATCAGGGCGAGGAAGTGCTGGGTCTGAGTGTAACCTGGGACAAGCGCTACATTACCCTGGCGCCGATTGCCACAGTATTGGGCCTGGCCTTTAAAGTGCAGGATCCCGATGGTTTGCTGGGCGATACTTTTGAGCTGGGCATTACCTGTGCGCTGATCCCCAAATCCCACTCAGGTGTGCAATTGGGTAACCGTCACGACCCTATGGGCGTGCGTTTCTACAACGGTACTACCCGTGGCGAAAATGTGTTTATTCCCATGGACTTCATCATTGGTGGCCAGAAGAACATTGGCCGTGGCTGGCAGATGCTGGTGAGCTGTCTGGGTGCTGGGCGCGGTATTTCGCTGCCTGCGCTGGGCGTCAGCGTGTCTCAGGCCTCGTTCAAATCCTCTGCTGAGTATGCAGCGGTGCGTGAGCAATTTGGCCTGTCGATTGGCAAGTTTGAAGGTATTCAGCAGAAGCTGGCTGATATCGCCGGAAAGACCTATCTGCAGGAAGCCATGCGGGTGCTGACCACAGAAGGATTGGGACTGGGTCTGAAACCCTCAGTGGTGACCGCCATTGCCAAGTATCATATGACGGAAATCGGCCGTAATGTGCTGGAATCGGCCATGGATATTCAGGCGGGTAAAGCCATTCAGTGTGGACCGCAAAATACCCTGTCTTCCGGTTATGTGGCGCAGCCAATTGCCATTACCGTGGAAGGGGCCAACATTCTGACCCGCAACCTAATGATATTCGGTCAGGGGGTGATGCGTTGTCATCCTTATCTGCAGTCCATGGTGGAATCTATCCACAGTGAAGACCCCAAGGCTGACAAGCAGTTTAATGGTATTCTTACCAAAACTGTGGGTTACAGCGTAGGTAACAGTCTGCGGGCGTTCCGCCTTGGGTTGCTGCCATTCACCGCTAGTGCCGAGTCCCGTTTGCCGCAGGTACAGCCTTATGAGAAAGCAGTAAAGCAGCTGGCCTCAAAACTGGCTGTGTATGCGGACTTCTCGCTGCTGGTTCTGGGCGGCAAACTCAAGCAGGCAGAAATGCTGTCGGCCCGTTTGGGGGATGTAATGAGCTACCTGTATGCGGCTATGGCATCCATTCGTTACTTTGAAACCAAAGTCACCGAATCTGCCCGTCTGGAAGCAGAACCTTACTTCCATTACGCTACCCGCTGGTCACTGCTGCAGGCAGAGAAAGCGATTCACGACTTCTTGGATAACTTCCCATCCGGCGCGACCCGTCAGGCGATGAAGCTGCTGACCGTCACCTATGGTCGCCGTATGCCGAAAATCAGTGATGATCTGGTACGCGAACTGGCTGAAGCTGCACAAATGAATACCGTCATCAAAAAGCAACTGACACAGCTTATACGCCCCATCGCCGGTGATGGCAATGACATCAACGAGCAGGCGTATCTGGCCAAGATGGAATGTCTGGATCTGCTGGCGAAACTCAAGCAGGCGCTGCGTAAAAAGCAGGTGCGCGCCGGAGTTCGCTTCGCTCAGACCATTGACAATGCGCTGGCGGCCGGGGTGATCACCAACGACGAAGCCAAGCAACTGCAAGGTTATAATATCAAGCGCGAGCGGGCGATCCGGGTCGATGAATTCGACTTTGACCTAAACCTCATTCAGCCGCAGCCAGAGCTCAAAGCTGCAGGCTGAAACATGAGCCTGCCAGCATTGGCGAAATAGACAAAATCGCTGCAGTTCAGTAGCATCAGGGCTTCCTTCGGGAGGCCTTTTTTATAGTGGCTATCCCCGGGAGATTCACCTTATCCAGTCAGTTGAAGGTCAGCCTTGAAGTTAACCAGCTTTAAATACAAAACCCGCAGAGGCCCGGACTATCGTCACGGCGAGCAGGTCTCTTTCGCTGACATCAAACAGACCTTTGACCTTGGCAATGTGCGTGTTGGCAGTTGGGTGACCAAAGACGAGCGGATGCTGGCTGCCAATCTGGTGTTTGATTCGCTGGCGGATCTGGCATACATACTGGCGTTACCTCCGGAGGCGATTGGCCTCAGGGGCAGTTTGAGTCTTGCCTTTGGCAGCGGTGGGCGAAAAGGTGTGCAGGCGCACTATGCCCCCAATCAGCGGGAACTGGCGCTGGCCAAAAATGCCGGGGCAGGGGCGCTGGCCCATGAGTTCTGGCACGCCTTTGATCATTACATAGCTGATAAAGCGTTTGATATTGGTGACACGCTGCACGGCCGGGTACCTAACAAGGCTAATAAGATGACGGGGATTCGATTTGCCAGTGATTGCTGGCTCAGTGACGAGCTGCCACTGGTGCATCCTCTGAATGACAGGCTGCTTGCCATCTTCAGCACCACTTTGCTCTGTAATCAGGGTGAAGACAAACACGAGTATGTCAGTCGCAGCGTGATTGCTGACAAGGCGCTGTCGGCCCGGTATTTCTCCCTTCCCACTGAGATGATGGCGCGGGCTTTTGAAGCTGTGGTGGAGTCCTGCAGCGACATAGACAATCCCTATCTGGTATCGGGCACCACCAGACCCGATGTACTGCCGTTATACCCGGATATGGCGCATCGGAAACAGATTTCTGTGGCGCTTAAAGGTTACTTTGGGCCACTTGGGCAAGCCTTGAGTCAGGCGAGCTGAACTGCAACAGCAGCCCATTTTTTAGAAATGGTCAGTTCACTGGGCCTGATACCAGCATATTCATCATCGCGGCCAACTCGGCGACACTGCCGGCCATCATCTTGGTCATCACATTCTGCCGGTGCAGCTCAATAGTGCGCTGGGCAATGCCCAGTTCAGCGGCGATCACTTTGTTCATCTTGCCCGCCAGGATGCCTTGCAATACTTCGTTTTCCCGTTTGGTCAGACTGTCCAGCCGGGCGCGGATGTCCGCTTGTTGTTGCAGCGCCTGCCAATCCCGGTCACTCAGTTGCTGCCCCAGCGTCAATAAGCTCTGCAGTTTGTCTCCATCGACCGGCTTTTCCAGAAAATCCAGCGCACCGATTTGAATGCATTTTACGGCGAGGGCAATGGTGCCCTGACCGGTCAGCATAATCACGCTGATTGGGCTGTGCGCGGCGTTGATATGTTCCAGCAGCGCCATACCATCCATCCCCGGCATATCGATATCCAGCACGGCTACGCCCGGATGTGAAAGGTTCACTTGGTCCAGAAACGCCTGAGCCGAGGCAAAGCATATGGGAGCAATACCCAGTCCTTCGAGCATCCAACTGAGGGACTCCAGTACATCGGGATCGTCATCGACCAGATAAACTGCGGGTGTCATCTTTCATTCTCCTGCTGATAGCTGTGCTCATTTTGCTTGTTGCACTCGTGTTGATTGCAGCTTGGCAAACTGACGGTAATGCAAAGTCCCGGCGTCAGCGGCCTGGCCTCCAGCAAGCCCTGGTGCTCCTCGACGATACGTTTGCAGATCACCATACCAAGACCCGTGCCTTTGGGTTTGCTGGTTTCAAAGGGCATAAACAGCCGCTCGTGCTGCTCGCGGGTCAGCCCCTTGCCATTGTCTGTGATGGCCAGCTGAGCCCACTTGTTATTGACTGACAGTTCCAGCACCAAAGCAGGTTCGGCAACCTGCTCCATGGCATCCAGACTGTTGCGGATGAGATTCACCAAAACCTGCTGGATGAGCACGGGATCGACATCGACCAGAGCTTGCACAGTATTGACCCTTGGGACTAACTTCAGCCGTTTGAAATCCGGTTGCATCAGATTCAGGGTTTCATCCAGTAACGTGCGCAAATCACAGCGGCATCGCTCACTGTCTCTGTGGCAAAATTCTCTAAGCCGGTTAATGGTTTCCTGCGCCCGGTCCACCTGATTGAGCACCTTGGTCAACGCACCGGATAACGGGGTTTCGCTGTCCTGCAGCCGATACAGGCACCCCTGGGTCAGATAGCGGATCCCGGCCAGAGGTTGTTTCAGCTCGTGGGAGATGCCCGATGCCATTTCACCGGTCAACAGCACCCGCTGGGCCTTATAGAATTGTTTTTGCTGATCCAGCAGCGCCTGCTGGGTTTGTTTATGCAGCTGCATTTCGGCCTGTAATGCACGGGTGCGGATCCCCACCAGACGTTGAACCCAAAGGTGATGCAGGCCGCCAAGCAACAACAGAATGCCGCCGCCCAGCAGCCAGGGCAGGGCGGTGTGCAGTAATTTGTCCCAGTTGGTCACAAAAGGCCATTGCTGCAGGGTTTTGAGCAGCGCAAACACCTGTCTGTCATCCACCGGCACTGTCCAGTGACGGTAGCGCCCGAGTTGGGATGCCGAATCGGCTTCATCCAGCGCGAGCAGGGCTTTAACCACTGAGCTCGCTACCAGATGATCCGTATGCCCAAGTTTCGACAGGGCATACCCGGGATACAGCAGGGTTGACACCGCACAGGGGAAATCACTCTGTAACTGCTCTGTGGGTTTGGTCAGGGCGACCTGCAGGGCACCTTTGGGGATATCGCCGCGGGCTTCAGCGGTTTCCAGCACGCAGGCGGGCAGCACGGCGATATCGGCTCTCCCCTGATACACCTGCTTAAGCAGGTCTTCCTGGGGAAAGCCTTCAAAACTGAATTGCAGCAAATCCCGCTTTACATCCATGCCATGCTGCGCCAGCTCGCCGACAAAGATCTGATAGCCACCAAAGGCTTCGGGCGAGGATGAGATGATTTTCCGGTGACGCAATTCCTGCCAATCTGTCGGCACCGCATTGCTGCGGGCGATAATCGCTGACCCGACACTGTGCTCTGGACTGGCTGTCTGGGTACCAACCAATGTAAGCAACTGACTGATCCCATAGTCCTTTTTAAAAGCCACTGTGGTAATGGCATTGCTGATCAGAAAATCGACCTCCTCACGTGCCACGGCATCTTCAAGCTCATCCGGCGGCAGTACCTTTAGGGAGACCGGCTGCCTGAGTTGTTTGGCAAGATAATCAGCAGTGGGCTGCCAGCGATCCTCGACCGCCAGGGGATCGGCAAAGGCGGCAACACCAATCTGAATATCGTCCTTCCCGACCTGTGTGACAGTTTCTTTGCCGGGCACAGCGTCCTTGGGTGCAGCATGAGCGGTTGTCGTTGTGGCGCCGGCAGGCAGGATAAAAAGGGCAAAAAGCAGAAGTTTTTTCATCACAGGATCGTTATTTCCAGGGAAACCTATTATCCAACAGGCATCCCTGAAATACCGTTAAGCAGATTACAGAGTCAGGCGAAAGCGGTTAAAATCCACGCTCTCCCGTTTGTTTCCCTGGGCATCGTCATACCATACCGCCTGAGCGTTGGGGAATTGCGCAAGCAGCGCATTGGCCTGGTCCGGGGACATCAAAAACAGGCTGGTGGACAGTACATCGGCAATGATGTGACTGTCCTGCATCACCACAGTCACGCTAATCCCTTCCGGCTTGGGCATCAGGGTTAAGGGGTCGATGATATGGTGATACTCTTTGCCATCGACCTCGTAATAATTCAGATAGTTACCACTGGACACCAGGGTCAGATCTTCGCCGGCCACCAGTTCATGGTACTGATTTTCCACCTGCTGACATTCAGCTGTGGCGTATTCCAGCTTACGACAGACAGGATCTTCAATGCCGGTGATAAAGGCCCGGCCGCTGGGGTGTTTGCCATAGTGGCGGATATTGCCACCGGCATTGATGATAAATTGCCCGACGCCATTGGCTTTGAGGCTATCATACACCTTTTCCACCATCCAGCCTTTGGCGATCCCCCCCAGATCCAGCGACATACCCTTACGCATACTGATGGTATTGGCCTCAGTATCCAGTTTAATGTCGCTTACCCGGGTAAATTCGGCTGCCTGCTCAAGTTGCTCCATAGGCGGCAGCTCACAACGGCCGCCTTGCTGGCAGCGCTTGCGGTACTGACGCCACACATCCACCACAGGCGAGAGCGCGATATTGAACCGGCCGCCGGACAACTCATGCCATTGCAGGCTGGTGGCCAGAAGCTCTGTGAGTTTGGGATCGATATGATGGGTTTGCTCGGGTGCCAGATTGATGCTGTGAATATTGACATAGCCCGGATAAGTACTGAAGTTCGACGCCTGATAATGATATTCTTGCACCACATTAAGCGCATCGCACAGCACCTGGCGGGCAAGAGACGGCTTAACACCCCAGATTTGAATAGTGACTGAGGTGCCGAAATATTTCAGTGTGGTCAGGCTGGCCTCATCCTGCTGAATAATGAGAGTGGCATTTTCCTGGCATTGTTTGGGTTCAAAGGTATCGGCCATGACAGGCAAGGACAATGCGCAGCTGACCGCCAGATTGACTGCCAACAACAGGGATTTTCTCATTATCGACTCCAATACTTCATTATCGACTGCTGAATAATCAGCAAAGCATCCCCTGCGAATGTGATTTATCCAAGCCAATCTATCCAAATTTGAGTAGTGGTTAACAAAAGCCGAATCCCAATTCAAAACCTGCGGTTTTCCGCAATTGTTGAAAATTCTGCCCTGACTATCCTGCCTGCAATCCCCCATTTCTTATCAGGGCTAACTCCATGAAATACGGTAAAACATTTAGATTGAGCCTGGTGTGCTCAGCACTGGCAGTCTCAACATTCGCCTTGTCTGGGTGCGCTTCTTTCGATACCCCCAAAGGTAAATATGTCGATGGCACACACCTGGTGCAGGGCAAAGGCAAAAAGAGTGATATTAAGCTGGAAGTCAAAGTGGATGGCGGCAATATCGTCAGCATCAAGACCCTGTCTCACAAAGAAACCGAGTCACTGTTTCTCAACGCCGAGCGTCTGCTGCCGCAAATTCTGAAAAATAACGGCCATGAAGGCATCGATGCGGTATCCGGCGCGACTTTCTCTTCCAACGGCATTCTCAAAGCGGTAAACGATGTGCCCCGTGCCGATGGCAGCAAGCCGACCTTTGAACCTGTGGGTGCCGGCAAAAAGGCCGGTGAAAAAGAGTTCAACCTCAAGTGGTCGATTCAACCGCAGCTGGGCGTGGTAAAGGGCGAATACTTCTACGAAGAAGCCCGTTTCCGTCAGGGCCACATGGGCAGCATGCTGGTGGTTGTGGACAGCAACAATAAGTCTGATGTGTTGCTGGCTGAGTTCAACGAATCCGGCCGTCCGAACTATTACACCCGTCTGTATCAGGATGTCCCCAAGCGTATGTCTGAGTACAACTTCTCCATGGGTGAGAAGAAGGGCACCGCCTGGGTGCAGTCCTCCCTGACTATGGAAAAACTGATGATGGAACAGGACAAACTGACGTTTGAACTGAACCCGGATTTCGACCCTGCACTGAAAAACAAGCTGACAGAACCAAACCGTCTCAAGTACCTGGGACTGGACGTGGTTGCCGGTGCTTCCAACAGTATCGAGCAGTCCATGGTGCCGCTGACGGCGAAAATCAATGACCGTATTCAGAGTAAGGGCAGTGACGAACTGTTCTATCAACTGGCGGAAAAAATCAAAGATGACAAAGGTCGCTGGACAGGGGTGACCGCTATGCTGCGCATCGTGGTGAACAAGAACACAGGCAAGATCAGCTATGCGCACTATGATGAAATCTTTGCCGACGACAAGAAGCAGATCCGTGACCCATCACTCAAGGGCTTCTACCGTCAGTCCAAGTACCAGTCAATTTTCTACTCAGAGCCTTCCCGCATCGGTTTCAACGTGATGATGGACGCTCTGGGCGAGCACCTGAAGCACGGCGGCTCTTTGTTTGAAATCACCGATCTGCCTGCCACCGGCGACACCGGCAGCTACTCTCAGACCGGCTTCACCAAGCGCTCTGACGCTTGGGACAACTATCTGGATCTGGCCACCAAACTGTACCGCGAAATGCGCGCCGATGGCGTGATTGCCAAGCATGCCAACGCCCCCCAATAACCCCTGAAAGGATAATAACGATGAAAACATTTGTGTATTCTGCAGTTGCACTGGCAATGCTGGGTGGCACGGCTCAGGCCGATACCCTGGATTTTTACGGCCGTTTTGATTACTCCCTGACCTCATCTGACTCCGGCAGCGCGACCCACAATGGTAAACAGGGACTGGTGCTGGAAAACAACTTCAGCAACATAGGCGTGCGTGGTGATGTCAGTCTGAATAATTCCACCGCCATCTTCTATCGCGTGGAAGTGGGCATGAATGCCGGCAGCCAGGACAAGAGCAATAACCCTTTCTCTGCCCGTCCAACTTATCTTGGGGTGAAGCACGAAACCCTGGGGGCGCTGGCAGTGGGTCGTATCGACCCGGTATTTAAGATGGCCAAAGGTGGCGTGGATGCCATGGACATGTATTCCATGAAGCACGACCGTTTGTTCGCCGGTGACAAGCGCTGGGGTGACTCACTGGAATATAAGTCTGCCCGCTGGAACGAGATGCAGCTGGGTGTCAGCTATGTGATGGAAGATAATCACTACAGCGATACCGATAAGCGCCGCGACAATGGTAACTATCAGGTGTCTTTGACTTACGGCGACAACAAACTCAAGCGTAACAATGTCTATCTGGCCGCCGCGTACTCAGACGGCATTGAAGACATTCAGGCGTACCGTGCGGTTGCCCGCTGGAAACTGGATGCGCTGCAACTGGGCGCCATGTTCCAGCACACTGAACTGGTGAATCCGGCCAAGCCTCACTGGCAGAGCCGGGAAGGTGACGGTTTTATCGTTAACGCCCGTTATCAACTGGATAAGCTGATGCTCAAAGCTCAGTACGGTCAGGATGATTCAGGCTCAGGCCTGATCGCCAATCGCATCTATGATGATCTGGGCGATGCTGCCGTGGTGGTGCCGGAAGTGTCCCAATGGGCAGTGGGCGCAGAGTACCGGTTGAGCCGCGCGCTTATGCTGCACACCGAAATCGGTCAGTTTGATGTTAAACAGGCTCAATACGATTTGTACGATGACACCATAGTGTCCATGGGCGTACGTTTCGACTTCTGAGGATGGAACCTCTGAGATTCAGGTAACACAAAGGCGACCATCAGGTCGCCTTTTTCGGTCAGTTCATCGTGACAAATTATTGCTCGAGTCGCTTGGCCTTTTCCACCATGGGAGTAATGGTGGAGCCCTGCACCAGAATCGAGAAAATCACCACCGCATAAGTCATCACCAACAGAATTTCCCTGACATCGATATTCTTCTCTGGGATCACCATGATGCCCGCCGGTACAGACATTGCCATCGCCAGCGCCAGACCGCCGCGCAGTCCGCCCCAGGTGAGAATTTTGATGGACATGGGGTTATAGGCACGAAAACGGGTCATGCCCAGATAACAGCATTTGACGCTCAGATAGCGCCCCAGCAGCACCAATGGCACGGCGATGGCCATCATTATCCAGTCCTGCCAGTGGAACACGAAGGTCAGCATGGCCAGACCTATCATCAAAAACAAAATGCCATTGAGGAACTCATCCACCAATTCCCAGAAGTGATTCAGATTAACTTTGGACGCTTCAGTCAGCCCCCGCTCGCGGGTGACATTGCCAATCAGTATACCGGCCATGACCATCGCCAGGGGGCCTGAGACGCCGATCATCTGCGCCACCGCATAACCGGCAGAAGGCACCAGCATGGTCAGCAGCAGTTCCATATAGGGATCGTCTGTGCTTTTAATCAGCCAGTGAAACAGGCCGCCGAGCACAACACCAAACAAGATGCCGCCGACGGCTTCCACCAAAAATAACTCAGCAACGCTGCCCACCGTTGGGGTTTCAGTGCCGAACGCGATGGTAAATATGGTGACAAAGATCACCAGACCGAAGCCATCGTTAAACAGCGATTCGCCTTCAATTTGGGTTGAGATACGCGCCGGGGCATTGAGTTTTTTGACAATGGCCAGCACCGCAATGGGATCGGTCGGAGAGATCAGCGCGCCAAACAGCAGACAATAAATCAATTGCAGGGGTACCCCCAGCAGCAAACATACGCCATACAGACCGAAACCTATGATAAAGGTAGACAGCAGCGTCGCGAGCAGCGCCAGCACAGTGATCTCCCACTTCTGATCTTTCATGTTGGCAAGTTTGATCCCAAGGCCGCCGGCGAACAGCAAAAATCCCAGAATGCCATTGAGCAAAAAGTCGCTGAAATTAAATTGGGTATGGAGCTTATCGGCGATTTGTTTCAGTTGCAGATGTTCCACCTGACCGACAAATGCCACAACCAGCGAGATCACCAGCGCCGCCGCCGTGATGGCGATGGTATTCTGAACCCGGTTGAATTTTTGATTGAAATACGCAATAAAAATGCTGACTGCAGCAAGAAAGCAAAGTAAATGATAGACGGACACAGGGCCTCCGGACTGTCCGGCTGTCGCGCCGGAGTCGGGTACTTGAAGATGATGTTAATGCTAGTGCAATCCTCCCCTGTTTTGCACGTTAAGATAAGTTAAAAATTTTCCCCAAAATATACGCTAAGCCGCTGACTATTGGTCGGATTTATTGACGGCATAAGTCCTCTGAGGGACGGTACGCACAAGGCTGAGTCCCCTTGGTGACATTGAGTTAATTCCGATTTTGCCCGCTTTTTACCCGTTATTCCTGTTCACAAATCCCTGTCGCTGACCTAGCTTGAATCGGGTATCAATTCACAGGGAGAAACAGAATGAAGAGCACATGGTTACTGTTTGCCGGGTTGCTTACATGCAGCAGTATTGCCGTTGCGCACCAGGAGCCTATCGAGTCGCGCTGGTGTGAAGGTGGACGGGTGACCTTACTGGGCACCTTTACTCTGCATGGAAATCAGCTGAGCCGTTATGCAAGTTGGGCTACCGAAACCGGCGAGTGCCCGGCGACAACAGACATAAGCACCCGCAGCTGCGGTCAGTTTGATGATGAATATGATATGGCGCGCAGCGCATCAGCAAGTATGTGCCAGCAATTGGTTTATCGCTCTGGTCCCGGGGATAATGGTACTGTCCGGCCGATTTTCTATGAGCCTGCCAGTTTTCGCGATCAGGACCCAAATCATCACGAATTGTACCGTCTGGAGCAGGGAATCGTATTCGCCTGCGGATTGTGTGAATTACCCCGGTCTGCGGATGAAAAGCAGCTTGAACTGGTAAAATAAGTCATTTTTGCTCCGGAGCTTTCTTGCCGCCACAGCAGGTCCGGAGCCTTTTCCGTTTTTGGGGGGCTTGAATCAACTTAGTGCATCATGACAGCAGGGCACTGGCATGCAGATGCTGGTTGACCCTATCCAGCTTTGCACTTAACTCTTCCATACGGCCTTTGGGCAATTCGCACTCTGCCAGCACATAGTGAGCAGTTCGCAATACCTCGCGCCAACGGGGCCGGCGGGGAAGGGTGCGCACCGACAGATATTTATCCAGTGATCGGGTCCGCAGCCGTCCTTCGTCCACGGATACCCGCCATATGCCACTCTGTTCAGCCAGTTCAATCCGGCTTTGATGGCTTGTCCGCTCCCAGGTTTCAAGGGTGAAGATCATCAACTCCACCAATTGCTGATGAAATTGCGCTTCACTCAGTAAAGCGCCAGCCTGTGGCAGCAGCTCATCGCCGACATGCGCCAACTGAATAACCGCTATCGGCTCACCGCTGGCAACACCCGAGACCTGCAGCTGACAGGGCATGGCACCGTTTTTGGCTGTCAGCAACACGAAGGGAAAGTGGTGGTTTTCAAGATCGGTATCTGCCGTCAGTATTGACCAGAAATGTTGATTGTCTTCCGGGAACAGCATACTGAGTGGCTGGTTTTCCAGGTCATTTACCTGATAGCCCAGCAACTCGAGGCAGGCAGCATTGGCGAAAATGACCCTGTTCTGGTTATCGGCTATCAACATCGGCTGGCTGACTTTGCCAAAGGCCAAACGCAGTGACTCGAGAGAAATCCCCAGTTCGTTGACTTTGGCTCTGTGCATCTCAATCTGCTGCTGTAACCTGTAACGTTCCAGGCGGGAGCGCTGTTGCTGGCGTTTGAAAAACCAAATCGCCAGCAGCGACAGCAGTCCAAAGGCGGTGGTAAGCCACGCCAGCTGAACATTACGGCGACTGACCTGCAACGCCGAGATTTGTTTATCTTTTTCCAGTAATTTGATGGCTTGCTGCTGCTGTTCAAACTCAAACCCTGCGCGGATCTCAGCCAGTTTACCATTGTACTGACGTTGAAATTCTTTGATGTCGTAGTCAGACTTTGCTGACATATAACGATTGGCATCCTGCCAGCGATGAAAGTGCTGGGCATTGTCTATCAGCGCTTCATAAAAACGGGTCACAACCAGCGGGTCATTGGCCGTTTTCGCCTGTTCCAGCCCAGCGTTCAACAGGGCATCGGCCTGTAAAAACAGCCCCTGTTGACTGAGTAGTTTACCGGACACTAGGCGCAATAATACGCTTTGAGCAGAATGTCCCAGCTCGATGTCCAGTTGATTGGCTTTCGCCAGCAGCGCTGATGCATTAGCTGGTTTTGAGATGGTCAAATTGACGTCTGCCAGCATGATCAACACTCTGAGCTGCGCCAGCCTGTCCTGCGAGGCCTCAAAGTAACTGAGGCTGGCATTGAGAATTTGCTGCGCATCATCATATTGATTTTGTTTAATTAATACTCTTGCAAGGTTTTCTTGGGTGTGGGCAAGCAGGGATAAATTATTGGCTTGCTTATACAGACCGGCGGCGCGTCTGAAGTATTGTTCAGCGGCCTGCCATTCAGACATCTTCAAATACACATTGCCCAAATTGTTAAGGGTTACCGCGGTCGCGACATCATCAGCCATGGTTTGTTTGATTGCCAGACTGGCTTGAAATGAGCTGATGGCCTCCGCAAAATTGCCCATGGCCATGTGAGCAGTCCCAGTGTCGCTGGACGATTTTGCCTGCTCAAGTGGAAGTGATGCCAGCGTGGCTGCGGCGCTGAACTGCTTGAGCGCCTGCGGATAATTCCCCTTGCGATAGGCCAGAATGCCACTTCGGCGTAAATAATTATACCTGAGTGATGGACTGATATCGGTATTGGCAAACTGTCTGGCCAGCTCTGCATCCCATTGACTGGCCCGAGTAAAATCTCCGTCTTTGGTATAGAGGGCAATCAGCAGCACGCCAGCCTCAAATCTGGAGGGAATATCGTGTGCCGAGCTGCGGGTGATTTGCTGACAGGCATTCAATCGTCCGCTTTGTGGTGCTGAGGGACTGAAACAATCAGAGTCTGCGGCGATAACACAAAAGTGACTGCTTAACACTGTGACTAACAGGAAGCGAAACATAATAAAGGCTATCCATGCGATGATATTTTGTTCACTACTGTATCATCGCAGGATGGCGCTTATCAGCACAACATGCTTAGCCAGCTCTAAAATATGGAGAATGCTACTTCTGTTTCTCTTCCCGTTCAACGGGGTTTCGCCAGTAGTCGATGACTGCCTCTAGCCCGGATAAAGGCTTAATGGGTATATCACCGTCAGGCTCAGCAACTTCAAGTTCCAGATGTGCGGTCATTGGGGGGATGGTGTAACATTTGTCCATCCGGAATTTAATTCCCTGGCTGGTGAAGTAGTATCCCGGCCCCACCATGTTAGTAAATGTGTATGGCGCATAATGGGTTACACGTACCTGGCCAGAGCCTGGAACACTGTAACCACCAAACCCGCCACCGCCACCAACAAAGTTTTGCGAGTAATTATAAGTCGCCGTCGAAGTAATATAATACTCGGGATCGGCTACGCCGCCGGGTATGGTCCCGCTGAAGTTAGCCAGAATCTGTGACTGTCCCCAGGTTACATCTGCGATCTGCACTATTGTTCCCCGGTAACACCAGGGAACCGCCTGAGCAAGACCGCTGATGACTGTCGATGCCAACAGCAGCGTTGTCAAGGTCGCACTGAGTGTAATCTTTCTATGGGCTGGATTGATTCGGTTCATTGTCATCTCTCCCTACTGTGGCTGAATATTCAGCCAACCCAGTATGAAAAGTACATTGGATGAACGCGACAGAAGCGCAGGGCAAAAGAGGGCACAGATAAATAGTTGCCCTGAATTTACCCGGCTTAAGGATGTTTCTGCTGCAGGATAGACTGCTGAATTTGGCATTTTGAATAGTTACTTATACGTGCAACTGGATCTTGCCAGCCCGCCAGAAAACGCTGAAAATCCGCCCACGACACAGCAAATAATTGTCGATATTCACCAGCCAGCGCCGCCAACTGTTCATCGCTGAAATGGTCGCGTAACTGTGCTGTTAATACCTTAAGATAATGTTCAACCAGTGTACTGGCATGCTGCTGAAGCCCTTGTTCGGATAAGATACTATCGAGAAAATAGCTGACATCCCTTATACCACAACCCGCCCCCACATATTGAAAGTCTACGCCTGCTACCTGATTAGCGTGGTTGATACCAAAATTCTCAGCTTTGGCATCACCGTGGATTATGGTTTGGAATCTTGCCTGATTAAGTTGGTTATCCCATAGGGCTGCGTAGTGCTTGAGTATACCCTGCGTCCGGTGAAATTCTTCCGGGCGGGTAGCCAGATGCCAATAACTTCCGCAGCGCCAAATTCCACAAGGCCAATGAGAAAATTCAGCTTCAACCAGTGCCAATGGCGCCGACAATCCCGGCAGTGGCGTCATTTTTGTATCGAGCATAAAACAGGCGTGAAAAATGGCCAACCATTCTATTGTATTTTTAGCAAATTCAATGTCATTGTAGGCAGATTGAAAGCGATATCCGGTACTTTTCAAATCCTGCATCAGTATGAATACGCCAGCATCGGTATTGATGACATCATAACACTCAGGTATCCGGGGCAGATTTAGCCATATCCTGGCCGAGCTTTGTCGATACCAGTTAATCTCCACCTGATAAGAAAGCGCTTTTCGCTGCTGATCAAATGTTGAATCGTGGCTCCGATTTGTGTGTATGAATTTCACACACAAGGGAAGGCCGTCAAGCCGGATACGGAACAGCTCTCCGTAACCCCGCCATAATGATTGAATAGACTCTACAAAATCGATCTTATTAGTGGTGAGTGTCAGTTGCAGTAATTTTGTGTATTTATGTCCGGGCATCATTTGTATGAATGGGTCATTTGGGTTTGAGGTAGTGACGCAGTGAACGGGGATCAGTATGTCCGGTCCGACCCATGATGTATAACGTATCTTTGTCATTTTCATGCAGCTGAGTCACACAACCACTTCGCAAGCTGTGGGCGCCGAACCAGGTTTCACCCAACCCAGCAATTTTGCAGTATTTTCTTACGGTTCGGTATACATCATCGCCGTTCAGGAAACCAGAATTCCGGCCTCCCGAGCCAATGGATTTTTGTTGATAATGACGAAGGTATTGACCACAACGGCTGACGGAACGAAACAGATGGCCACGGTCAATTTGCGCTGCATCAATCCAGGCCTTGATGAATGGCGCGGCGGCAAAGGGTTCATCATAGGGAAGATCTTTCCATTCTTTCACGCCGGTCTGATTACTTTTGGAAAACGCCAGTCTGATCCTGAGTTTATCTGACAGAAAACTCAAATAATTGAATTGTAACGACGCCAGCTCTGAACGCCTGAATCCTCCCTGAAAACCAAGAGTTAACAGCGCCTTATCCCGTAACGCCAACAAACTGGAAGACTGACTGTCGACGGCCCGCAGCAATTGCTCCAGCTCAGCGTACATAATCGGCTGCTGATCATACAGGGCCTGTTGACGGTATTGATTGCGACTGATCCCGCGCATGATGCGCAGCAACATAGGATGATCGGTGGGTGGGCGATATCCCGCCTGCAGATGGAAAAAACGTATTGCCGCCAGCCGGGTAATCAAAGTCGCCTTTGACAACTGGCAACCCGATTCCTGCATTACATCCTTTTGCTGACCTATAAAAGAAATGACAGCACGGGGATCTGCCGGCAACGCACTGATCCCGTGATGCTCACAATAACTCTGGAAAATGGCGAAACTGGCCATGTAATTTCGGCGGGTATTGGTCGAAATTTCAAATTCCGTTTCTGCAGCAGCCGATTGAAAGTCGCCCAACAGACTGGCGGGCAATTGGGACTCCTGATAAAAACCATCGGCTCTGGCAGCCTGAAGCGGATGATTGTCAGGCCCAAGTGCAGGATACTGCATCATATTTTCCTAAACTGAAGCATTAAAAATCGCGTCAAATTGTACTTAAATCAGGCATTCTCTACCAGTGATAATCGTCATTATCACTGGTAGAGAATTGATTTGATGAATATAGCAGCACCTGACAATGAGAAGGGAATTAAGCGGTCAGTTATTGTGCACATTATCGCCATGAAGTTAAATGCGCAGAGCTGCATGCTGAGTATCATTGCAGGGAAAGAAATAAATTATGAAATATATGGTGAAACATTTATTCTGCATAATTTGTGGTCGCCAAACAAACCCGGCAAATTATGTTCTTTATAAAGGGCACTTGTGCTGTTAACGCTCAGTCATTTAATGACTTGGAAAAGAAATATAGCGCTGCGATAAATTTGCAAAGTGCCAACTTAAGCATCCAGATATCAGCGAGATCTGCTATTTGACTGATTCAGTTATCAGGCTGGAAGCAACATTCCGCACTGTTCAGATTATCTTCGCTCCGAACACTGACTTAGCAGATTGTGTCTATTCATAAATATCCATTCGAATTCCGATGAAGGGTCTATTTAGAAGTCTCGTCAATCCGCAATATCGCCGGGTTCAGGATCATGCATATAAGCAGTACCGTTGAATGCGTCGAAATAATAAGCAACATTACGACAGGAGTAGATAAACTCGCCAATGCTTCGGACCGCAGGTCATTTTATATTGTAGTGACGTCTAAATACCGGTCAACATTCGCTCACATTAAGGGCGTTGTTTTTAATAATTAGGCTAAATAGTTCAGGTTCCTTTAGATTTCATGATGTATGGTGTGACATACAATTGATTACAGCGAGTTATTCGATAGCAACCCATTTCATAAAACGGCAGCGATGAATTGCGCTGTTAGATATGACGGTCAAATTTTCAACCTGAACGGAGCTGTCAAAGTATTGGTTAATTCAGTGATTACTTAATGTCCTGCGCGTCGTCCTCGGCATATTCAAGAAATGAGATAGTGGTTTTATGTTGCCGTTGGTTTTTAGGTTAAGTTTAATACTGATGGAATCGGAGTGATATTTTCTGAAGAATGTCCTTGCTCTGATCTGGCGGGTGCCTGGACTGCACTTCGGTATGCGGCCTGAAATCATCCAGACTTCGCCTGGCTCACCGTGATGGACGAATGATATAGAACAGCGATAACAATAAATGGTACAACCATTATATTGCAGTGAGTTTATCGTAACATATTATTGTTCATAGCTTTTTTTGCCGTTATAATTCTTCCTATATAAATGGTTAAACCATAATAATATGAGGTGACAAATTGGAATGGCAGTATCATGGTGATGCTCCAAGGGCAGGCCGAAAGCTTTTGTTGTTACAGCTGGATGAAATCAGCCTGGCGGTACCGATGATCTATCGACTGTTAACCAACGACAGCATTACCCGACGTCCGGGCTGGTATCATGAAAACATCCAATCGGTTAACCGACTTTCTGAGTCAGAAGTGTACAGTTCACTTGTTGACAGCTTGCGAGCTCTGGTAAATGGGCTCAGAAGTAAATCTCCCAATCTCAATCAGTTGCTCAACAACAGCAACATAAGACTGAACCAATTTTTCAGTGATTTGGGTTGGAGAGAAGTGCGCAAAGAGATTTCCCAAATCAAAAAGCGTCAGAAAAAAGCCCATATCGAAGTCAGCAAAGATATCATCAATCGTCTTAAGCTCTATATGGATCAGGAAAAATTTGACAGCTTTGATCAGGCTTTGGACAACCTGCTATCGGAATATGCGGCTTCAAATCTTGAAATCGAAGAGTCATATCAGCCCGGGGAACCTCATTTTTCTGCCATATAGCCAGGGGAGTCCCCCCATCCGTTCGTCGTTATTGAGCAAATCATTATATTTTTTGCTCAATATATTGAACGATATAAACTAGGGTTTCCATGAAAAGACAACAGCATGTATTGATCGCCGGTAGTCATCGCGGGATTGGACTTGGGTTGGTGAAAGCCTACCTCAAAGAAGGCTGGAAAGTTTCCGCTCGTTGTCAAAACCAGAAGTGGGCATAGGGACCCGAAGCATTAACTGAGTTGGATTTACCGCTGCGGATAGTTTCGCTGGATGTGACCTCACCACCGGAAATTGCAATACTGGCGAACGCCTTAAAGAGAAAGGCCCTTACTCCATTAATAAATAATGCCGGTCACTAAGGTCCGAAATGAGTGCATTTCGGGAATACCGACATTGCCCAATCGGATAAGGTTTTGCGATCAATGCCATCGCCCCCATAAAGTTGCTGGAGCTTTTTATCCTTATTTATCTCTGCGAACAGCGCATGCATAACCAATATGTCCTCCAAAGTTGGCAATATGGGTGATAATCATTCCGGCAGCGGCTATCTATTTCTTTCATCAAAAGCAGTCCTGAATGTGGTCATTAAAAGTCAATCTTTGGATTTGGCTGAAGATGATATCGGCGTTATCGCAATTCCCCCTGATTGGGTGATGACAGATATGGACGGTGCCAACGCGTTAATTAACACTGAAACCTCAATAGGGGGAATAAAACGTATACTGGATACCATTACTCCGCTTCAGATAGGCTGTTTTATAGATTACTCAGGTTATCAGCTTCTCTGGTAATCGGTATTTTTCATTGATTATCAAAATCATTCAAACGGCTGATTAACTATCTCCTTTCGGTTATCAATCACTGACCCAAAATTTTTTGAATCATTGATACATTTGGTTACATGACGCACGGTTATAAAATATTGATGCCTTGCCCACGTCTTAATGCAAAAGCACTAGTCCTCACAATTGTGGCCTAAAAAACCTGTAAACCTGTCAAGCAATCCTTCCAGATTACCTGTTTTCCCCGAACCCGGTTTACTTTATTGCTCTGACAAGTGTCACAAAATGTGCAAGGTTGATGATCGCCGATTTTGGCAATCGTTTGGAGAAAGACATGTACAACAAGAAGATAATTGCAGCCGCCGTGGCTAGTATGTTTCTGCCTTGTGTTCAGGCAATCGCTGAACAGGAAGTACAGGCCAGTCTGATACCGGATACCTATATTGTTGTGTTCAATACGCCCAGTGTGTTGAATTCAGCCACGCCCAATGCCGTCAGGGAATTTGCCGTCCGGCAGGGCGCAATGCTGGAAAATCAGTATGACATCCAGGTGCAAAAGCACTTCGGTGATGTATTAAATGGCGTGCTGATCAAAGCCAGTAAGGGCCAGCTAATGGCCCTGAGGAAAAACCCGAATGTAAAATATGTTGAACAAGATCAACGAATCACTATTGCGCCTTTAGCTGCCGGTGACCAATCGGGGGCGACCTGGGGGCTTGATCGCATCGATCAACAGGACCTACCTCTGGACAATAACTATCACTATGATTTTGATGGTACAGGGGTGACGGCTTATGTGGTTGATACGGGGGTGCTCAACAGTCACAACGATTTTGGGGGCAGAGCTGCCAGCGGTTATGATTTTGTCGATAACGACAGCGACGCCACTGACTGTAACGGTCATGGTACCCACGTTGCCGGCACGATTGGCGGCAGTACCTGGGGGGTAGCCAAAAATGTGAACATCGTTGGCGTAAGAGTGCTTGATTGCTCTGGCTCAGGTTCCTATTCCGGGGTAATAGATGGCATCAACTGGGTCAAAAATAATGCGTCCGGACCTTCAGTGGCAAATATGAGTCTGGGTGGTGGCGCGTCTCAGGCGGTGGATGACGCCGTAAATGCTGCCGTTGCCTCCGGCGTTACCTTTGTGGTTGCTGCCGGGAATGACAACGCCAATGCCTGTAACTATTCGCCGGCCAGAGCCGCCAATGCGATTACAGTGGGCTCTACGACCAACAGCGACGCCCGTTCCAGTTTTTCCAACTATGGCAGCTGTCTGGACATTTATGCACCAGGTTCCAGCATTACTTCTACCTGGTATACCTCCAACTCAGCAACTAATACCATCAGTGGTACTTCTATGGCATCTCCCCATGTTGCAGGTGCAGCGGCACTGCTGCTGAGTGAAACCCCCGCACTCACGCCGGCGCAGGTGGTATCTGCACTGACGGCCCGAGCATCGTCAGGCAAGGTATCGGATGCTAAAACCGGCTCTCCGAATAAGTTGTTGTATACCCTTGGCGGAGACGGTGGTGGGTGTGGCAATGATTGCCCCGGAAACGACAACGAATTGCAGAACGGGCAGGGCGTCACCGTCAGTGGCGCAAGTGGTTCGGAAACCCAATATCTGATCAACGTTCCGGCTGATGCGTCAAACCTGAATGTTACTCTGGCTGGCGGCTCTGGTGATGGTGACCTCTATGTCCGTTATGGCGCCGCGCCAACAACCTCGACCTGGGATTGCCGTCCCTATAAGAGTGGCAATAATGAGAGTTGTGATTTCAGCAATCCTGCGGCAGGCAGCTGGTATGTCATGGTAAGAGGATATTCAGCCTATTCCGGAGCCACCCTGACCGGCACATATACAACAGGTGGCGGAGGCTGCACGACCGATGGCTGTCTGGATAATGGTATTGCGCTAACTAACCTCAACGGTGCCAGACTGTCACAGTCTTTCTATACCATAGATGTACCGGCAGGTATGACGGTAACGGTGCAAACAAGTGGTGGCAGTGGTGATGCGGATCTGTACGTTAAAGCGGGGAGCGCACCGACGACCAGCAGTTGGGATTGTCGCCCTTACAAGACTGGTAATAACGAAAGCTGTAGCCTGACTCAGGCATCAGCGACCACTTACCATGTCATGCTCAGAGGATACAGCGCCTATTCCGGTGTTCAACTGGTTGCAGGTTACTGAAGACCTCAAATTGCTTAATGAACTACAGTCAGGTCCGCCGTCGTGCGGACTTTTTTCAGGGCGTCAGTATGCCCTGACAACTGTCCTGCAGCGCCTGCCACCACGCCACATGGCGCTGAATTTCCTGGCGCATGTCCAGATAGAGCCCATCCAAAGCCGTATCGTCAAAATAGTAGTCAACCAGGGATTGGTAGGGGGTATCCTGATACAAAGCTCGCAAACTCGGCCCAAGCGACAACTGTATTTGTCTTAGTTTGCTCAGATACGCCTGAGGCCCGGGCAGGAAATACTTCCTGAAAACAGTCGCCAATATCATCTGCTGTTGATTGTTGCGTCCGTTGATACAGTGGTTACTGCCAACTGCCTGAGCCAACAGGTGATTTACACGGCGCAGGTAATTCAGGCTGTCTCTTGCTCCGGCCAGGTAGCCACGCAGAATATGTTGGTGATGTAACATTTCGAGTGCCGGTTCAAGCTCGTTGAGCGTTATGTCGCTATAGCTTCCGGTCAGCAAATCCTGTTGGATACCCCTTAACACCGCCAGCGCGGCACCGGTTTCAGTCAGTCCCGCGGTTGCCGACGGTAAAGACAGCGATTGTTCGCCGGCAAACAAACTGGCCCGCAGCGACTCATCGTTTGTCAGCATAAAGCGGAACATCTGCAACGCGGTGGCTCGTTTGGATTGCAGTGATTGCGTGAGCACATCAGCAAGTTTCGGATATGCTGTAGCCAACTGAGTAATGCATTCCGGCGCCAGTTGCATATAACTCACATGATAGGCGAATAGTTGACTTGGCGGGGCAACTCGGCCAAGACCGCTGTTATGGGCACTGACCACACTGCCCAGGTGGCAACGATCCAGCTTAATGATATCCAACAGGCCAACATTTTCTGTAAACCGGGGAGCCGGTAACTTAGCCGGATGGAATTGTATCGTGTTTACGTCATTGAGCTGGGTATCCTGCTGTAATACGGTTTCCAGTCTGGAAAGGTAATCCTGCCAAAGGTCGTCTGCATTTTTCCGGTTGCAGCCACTCACAGAAAGACACAGCCAAAGAACAGCCCCCCAGCGCCACCATGGATTATTCATCCTGCGCTTCATTTCTATTTCTCCAACAGCGCACCCCGCATTTCGCTCTGCACCCGATTTTATACGAATTTCGCTGAATTAATGACCACGCGAGGGGCAATTTCTCTGTCGAAGGGGTAAACTGAACGCTTTGGAGGAACAGCCTAATGAATTCAGAGCCGCAAAAACTGCTGTCCAGGCATCCCAAACTGGTACAAAGCGATAATAAAGAAGTTGTATCACACATTCAGCGGGAGGTCGGTGAGCAGTACATGAACACCCTGATGATTGCCGAATGCGATACGCCATTCAAATATCTGCGCACTAAAAAATACCGGACTCTTGAAGGGCAAAAAGTCAATCTGACTTACTATCCCGATACCGAAACGGTAGCGGGATTTGATATCGAGGTGATGAAAGTCGTGCGGTTGCGCCGGTCATGACAACTTAAACTTAACCTTTGGTTTTCAGATGCTTGAGCAGGTCACTGGCAAACTGATGTGCCATTTTACAATCACGGGATTGTAATTGAGAAACGCCATCAAGCAGCCAGCTGCGCAGTTTGTCATCCGGTTTGACGGCCAGGTGATCCAGCAGTGTGAGCGCCTTGTCCTTAAGAGCCTGGAGTTGGGCCTCGGGGGCGGAGGTCTGATGAACCCCAATTCCAGTATCAAGGTTACTCAACGCATAACAATAGACCATCACAGCCTGTGCCAGATTCATCGAAGGATAATCATTTTTTAGAGGCACATAGGTGTAGAGATCGCACAGTTCAAGTTCTTCGTTGGACAATCCGCTGGCTTCCCGTCCAAATACCACCCCCATCTTGCCGCCGTGATGCGCCTGTAAACGTTGATTCAATTGATCCGGAGTCAGATATGTTTTTGGACGTCCCCGCTCTCTGGCCGTTGAACCTACCAACAAATCAAACTCATCTCTTAAATCGCTCAGCGATGAGACTTCACGCACATGATCAAGTACGTCTGACGCGCCGTGAGCAACCCAGCGGGCTTCTTCTTCAAGATGTACCCTGGAATTGACCAGAATCAATTCGCTGAACCCCATGGTTTTCAAGGCGCGGGCCGCAGCACCAACATTAGCAGCCCTGGCGGGCTCAACCAGAATAAATGACAAAGACATCGGCAGTAATTCCGTGGCTGACAAAAGCGGCCATTATAAGCATTCATAACGTGAAAAGTCAGAAAACCACGTCAAGCGCTGCTTTTTTAGCTGAGCTCGGCCAATATCCGCGGCCAAAAATACACTTACGAGCAACATCTGTTAATTAACTGAGATTAATCATAGAATTGATTGCATAACAACGACATCACATGCAACATTCGTCGCAATTCAATACGTTGAACAACTTAAGTTTTTGACCTGAATCAGCATAGGGGGCACTTTGACTATCTGGCCAAAATCCATCAACAAATTCACCTTCCTGCTGGCGTTGTATTTCGTCGGCATTTTCAATATCCCGTTTTTTGATATTGTGGCGAAAGGTCTGGCCGAACAGGATCAGATCAGCTGGGGATTTGTTATTTCTATTCCCATTTTTCTGCTGTGCGCCTTATCGATACTGTTTTCTTTTTTCAGTATCAAATACTTGCTCAAACCATTCTTCATCGTACTGACACTGCTCAGTTCATCGGTTTTCTGGGCGCAGTGGCAATATGGCGTGGTGTTTGACGTCAATATGATGCAAAACATCTTTCAGACCAATCAGGCTGAAGCCTCGACCTATCTGAATCTGGCGTCTGCAATCAATATGCTGATTACAGGTATTTTGCCTGCCTATTGGATTTACAAAGCCCCCATAGAATATCCAGGCATAAAGCAGCTGCTGAAAAGCAAAGCGATTTTTATCCTTGCAAATGCCATTATTGTCGTGATTATCGGTGCATTATATTTCCAGAATTTTGTTGCCTTCGGCCGGAATCACGATGAAATCAAACGCGCCATTGTGCCAACCTACTTTATTGGCTCTCTGGCGAAATACATCAATAACCAGTATTTTGTGAAACCTTTGCCCTATGAGCAGCTGGGTACTGATGCCCGGGTAAGGGCGCAGGCCGATAAACCCAGACTACTGGTATTGATGGTAGGCGAAACCGCGCGGGCGCAAAACTTCAGCTACTACGGATATAACAAGCCAACCAACCAATTCACTGAAAAAGACGACCTGCTGGTATTCGAGGATGTCACATCCTGCGGCACTGCAACGGCCGTGTCTTTACCCTGTATGTTTTCCCGTATGAATCGTGAGGATTACAACGCAAGACGTGCCAAAGCGCAGGACTCATTGATTGATGTGCTGGCACACGCGGGAATTGAGCTGGATTGGATCGATAACGATTCAGGCTGCAAAGGTGTCTGCGATCGGGTGCCCAACAAGCTGATCTCACTGACGGCGGACCCCAAACTCTGTGATGGAGAGTCCTGTTTTGACCAGATTCTGGTTGACGAACTGCGCCAGACAGTAACAGCGATGGATACCGATCCCAAGGATACTGTGATTGTCCTGCATATGATGGGCAGTCATGGACCTACCTATTACAAACGCTACCCGGATGACAAACGCCTGTTCACGCCCGATTGCCAGCGCAGCGATATCCAGAACTGCAGCCATGAAGAGTTGATAAACACCTACGACAATACTATTGCTTACTCAGATTACATCCTCAGTCAGGTAATCGACGTACTGAAAACCCAGGAAGCGACCTTTGACACCAGCATGTTGTATTTGTCCGATCATGGCGAGTCACTGGGAGAAAACGGATTGTATCTGCATGGCGCACCCTATGCGCTGGCGCCAAAAGAACAGATCCATGTTCCCATGCTGGCCTGGTTTTCTCCCGGCTTTATTAAGGGCGATGAACTGGCCATGAGTTGTATCAAACAAAAAGCCGCACAGGGCGGCTGGTCACATGACAATTTGTTCGATACCGTGTTGGGACTGATGGACGTCAGCACCTCGGTATATCGTCCCGAACAGGACATACTTGCAGGTTGTTATAAGTCCCGCCACTGATCTTTGATGGCGACAAAGGTGTTGATATTTTCCATAAACAACGCCAGCAAAAAGGGGTCGAAATGTTTTCCGGCTCCTTTTTTCATTTCTACCAGCACATCATCCAATGGCCAGGCATCCTTGTAACAGCGCGCATGGGTGAGGGCATCAAACACATCGGCGATAGCGACAATTCTGGCATACAGGCTTATCTCTTCTCCCTTGAGTTGTTTGGGGTAACCTGTACCATCGTATTTTTCGTGGTGCTCCAATGAGATCTGAGCCGCTACCTGCAGGATGGGACGCTCCGAATCGCCGAGGATCTGAAAGCCCACCTCCGGATGGGTTTTCATAACCTCCCACTCCTGTTCATCCAGCTTGCCCTTTTTGAGCAAAATGGCATCAGGAATGGCGATCTTACCGATATCGTGCATGGGGGCGGCACGCCGCAGAAACTGCGCCTCAGATTCAGTGAGTCCGGCAAGCAGCCCCAGCTCAAAGCAATACTCAGACATACGTTTCACATGATTGGCAGCTTCTTTACTGCGACTCTCGACCACATCGCCAAGCCTCATGATGAGTTCAGATTGGGTACTTTCAACTTCTTTACTCAACATCAGGTTTTCAAAGGCAATACCCACATTTACCGCAAGAATATCAATGAGTTTCTTGTTCAAGTCAGAGATATGGCCAACCCCTTCGAGATAGAGTAGGTTGACCCAGCCCCGTTGCGTCGGAAAATATGCGAGCATGCAGTCTTCCCGATAAATGCAGGATTGTTCAGTAATCGCCTGGTCCATTAAATGGTGAACATCGTCGGGAATAGCAGCGCTGTCGACATCGGAGTAACGGCCGGTGCCAGCAAGCACGTCGAATGAAATTTCGTTGGGCGAGAGCACAATGGCGTCAAAGGAGCTGCAACGCAGGAATAAGGTCTGGGTATCAATATCAAGCAGACTGGCGACCTGACTGAGCAAACCTTCAGCAAAGCGGTGCAACGTGCGCATTTCAAATAAGCCGGACGACGCAGTCAATACCCGTTCAAGGCCTTCCCTGTGCTGGATTTGCGCCTTTCTCGCGCGCTCGATTTCTATGATATCCCGATAGGCCCGTATAGATGTGTAGACACAGGTGAGCAGTCGCCTGGCATCCAGCTCAGATTTGGCTTTGTAGTCATTGATGTCATAGTTGACGATGACATCCTCTTCCGGCGCCTGACCGGGCTGTCCGGTTCTCAGCACCAGGCGGATGGCCTGATTTTTCAGGTCTTCGCGGATCCAGCGTACCAGTTCAAGACCGGCATGATCGGTTTCCATCACCACATCGACAAACGCCATGGCGATATCCGTATGCTCCAATAACAACTCCCGGGCCTGATCTGCGCTGTAAGCATTAATAAATTCGAGCCCGTGTCCATCCAATTTGAATCGGGACAACGCCAGTTTGGTTACGGTATGAATATCCCGCTCATCATCAATGACCAGAATTTTCCAAGGGGGAAGGGGATTACTGTCCACCTGTTTCGGCTTTGCGGAAAATAATGAACCTTTCTTATTGTTTCCCATATTCAGCATCACCAGTAACCTCGCCAAAATGCTTGTTTAAATGAGTGTAGTAGAGCGACAACAAATTGCTTATAAAGCAAACATCTTTGATAAACGCTTACACAAGCGGCAGTTACGTTCCCGGCATCGGCGCAGCAGGCAAAGAATAAGGTATGATTCCCCCAATGTTGATCAGTCCTGACCTTTTATGTCCCAGATAATTCCCTTGTTTGACGCGGCCCCTTTACTTGAGCAGGGGAACGCCGTCGTCAATCAATATATTACTCATACTAGTATGCGTGGCGTTGACGACGCAGGTTTGGTCTATGAGCATGCCTGTGATTGGTTATTGGAACAAAAACACCACGAAAATAACTACAAAGCCTATCGCAGTGAATTGACGACCTTTCTGCACTGGTGTTTCGATGAGGCCTGTTTGTCTCCGGCGATGCTGACACGTCGGGATATCGGCCGTTATGTCAGTTATTGCCAGGCCCCCCCCGCTGAATTGATAGGCTATTTCAATGTGGCACAATTCAAGCTGGATAAGGCCTGTGGCGAACGTTTGCCCAATCCGGCCTGGAAACCCTTTACCGGAAAGCGCCAGCTTGGCAAGAAGTTACCGTACCAGTTATCTGATAATGCACTGAAAACCAAAATCGCTATCCTGTCGTCTTTTTACGCCTATCTGATCGGTGAGGAGTATTGCGACCGCAATCCGGCGCAGATCTGGATGAATCACAGTCGCTATAACAGGGAGCGTAAATTTGCGCTGCAGGAAGATGATGAGCTGCCTGCATTCAGCGAACTGCAGTGGTCTTATGTGATGTCTGCAGCCAACAAACTGGCCCATACAGACCCCAAAACCGGCGAGCGCAGCCTGTTTTTGATAAGCCTGCTGTATGCCTGTTATCTACGGATCTCCGAAGTGGCGGCGCGGGTCGGTTACAGTCCGGTGATGAGTCAATTCAGACGCAATGCGCAGACTAATGTATGGAGCTTCTACGTTCCCCAATCCAAAGGAGGTAAAAAACGCAGTGTTGCTGTCTCCAAGGCCATGCTCGAGGCGCTGATGAGGTATCGCCGTTCACTGGGATTATCAGATTTGCCAGCTGCAGATGAAGATACGCCGTTATTTGTCCGCCACAAAGCCGCCGGGCGAGGGCGGGATACCGGGGTCCTGAATGCTAACCTGGGGATCCGTCAGCTCAGGGATGAAGTGCAGCTGGTGATCAATATGGCATCACAGCAGGCCCGTGCCGATGGACTGGATGGCGACGCACTGGCAATGTCGGCCATGACTGCCCACAATATTCGTCATACCGGAATCACCCATGATATCAATATCAACTTAAGACCGCTGTCGCATGTTCAGGCTGACGCCGGCCATGAAAGCATTGATACGACGTCAAAATACCTGCATACCAGTCAAACGGAACGTCATCAAAGCGCCTTCTCCAAGGCAATGGATAATCTTGCGGGTATCGCCGGGGAATAACCACAACCGGGGACAGGTAACTACCTGTTCCCAAAATTGTTTTTTGTATAAAACAAGCCGATATTCACCGACAAAAGGTGATTCAGCAGTATCCTAAAGTCGGACGCCAAAGCGCCGCGACTAGGGATGGATTACCACTTCTGGCGGCTTTCCGGCCGCTATTGACTGGATATACTGCCAGCATAGGAAGTACGTTATTTGGCGCCAGTTGACGCTTGTCTTTAAACTCTCACTACTTTTGCAGCCATTTCTGGTGTAACCCAATTTGTCTGGCGTAACTTCGCATCTTGGCTCCAGCATCAATAACATGTCACTGACATGCCAACTGCTGAAACTCAATATACCTTTATTACCTTGAATCAATCAGATACCTCATGGCACGGATTTTTCTAAAGCATCGCCTCATGTTCGGCTAGATCACCACAGCATGACCCAGGCGGGCGAGGACAAGCCCCCTTGTTTTCAGTACAACACATGGAGTATCCAAGATGATGGTTATCAGTAAAGTATCGTTGGCCGTGAGTGTAACTCTGGCCGTGGGTATGTTACCGGCACAGGCGATAAGCCGGGGGCCGGAGGTGCGGGAAGGACAGCAGACCTTCGCGGTATCAAGAGCGTTGCAAATTCAAAAAATCGGTCCGGGCATTAATGCTTTTGCGACAGACAATAACATGTTGCCGTTGATCGTTGAGCTCAACTCTCCCGCTTACCGGACCCTGCAAAAACAGGCCCGGCAAAGGGAGGCCCGGGCCGTCGCCCAAATTTCCAAAGAGATTCGCTCCCTGACAAGAGATTTTGGCCCCAAAGGCAGCTTTGCTTCCAAAGATGAAGAGTTAAAAGCCTGGTCAGCGGTGCAGGGCAGTCAGCCCGCCGGGCTAAAAGCGCGAATGATGCTGCTGAATCAACAAAGAGAGCAGATAATTACCGAACAGCGCGAGGAGTTTAAAACCCGGGCAACATCAATACTCGCGCCATCGCAATTGGCGTTCTCTCAGATGATTGAGTCGCTGGGGGGGAAGGTCACTGAATTTATCGACATCAACCACAGCGCCGCTATCCAGCTTCCTGCCCAGGCAGTGGATTCACTGGCTCAGGAACCTTTGGTCATCAGTATCAATCTGGATAATCCCGGCGAGCCCGAGCTCAATAATCAGGCACAATCTCTTGGTGTCTCCGCTTTTTGGAATGATGGGGAAGATGGTGGTGTGTGGGATGTCGGCATTTTGGACAGTGGTGTGGAAGAAACCCACGACGCCCTAGTCAGTCACACCATTGAGGAACACTACACGGGTAACGGTTATCACGGTACAGGCGTTGCCTGTATGTATGCCAGCAATAACAGTACCTATAAAGGACTGGCGTTTGGGCTTGATAAGATTCTGGTCGACGACGCCGGCTCTGAATCGACCTCCATGGCCGGTGCCAACTGGATGGTCAGCAGTGCGTCGGACGATCCGGAAGTGATCAATTATTCCTGGGGAAATGGTTCCGCAGCAACGTCTACCTGGGGAAATATGGCCCGCTTTGTTGATGGTATCGTGCATAACAAAAACCTGATTTGGGCCAAGTCAGCAGGTAATGCGGGATATGGCACGGCAACCACCATGACGCAACCGGGGGAAAACTACAACGGCATTACAGTCGCCAACATGAACGACATGGATACCGTATCCCGCGCCGATGACGTCATTAACAGCGACAGCAGCCGCGGGCCGACCTACGATGGTCGCAAAAAGCCCGATATTTCTGCACCAGGCAACCGTACCTATACCTGCACGACAGGAAACAGTTATGCCAACCTTGGCGGGACAAGTTCAGCGGCCCCCAAAGTAGGCGCTGTCTCTTTGTTGCTGAGAGATTCGGGTCACTACTATCCCATCTCTATGAAAGCAACCATGATCAATACCGCCGACTCCTGGGAGGACAATGATACCCAGACAACATCCGATGATGGCCAGGTGACAGGTAAAGAGTGGAATCGAACCTATGGTTGGGGCTATCTGGATGCGGCCCACGCCGAGTTTCATAAGGATGACTTCTTCATCGACACCATAGGCAAAACCGGCGCAAACAACGACTACCGCCTTTACGTTGGACAGAACTATATCGGAGATAAATCAACCATAGTCTGGGAACGGGATGTGGAATATGACAGTGCCAACACACCGACCAGCTACCGCGATTTGAGCGATATTAACCTCAGACTGTATGACGAGGACTCGGAAACACTGGAAGACAGCGATTTTTCCTCAAAGGACAATGTCCATCAGGTTGCTGCGACATCAACTGGACGTAAAGTGATCAAGGTGTATGCGTGGAACAGCAGTCAAAATGAGACAGTGGCACTGGCCACTGAAGAAAACTTTGAGCGGGCAGAAGTACCATCGTTCACACTGACCAAAAGTTACACTTCTGCAGGGTTGTTGGGATATTACAATGTCAAGGTGACGATGGCGAATCAGGGAACTATTAAAGCTCATGATATTACTGCGAAAATTACCTTACCAACTGGTATCTCCCTGATCTCACCGGCAGCCAGTGTTGCAGTGACGGATCTGGCAGCGGGCGCGGGCACATCAGCCACATGGCTGGTGTATAAAAGTCCTTTGGCAAGCTTAGGCGGGATCCATTACACAGTAACCAGTCAGTCTTACGGTGAAGTGTTCAGCAATACGCTCTGACGGAATAAACGAACCTGATAATTTATATCGTCAGTCCAGGCACAGGGATGTGCCTGAGTGCAGCGACAAACTGAATTTGGCAAATGATCCACCGGTAGCAGTTCGATAGCAGGGAAGACGTCGTGACAACTCGGAGTAACAGCAATTCAATAGCGGTAATAGGAACAGCGCAGCGGCGCACATAGCTTATCCACCCGAAGGGAAGGCTCCCGGCAGGTTATTGCCTACAGGTAACGCGGGCTTCGGCTGGAGACCGGCCGATAGCTCAATTCAAGCAGTTTAAGAGCCTCTGAAAATCCACCCCAGATTCTGCTGATATATCGAAATAACGAAGCGTTGAGTAAAAGAGAGGAGAGGGGCGCTGGCCCCGCAACGAGCTGAAAAATCAGCCAATCCGCCTGGTACTGAAAACGACAAACATTGGCTTTCGGTTGCTCAGGACGATTGCCAGACAGAAGGGGAGCTACGGCTTGTTTGGACCTGAGTCAGAATGGCACCATTGCCAACAAAGTCACGAATAAGAAGAGGGCAGATCATTCTTTTGTACCCATTGAGAAGCTCCCAAACATCTGCATTGTCAGACGTCCTCTGTTAGTAACGGATGCATATTTGAACCAGAAAAGGGCGCTGGCGTAATGACTATACTGACGGGCGTTTTGACAGGCCATCGATTTTACGCCGTCGTTGGCACAGAAAATATGAAGCCACAGGATAGACGCAAACGCTGGCAGTCTTGTCAGTGTTTTCCAGCATGAACCATGCGTAATGGCTTTTACTTCAGATTCCTGGAACCACGATGAATGTTGGCATTTAGCCCAAAGCGTCTGCATGAGTTAATGCCGATAATGCTATTTATCGGCATTAACTGTGAAAGAAGGGAACACACTGCTTTCTACGGGAGCCAATCCGTAAATCCAAAATAGCTTAAACATCAAGGCCATGAGCCCAATCAGCCTTGCACAATAACCAACAATGATGGTCTCGCACCAGACAGGTATCAAAATGCGGGGATTTCCACAGAAATCCCCGCTATAACCGAGGTTACACCGCTTAACACCGATGATAATGGCCAATTTGTTGATCTCAAACTACACACCAAACAGGTATCCAGCATCATTGGGTGAACAGTATTCCGACAGCCGAATCCGGACGGTGCTGGAAAATACGCTCATATCATGTTTAGCTGACACTTTGGGGTCTGAAATCCACCGCCAACTGATGTCGGTTGAGAGCAAGCAGAACAATCAATTTGCTCAATTAAAATTTGGATACTTGGACGTCTAATGTGATGGTCAAATCAGTCTCGACACTATTTGAACCAACGGCTTGCCAAGCCCATGGCAGCTGACGTAATGATCAGTTAGCTGCTTTTACCATTAGGCTGCGAAGCCAGTCATCAACAGAAAAATACTGAAAATCAACTGATGGACGATCTCAGTAAAGAAGGACTTCGATATACTATTTCTGATAGGTCATGTCATCTGGTCCACAGATCACGGCTCGGATTGGGTCTATCAAGCACCAGGGAAAATCTGAACTCAGTGCATTACCTTCGATAGGTTTTTGAACACAGGCAAAACGCGATTCCCATTCCGGGCATTTCCTGTAACAGAATGCACGTGGAACTATTGACCGAACGCAGCCAAGAACAGGTCGATGTCACGCGTCGCTTACCAAGGGCCTGAATGAGTATTTCAGAGTATCAATGAGTATTTCAGATAATCAGTGAAGTTCCATTAGAAACCAGCGTTGGTGACATAGGATTCTTTCCACGAGGTACTATTTGAGAGGAGCGGTATATCTGCATACAAGCCCTTTGAATCGCTCCTTTCTACATCCAACTTACAACACTCTATTTAACATAATATACATTGTGCGCATTAATGTGTGCGCGTGTCCATAAGCTGTAATTGGCGACCAATACCTTTCTGGATTCAAGCTCTCTCATGGATTTTGGACTGCGTCCTGATATTGCCCGCTCATTTTGGTTTAACTGTGTATTCTTCAAATAAAATTTTCGTTTAACGTAACAACCGACAAAGACGACATTTCTCCTGCCGCGCCACCCATTACCTGACTATTGCAGTTATACTTGGCGCCATTTTCCGATTTTCAGTTTTTGTCATGTTATTCAACACCTCTCATCGCAAAAATCCAAAGTTCTGGTTGTTTTGCATATTGGCACTGGTTTGTCTGTTACCGGTAGTCACTTCACCAATGGCGCTGATTCTGGGGTTCTCGCTGGCATCTCTTGGATGGCTGCCCAACAATTTGGATTTATCGGCGCTGACTAAAAAGCTGCTTTCCTGGTCGATTGTCGGGCTGGGATTTGGTATCCAGTTAGATCAAGCCATTGCGATCAGCACCCAGAGCTTGCCTTTGGTCGTTGGGTCAATTCTACTGACCCTGATATTGGCGTTGGTACTGACCAAACTGCTTAAGCTGGATACCAAGACGGGATATTTGATTGGTGCAGGCACCTCCATTTGCGGCGGCAGCGCCATCGCTGCTGTTGCACCGGCCATCAACGCCAAAAATGATCAGATGGCCATCGCGCTGGCTTGTGTATTTGTACTGAACTCAGTAGCTCTGTTTGTTTTCCCTGTGTTGGGCCACGCTTTGAGTCTCAGTCAACATGACTTTGGTTTATGGAGTGCCATTGCTATTCACGACACCTCATCTGTGGTTGGAGCAGCATCCGCCTACGGCGACGAATCACTGTTGGTTGCCACTACCACCAAATTGGCCAGAGCATTGTGGATCGTACCTGTTGCGCTGGTGTCGGCGATTATCTTTGGTGGTGACAATAAATCGATCAAAGTGCCCGGCTTTATTCTGTTCTATTGTGTCGCTATCGCCATTGCCTATCTGTTACCCCAATTCGAGCCGGTTTACGATCTGGTGTTCAACCTGTCAAAACGAACTCTGGTCGTCTGCCTGTTTCTTATCGGTGCAGGGATTACCATTAAGAAAATGCGGGCCGCTGGTCCGAAACCAATGGCATTGGCCGTGATGCTGTGGCTTGCTATTGCAACCAGCTCGTTGAGCTACATTTTGTGGGGTTAACCCAGCTTGGTGGATTGCTTCTCGACTGCCGGCGTTGTTTGCCGGCTTTTTTGTTTTTGAACGCCAGTGCTGCCCGGATAAAGCAGTATCAACATAGTGAAACTCAGCAGCTGAATGGTCGCGGTAATCAATGGGTTAAATAATGCCGGACTCAACAGCGCAACAATAGTCACTGCCATTATCGTAACTTTCCTTTTGATGGATGACATGTCCCCTGCTCTGCTGATACCTGTGGTCGGTAGATTATTGGCAACATCGACCAACTAACGGAAATACCGGTTTTATCTAACTCATAACCGGTAACTTGGTGCAGTCCTTTGGTTCCCCCCTGACCTTCAAATTCTATTAGGACAGCAGTCCATCAAGATAACAGTGCTGTCGATCTGGCGATGTAAAGCGGATACAGGACATTGCTGACATGCATCTATTAAATTAACCGCTGTGTTTGTATCTGATTGAAAATACTTGGAATCGTTTTAGTTGAGAGACAAATCTTGCTTAAGTCGATAGCGCTTGGATCAGGAGCCCGGGAAAATGAGCGCTTAAGGATGGTGTGTGGAAAAGTAAAAAGCCCGCTACTTGCGTAGCGGGCTTTTTAAAATTTGGCGGAGGAGCAGGGATTTGAACCCTGGGTGGGCTATTAACCCACGCCGGTTTTCAAGACCGGTGCATTAAACCACTCTGCCACCCCTCCGGTGAGGCGCATATTACGTATCGACAGATACTCTGTAAAGCACTATTTTAACGTAGTCATTCAAATGCTTAACTAATGGTCACTTCTGTGCATTATCATCACAGAACAGGGCCGCTCTGGCATTGTCCGGAACGTCCAGCGCAATACCTTTAGCCTGCAAACGATACCCCAGCATTACACCGATGGCGCATACCAGAATACCCCAGCCTATGGCTTTGTCGCCGCTCGCTGCAAACATGGCAACGATGCTTGAGGCGCCAAATGACATACTTATCTGCAGGAAATTCTGCACGCCAGCCGCCTTGGCCGCATCGTTGCTAAATTGCTGCAGCGCGTTGTTCACCACAATTGGATAAATGGATCCGTTGGCTGCAGCCAATACGGAAAATGCAATCAGCAGCGGAAAAATGCTGCTCACATCCAGGATCAGGGTGAAGGTTACAATCGCTGCCACGCAGGCAATAAACAGCGCCAGTAATACCTGCAAAGCCTTATCACTGCCCAACTTGTTGATCACCAGCTTCCCGGCATAGCCGCCCACGATAAACATAATGGTTTGCGGAATAAAACTGAGTCCAATTTCAGCAGCCGCATAGCCATGTTGTTCCATAACAATTGGCCAAACCGTCAGGTAAGAGAAAAATGCACCGCTACAGGCGCCAAAAATGACGACATTACCCAGAAAACGGGTGTTTTTGGCAATTTCCAGAAATCCGGCTTTACGTCCCGCGTTATCAACATTCGCGTGATGCGCTTTAGCCGGAACCAGTGCAGCGGTCAGCATCATCAACACAATCCCCACGCCGGTCAACGCCATAAAGATTGCACGCCAGCCATAATGTTCCTGCACAAACGCACCTATGATGGGTGCCAGTGCGGGTGACAGAGCAACCAATGGCATGATGTTACTGAAAATGCCCTGTGCCTGCTTAGCATCGTATTGCTCTACGACCAGCGCCTGCCAGATCACTCCGGCAGCGCAAGCCCCCAGCGCCTGAAAGAAACGCGCGATATTCAGCATCAACATACTGTCACTGCTGGATATCACCAGTGTGGCAACGCAGAACAGTGCCATACCAAAAAACAGGGCGTTACGATGACCGATACGGTTGACCAGCGGACCATAAACCAATTGGCCACAAGCCAGACCAGCCAGGAAAGTGGTCAGTGACATTGCCACTTCCGAGGGACTGCTTCCAAAGGTGCTTTCAATCGCTTTGAAGGCTGGAAGGTACATATCCGTCGCGATAAAACCCAGCATGCTGAGCAGTGACAGATAGAATAAAAACAGGAAATACCTGCCAGTAGATGCATTGTTCATAATAAAATCAGCATAATCTTAAAAAAGGCGACGCATTCTACGATCTTGATTTATCGGGTTGAAGCAATTATTTTTGAATCATGCTTTCAAAATAAATCACATCAATCAGAGGCCGCACTATGCTTTCGGAACAAGCGTTGGAATTGATCGATATCGTCGCCAGGGATGGCAGCTTTACTGCGGCTGCTCATCGGCTGCACAAAGTGCCTTCTGCAGTCAGTTACGCCGTTAAACAAATCGAAGAAGAACTGGGTGTCGCACTGTTTCATCGTCATCACCGCAGTGTGTCTCTGACGCTCGCCGGTGAACACTTTGTCAAACAGGCCAGAGCCATTCTGGGACAAATGGACGGATTGAAGCGTGATACCCAGCGCATTGCCAACGGTTGGCAGCCCACCTTATCTATTGCACTGGACAATATCGTCAGGGCTGATCGTATCAGCGTACTCATCGCCGACTTTTATCGTCAGTTCCATGATGTGGAGTTGATCGTCCGTATCGAGGTATTCAACGGTGTGTGGGAGGCCCTCTCAACCGGCCGCAGTGATATTGCCGTTGGCGCCACCACTGCCGTGCCGGTCGGCGGTTTTTATCAATATAAGGAGATGGGTGAAATTGAATGGGCCTTTTTGGTCAGCAAACATCATCCTCTGGCAAATATTGATAGGCCACTGACGGATGATGAGTTACGCCCTTTCCCCTCTATTTGTCTGGAAGACACGTCAAGGGAAATCCCCAAGCGCATGACCTGGCTTCTGGACAATCAACGCCGTCTGGTAGTGCCTGACTGGATCAGAGCTATTAACTGCTTTCGTGAAGGACTGGGGATTGGCTACATGCCCAAACACCTGGCTGCGCCCTTCGTCCAAACCGGCATGCTCAGACAAAAACAGCTGGAGAATGGATTGCGGCCCAGCAGCTGTTGTCTGGCGTGGGATCCCGCCAAAATGTCACCCGCATTAAGGTGGGTACTGGAATACCTGGGCGACAGCGACAAACTCCACCGGGAATGGCTGGCATGATAAATTGTTAACAAATTCGTTGCCAAGGCCCATGGTCGTTGACTTTTGCCACCCGAGTTGGATTAATATGTCATTAAGGAATTCAGTTTATTAAGTTAAAGCTGGATCTTACTGTTTAAGACAATGGAGTCTTCTATGAATCAAGAATCGATGTATGGCAGTCAGCTGTCGACCCTTGAGGTCAACAAGCTGATTAAGAACACCTATATACTGCTGGCAATGACACTGGCATTTTCTGCCGTCTGTGCCGGGATTGGTATGGCACTGGGCGTTGGTCGCATGGGTTCGCTGCTGCTGTCTCTGGGTGGTTTGGTACTTTTATTTGTGACTCTGCGCAAGGCTGATACTTCAGCAGGTCTGTTCTGGGTGTTTGCGTTTACCGGTATGGAAGGCGCATCTCTTGGGTATATTCTCAACCACTATGTGGGTATGGAAAACGGCCCTCAGCTGATCATGCAGGCACTGGGGTTGACCGCAGTGGTCTTTGTGACTCTGTCCATGTACGCCCTGTCTACCAAAAAAGACTTTTCCTTCATGGGTGGTTTTTTGATGGCCGGTCTGGTTGTCATGATCGTCGGTGGTATTGCCAGCTTCTTCATCCAGAGCACGCCTTTCTTCATGGCGCTGAACGCCGGTATTGCACTGCTGATGTCCGCGCTGATCCTGTATGATACCAGCCGCATTGTGAACGGTGGCGAAACCAATTACATCCGCGCGACTGTGTCTTTGTATTTGGACTTCCTCAACCTGTTCATATCACTGCTGAACCTGTTGGGTCTGAGCAACGACGACTAATCCCATTTATCCGGATTTAAGGTAAAATGGCCCTTTCGGGCCATTTTTTGTTTTATGAGCAAATTTATTATTCAGGTCAATGGCAGTGTCTACGGCGATAACGCCGGCTACCATGCGTTAAAATTTGTCGAAGCGGCACTGGCGGCCGGTCACGATATTGTCCGGGTTTTCTTCTATCAGGAAGGTGTTAGTCACGCTAATTTGCTGCTGAGTCCCGCCAGCGATGAGGTCAATCTTCATAAGCTGTGGTGCACTCTGGCAGATAAGCACAGCATCGAACTGGTTAACTGCGTCTCTGCAGCGTTAAGACGTGGCATGTTGTCGCAACAGGAAGCAAACGAGCAGCAATTAACACTCTGGAACACCGAAAAGCCCTTTATCAACGGTGGATTAGGTGAGTTGGTCACAGGTATCGAGCAGGCTGATCGCCTGGTGGTGTTTTGATAAGAGGCTGAAGTGAAGAGTATTTGTATTGTTTTCAGGCGTCCTCCCCACGGCACACCGCATGGGCGTGAGGCATTGGATTTAGCCATGTTGAGCGCCGGGTTTGAGCAGCAGGTTACGCTGATTTTCGTTGATGAAGGGGTTCTGAACCTGGTTGCAGAGCAATCTCCTGAACTTATCGGCGCCCGTAACTATATCGCCACTTTCAAGGCACTGCCTTTTTACGATATTGAAGATGTACTGGTGTGCGCCCAATCCCTGCAGGAATTCGGGCTTAAACGCGCTGTACTGAACATTGATGCTGAAATTGCAGAGCCCGAAGTGATTACCGGACGTCTGCGTCAGGCGGATGAGGTTTTGGTTTTCTGATGATACTTCACCATATTCAAACATCTCCGGGGAATGACAACGCCCTGGCAACCAGCCTGAAGTACGCCGCAAAAGACGACAGCTTCGTTTTGTCCGGTAACGGTGTGACTGCCGTGCTTAAGCGGCAATGGTCCATGGCATTGTCCCCCTTCAAGGTGTATTTACTGGCGGATGATGTCAGTGCGCGCGGGCTTGCGCCCCATACCGCTGGCTATCCACTTATCGACTATCAGGATTTTGTTGCACTGACCTTAAGTCATGACAAAATCATCACCTGGTAATATGGGATTTGATTGTGAATTTTATTGAATTTAATGGCCGTAAAATCGACACAGATGTGCAGGGTTATCTGCTGAATGTTGCTGACTGGACGCCCGAGCTGGCACCGGTGATTGCTGCCGCTGAAGAAATTGAATTGACTGAAGCACACTGGGAAGTGGTCAACTTCGTGCGTCAGTTTTATCTGGAGTTCAATACCAGTCCTGCGATTCGGGTATTGGTCAAAGCAATAGGTCAAAGTCTGGGGGCTGAAAAAGGTAATTCAAAATATCTGTATACCCTGTTCCCGATTGGCCCGGCGAAACAGGCCACCAAGATTGCCGGCCTGCCCAAGCCGGCCAAGTGCATTTAAGCCGGTGATCATCGCATTGACACAGTTGTGCCTGCTGAAATGACTTGAGATAAAAACGCCCCGCGATTTGCGGGGCGTTTTTTTATTGGTTTGAAGCCCTGATTATCAGGAAGCGTTTTCCAGCATCTCAGCCTCATGATCAATCCCCAGGACCAATTTGTCCATCAGCGGGATCATGCGTTCAATTTCGGGCTTGGTGATAGTGTCGTTGGCTCCCAATTGCAGCGCCTTGGCACGGTTGGAGTCACTCATCAGTGACGAGAACATGACAATCGGCAACGTCTTGTAGGCACTGGAGTCTCTCAGCCGCTTGACCAGGTGCAAACCGTCCATTTGCGGCATTTCAACATCTGACACTATGCCATTGACATGGTCGGTAATTTTTCCACCATGCTCTTCCACATGCCGCTCAAATCCAACCAGTTTATTCAGCGCTTCAGCACCATCCTTGGCGGTAATCACGGTATAACCACCGGCAATCAAGGTACTTTCAATCATCTTACGGATAAAGGCTGAATCATCCACTACCAGAATGGTTTTGGCATCGCGCTGGGCGATAATTTCAGGGGTCATGGGGACATGCTTATCATGGGTAAGGTCATACTTATCCATACTCAATTCCGGATTTATATCAGAAATGATCTTCTCAAAGTCGAGGATCATGATGATATGTCCTTCATTGCGTACTACAGCGACCACACAATCCTGGGAACCCGCTTCGAGAAACTGGCTGGGCGATTCAACCTGCTCCCAGGAAACCCGATGAATGCGCTGTACATGATCCACTAAAAACCCGTTTATCATCTTGTTGAAGTCGGTGACAATGACCACCTTCTCCTCAAGATCATCCTTGGTCGGAATACCCAGCCAGCTGCCCAAATCCACCATGGGGATCAGCTTATCCCGCAGCGAGAAGACCCCCACCAGATTGTCATGGGCTTTTGGATAGTCTGACGTTTCCGGAACCCGGATAACCTCCCTCACCTTGGCTACGTTTATGCCATAATAACAAACCTTTACCTGTCCATTTGGTAACAGTCTGTGGACGTGGAATTCGATGATTTCAAGTTCATTAGTCCCACTCTCCAGCAGGATGCCATTTTCTTTAGATGGACTCATAATCAGCTCTCGAATATGTCAGTAAAATGGAGAAATCCGGTTAACGCTTTAGACAAGTATAGAAAGAGATTTGGGAACTATCGGAAAAACTTATAAATAATGAAAAAATTTTTCCGGCATAAAACCAGACATCAAAAAAGCCGGAAAAATCCCTGCCATTCATCAACCTGCTACATATTGGCATAGTTAGGACCGCCGCCACCTTCCGGGGGGCCACTGGATGTTCTGGCTGGGGTCTTTAATGTCACAGGTTTTAGAGTGCAAACAATTCTGCACATTGATCTGCAGTCGCTTACCCTCGCCTAGCTCAACAATTTCATGACAATAACGCTGCGCGGGCTCGTCGTACACAGGTAAATTCAGCGCAACGGGGAGTTTGTCATCATTCAGTTTCAGATGGCAGGGCTGATCATCATCGTGCCAGGTGTTGGACAGATACACGGTTGACAGGCGGTCAAAGCTCAGCACTTTACCTGACTGACTTTGCAGGTCAGCGGAGCACCACGCTCCTGCCAGTCAGGGAATAGCTCTGCCAGTGCTCTGGGTTCAATGATAGCGCCGCAAAGAATGTGCTCACCGACCTCAGCGCCTTTTTCCACCGCGCAAACAGAAACTTTCCGCCCTTGCTGCGCTGCCAGTTGCTTTAACTTACATGCCTAAGACAATCCGGCTGGTCCGGCCCCTACAACCACCACATCAAATTCCATGGATTCCCGCATGCACCCTGCTGCTATTGGCCGGAAAACTGCGCCGCACGCTTACCGAAAAAGGCGCTGACGCCCTCCTGAAAATCGCGGCTGTTGAAACAGAACTGCTGATATTGCGCCTCTTGCCTGATGACATTGTGCAAACTGTCACCCTGTGCCTGCTTGAGCAGTTTTTTCAGATATTTCTGTGACAAGGGCGCGCCATCAGCAAGCCGCCCCGCCCATGCCATGGCGTACTCCTGCAACTCTTCGTCCGCCACCACACGATTGCCAAGTCCGCTGCTGATACACTCTGTAGCCGTCAACTTATCGGCTTCCAGACACACCTCAAAGGCGCGCTTATAGCCAAGTTGATTCACCAGGTGCCAGCTGGCGCCGCCGTCAGGCACCAGGGCAATGGCAGCGAATGCCTGAAACAAACAGGCTGACTGCGCCATCACCATCAAATCACAAGTCAGTGCCAGGGCGCCGCCGATGCCGGCTGCAGCGCCCTGTACCGCGGCCAGAAATATCTTGTCAGAGTGGGTAATACGCGAAAGAAAGGGTTTGTATTCATTGAGGATCTGCGCCTCTATGCCATGCCTGGCGGCAGTCAGTTCTTTCAAATCTGCACCGGCGGAAAAACAAGGGCCTTCGCCATTGATGACCACCACGCGAATGGTGTCATCAGCATCGACCATATCTATCGCCTGATGCAACTCCCGCCGCATTTGCTGATTAAACGCATTCAAACACCCAGGTCGATTGAGGGTAATACAGGCCACTTTGCCCTGAGTACGAAAGCGAATGGTGTCGAATTGTTCACTCTCATTGAATTGGGTCATCATATTCATAGCGCCTCCTGTCACTGCACTTCAAACAATCCGGCAGCACCCATGCCACCGCCTATACACATAGCCACCACCAGATAGCGAACGCCCCGCCGCTTTGCCTCCAGCAGCCCATGAGCCACCATACGGGTGCCCGACATCCCAAACGGATGACCAATGGAGATAGCGCCGCCGTTAACATTCAGCCGGTCATAGGGGATCTCCAGCTTGTCGGCGCAATAGATCACCTGACTGGCGAAGGCTTCGTTGATCTCCCACAGGCCGATATCATCAACCGTCAACCCAAAGCGCTTCAGCAGTTTGGGGATGGCAAACATCGGGCCAATGCCCATCTCTTCAGGAGCGCATCCGGCCACCGCCACCCCTTTGTATTTGCCCAGTGGCGCCACTCCCAGAGCAGCGGCGCGGCTGGCGCTCATCAGCAAGGTCGCGGCGGCGCCGTCTGAAAACTGCGAGGCGTTACCGGCTGTAATGTGCTCCCCCTGGGCGATGTGCTTGCCATCGCGCCACACCGGCTTGAGCGCGGCCAGCGACTCATAGCTGGTGTCAGGTCGATTACATTCGTCGTGTCTGGCCGTCACGGTGTTATGGCCAGCAGGCTGCTTTTGCTCATCAAACAGCAATTGATTGACGGTCAGGGGAATGATTTCATCGTCAAACAGCCCGGCACGTTGGGCACTGGCCGTTCGCTGCTGACTTTGCAGTGCGTATCTGTCCTGAGCCTCGCGGGAAATACCGTAGCGCTGCGCCACAATTTCCGCGGTTTCAATCATCTGAATGTAGGCATCTGGCGCAGCGGCGATCACCGCCTCGGAGCGGGCACGATAGCTGTTTTTGTGTTTGGTCTGAGTCAGCGACAGGGACTCCACCCCACCGGCGACAACCGTATCCATATCTCCGGCAAGGATATTGTTGGCGCCAACAGCAATGGACATCAGTCCGGAGGCGCACATTCTGTCGAGCGCCATACCCGGGACTGAATCGGGCAAGCCAGCGGTGTAGGCACACAAACGACCGATATTGTAGCCCTGGGTCCCCTGCTGCACAGCCGCGCCCATGATCACATCATCGACACCGGCGCCATCGATACCGGCGCGCTCCACCACGGCTTGCACCACTGCACCACCCAGCACAGGAGCTTCAGTATCGTTAAAGCTGCCACGGAAGGATTTGGTCAGCGCCGTGCGCGCCGCAGAAACGATGACAACCTCGGTCATACTGGCTCTCCTGAATGGGTCAAAAATGTATAACGGCTGATGGTATCCACCACGCAGGCGGGACGCTCAGCACCCTGAATTTCCACAGATATGCGGGTACAAACCTCAATTCCTGTGCCTTTGACCTGTGCGGACAGAATTTCACCGCTGCCGCGAACATTGGCCCCGGCCGGCACCACAGCAGGAAATCTCACTCTGTCGCAACCGTAATTCACGCCCATGGCGAGGTTATTCACCTGCAGCAGCCGGGGCAAAAACAGATTCACCAGAGACAGCGTCAGATAACCGTGGGCGATGCAGCAGCCAAAGGGGCCCTGCGCTGCTTTGACCGGATCCACATGGATCCACTGATGGTCGCCGGTTGCCTCGGCGAACAGATTGATCCGTTCCTGGGAAATTGTCAGCCAGTCAGTCACGCCCAGATTAAGTCCCGCGGACGCCAGTAACTGCTGTGGATGATTGATTGATACGTTGGCCATAAGGTCTCCGTGACAGGGCTGTGCACCGAACCTGAACCAGGTTCAGATCAGGCTCGTTGGGAACTGACCGGCACCACTTCGCCGGTCATGTAAGAGGCGTAATCACTGGCCAGAAACATCATCACATTGGCCACTTCCCATACTTCTGCGGCGCGGCCGAATGCTTCTCTGGCAGCCAGCTCCCCCAGCAATTCTTCGCTGGAGGCCTTTTTGAGAAAATCATGCAGAGCAATGGAAGGCGCCACTGCATTAATGCGCACACCAAAAGGTGCAGCCTCCAGCGCGCTGCAACGGGTCAGTGCCATCACTCCGGCCTTGGCGGCGGCATAGTGGGCCTGCTCTTTCTGGGCGCGCCAGCCCAGCACTGAGGCATTATTGACAATGACCCCCCGGCCACGATGTTGCATAAAAGGCAATATGGCGCGGGTCATGCGAAAGGTACCGGTCAAACTGATATCCAGCACCCGGCTCCACTCAGCATCAGTCATCTCAACCACTGACTTCTGGCCGCCAAGTCCGGCATTGTTGATGAGCACATCCACCCCTTCCAGAGCAGTTTGTGCTGCATTAACCAGCGCCTGCACCTGAGCTTCATCACTGACGTCACATAACTGGCCGAATACCGCCTGAAGGCCGGTTTCAGCCTTCAGGCGCTCAATGGCCTGCGCCAGCCTGCCGCCGTGAATATCTGAAATCATCAGCGCTCGGCAGCCTTCCTCGGCAGCGCGTTTGGCGGCGGCGAATCCAATACCGGCACCGGCTGCCGCGGTAATCAGCACCGATTTGCCGTTAAGCAAACCATGGCCTTCCACATAGTTGGGAACCTGAATCATTGCTCTGTCTATCCGGTTAGTTTTCCTGAGTGACATTGAGTCATGGCGCAGAAAAAGCCTCATCGTCAATGCGGACGATAGCCTCGCGGCCAGCCGCAACTAGAGCATTTAATCTAAATCTATCCTAGTCAAAACAGACGATTCGGCTGTGGTTGGCTTACCAAAGAATCGTCCCTGAACAATAACTAAACCATCTTCGCTGTGCTTAGGGGGTCCCGGGCGGCGATATGGACAGGACACAATGGCACTGGCGGGCACAACAAAAAACAGTGAGCTCCCGCCAGCAGGCAAACAAGGTTACGCGCATGGTTGAACGTCCGGTTATCTGCCAGACAATCTCGATGCGACCTTAAAAATCCTGGGGCACATTCCTGGCCAATTCGCACACACTACGGGGTTAAGCTGAAGTCCAAAGGAGGCAAGCATGAGGAACAGTCATCTGTTGACTCACCTGTTTGTCGGCGCGCTGACCGTGACAAGCGGCAATGCACTGGCAAAAGTATCACCGGAAGAAGCAGCAAAACTGGGGAATGAATTGACCTGTACCGGCGCCATCGCCGCGGGCAATGCAAACGGAACTATCCCGGCCTATTCAGGCAAATGGCTGGGGAAACCCGAACACGTCAAATACGATTTACATGTGGGCCAGCACCCTGTTGACCCTTATCCCGACGATAAGCCGAAATTCACCATAGATGGCAGCAATTACAAGCAATACGCCGACAACCTGACCGCTGGTCAGCTGGCTATGTTTGAGCGCTACCCGGACAGTTTCAAAATGCCAGTGTACGAGGGACGTCGGGACTTTCGTTACCCCGATGTCATCTGCGACACCATGAAAAAGAATGCCGTCACCGCCGAGTTGATTGACGATGGCTTCGGCTTTACCGGTTATAAGGGCGCGGTGCCGTTTCCTATCCCGGACCCCGCCAGTGCCATGGAAATCCTGGCCAACCATAACTTCCCTTATCGCGCATACACTTATCAAACTATTCGCGATATTGCAGATGTCAGCTCCAACGGTGACATCTCCTGGGGACGGGCCGATGGCTGGGGCCTGAATCTGCCCAATCATCCGGACAATGTCGGTGATCCTGTGGGCGGCGTAATGGCCCTGAGTTATACCGCGACATTATTGCCGGTGCGCAATAAGGGGACCGCCACAGTCTCCTCTGAGCCGATGAACTTCGCCCGCGACAAGCGACTGGCCTGGAACTATAACCCGGGCACCCGCCGCGTGCGCCAACTGCCCGAATATGGTTTTGATACCCCGCTGGCAGGCACCTCCGGCAAACTGACCCTGGATTCTGACCGTCTGATGAACGGTTCCCCTGAGCGTTATGAATGGACCACCAAAGGCCGCCAGGAAATCTATATTCCGGCCAATGCCTATAAGGTGCATCAGCCTGACGTGAAATATGCCGAACTGCTGACCAACAATCACGCCAAGCCTGAACTTATGCGCTATGAACTGCGCCGGGTATGGGTGCTGGAAGGCAAGCTGAAGGAAGAGTATCGCCACAAGTATGGCCGCCGCACCATGTATCTGGATGAGGACAGCTGGCACGCGGTGATTTCCGATTTCTACGACACCCGTGACGAACTGGTGCAGCACGCCTTCATCAATTACTACTACGCCTACGATGCAGAAAGTTTTGAGGCCGGCAGCAGCTTCTACCACGATCTGACCACCGGCAGTTACGTGGGCTACAACCTGTTTCAGGAGCGCGAACTGGCTCCTGTGCTGAACAAGGGCGATCTGGAAGCCCATAACTTCACCCCGGCCGCCCTGCGCCGCATGAGCCACTGATGGGAGCACAGGCATGAATTTCAATAAAAGTGTGTTGTCGCTGGCGTTGCTCTCTGCATTGGCTGCGCCTCATCTGCAGGCGGCAGAAACCATCGAACTGGGTGAGGATGTCACCCTCGACTGGAAAGGCACCCTGACCTATTCCGCTGGCGTGCGCATGGAAGATGCGGACCCAGCACTCAAGAGCAGTGGCAACAGCAACTTCGATAAAGGCGATCTGACCGGAAACGGCTTATATCTGCTGCTTGAAGGGCATCTGCGCTGGGGCGGAAACGGCCTGGTGTTCTCCGGTTCAACCTTCTACGACGATGTTTATCAGGACGATAAATTCAGCGATGCGGTGCAGAAATACCATGGCGGCTACACCCGTCTGCTGGATCTGTACGCCTATACCACCTTTGGTTTCGGCGAAACCGGTTTTGCCGATATTCGTGTCGGTCGCCATGTCGTGGCCTGGGGCGAAGGTCTGTTCTTCCCCAGTATTTCACTGGCCCAGGGCCCGTCCGATGGCATCAAGTCCGCAGTGCCCGGCACTGAAGTCAAAGACATCCTGCTGCCGGAAGATCAGGTCTCGATGCAGCTCGAAATGACGCCAGAGCTGTCGCTGATGGCCCACTGGCAGTTTAACTGGCAGGAAACCATAGTGCCTGAGCCTGGTTCATTCCTCAGCACCTCAGAAGCGGTGGGCAATGGCGCCTACTGTCTGGTGATCATGCCTGATGGCTCCTGTGCCTTCGGGCCACGCGGACCAGACGTGCTGCCGGATGAATCCGGTCAGTGGGGCGCCGGGGTGCGCTATCGGGTGACCGATGTGTCTGAGCTGGGTTTCTACTACCTGAGCTATGCCGACCGCATTCCCATGGTGGATATCAATCCTACCAAAAACTATGTGCCCGCCTATAACATGGCACTGGGGGAATACAATGTGGTGTACTTCGATGATATCGATCTGTATGGCGCCACCTTCTCCACCAACGCTGGTATGGCTTCGATTGCGTCGGAAGTTACCTACAAGGACGGCGCACCTGTGCTGGTCTCCAGCATGGTTGGGCCGCTGGCTACCCGTGGGGAGATTTTACAGACCAACCTCAACGCGATTGTGAACTTTGGCCGCAGCTGGCTGGCGGAATCGGTCAACCTGACCATTGAAGGCGCCTATACCGACATTCTGGACGCCGAAGCCCGCTCGCCCACCGGCCTGGAAATGGTCGTGCCGCCGAGCGACACCCTGTACTACACAGGCCATGGTTTTGCCGTCGGTGCTTCACTCATTCTGTCATATCCCGGCATCACAGAATCCTGGGATCTGGGCATTCCCATGGGTTACTCCCATCAGCTTTCCGGTCGCACCATTACCGGTGGTGTCGGCGGTGAAGGCGATTACCGTGGCCGCATTGGCGCGGAATTTACCCACCACAGAAGTGGCATTCAGCTGGCACTGCAGTACGTCGGCTACTTCGGTAACCCGGATGTGAGTGAAGCCTACCAGCAGCGCACCCTGGCCGATCGTGATTACATCGCCTTCAGTGCCAAATGGGCATTCTGATTTCAGTGCTGTGTCTTGAGCGACTCGATTGAGTCGCTTTTTTTTGCCATCAATCCATCAGTGCTGGCTTTGCAACTTTGGAGGGATTGTTTTTTGCGCAGGTTAGGCTTAACTGAACAAGCAGGTAAACAAGCCAATTCACGCATATCCGGGACGGATTTGAGGCTTCGCGCCTTGTCATGAGTTAAAGGGCGCTGCTGTTCTGTGCCGCTGTGCTGCTCATGGCAACACAATCCGCTTCCTACCAAGAACCAATCAGGCCCCGATAAGGCATTACATTACTTAAACGCATTGCATCAACACATTACATCATCACGTCGTACATCATCAGTTTGCATCAACATCAGGAAGGATTACCCATGAAGCAGAGCACAGGATCACACAAAACCAGAACTTCGATTTGGGCGGGCATCGCGTTATCCACTCTGACTTTATCCACTGTGGCCCATGCGGCAGGTGATGAGGCCTTGGTAATACCCGCAGATTCGAATCAGATCGCCTATCCTGCCGGCTGGCAGAACTGGTCTGTGATCGCCAGTTCCCATCGCACCGACAATAATACGCTCAGGGTGATCCTGGGCAATGATATTGCCATCAAAGCCGCGCGTCAGGGACACACCTTACCCTGGCCCGATGGCGCGGTGCTCGGCAAAGTGGTGTGGAAAGCCACCGCACTGCCCAGTTGGCCTGCGGCCGTGGCGCCGGGTGAACTGGTACACACTGAATTTATGTTTAAAGACAGCAAACGATTTCAGGACAGTTACGGCTGGGGATTCGGCCGCTGGCTCGGCATGGCGCAAACGCCCTTTAATGAGGGCAATCAAAGCTGTATCGCCTGCCACACACCGGTGAAAGACAATGATTGGGTCTTTACCGAACCGGCCCGGTTCCCTAGCACAGGCGTATCCCATTGATGGTTCGGGGAAAGGGATTAGATAAAGGGCGCAGCGAAGGGCATTTGCCGTCTGTCTGAGCCTTAATGGTGTTTTCTCTGAAAGCTGAACGAATCCACTGGCAAAGCGTCAGCCCGGTTACTGCCATAAAAAAATCTCCCGATGGGAGATTTTTTGTTTCTGCTGGTCGCCTGAGTAATCAGCTTATCAGCGGCGGTTTTCGCTGCGCCCAGGGGGATGCCTGCTCCAGCTGGGAAGCGAGCGCCAGCAACAGGGCTTCGTTGCCATAACCGGCAGCAAACTGCACGCCTATGGGCAGATTGGCCCCATTCCAGTGCAGCGGCACTGACATGGCCGGCAGGCCTGTCATATTAAAAAGCGCAGTAATGGGGGATGCCTTGATGACATTGGCGACAAAGCTGTCGTATCCCTGATACAGACTGAGCTCACCAATTTGAGGCGGCGGCGCGGCGGTCACAGGCGCCAGGATCACATCATACTGGCTGAAAAACTCATCGAAGCGACGGCCGGCAAGATCAAAGGCACTGCGGGCAGCAAATACCTGCTGGGCGCTGTAACCTTTGGCTTTTTCCATAAAGCCCCAGACGATGGGTGAAAACTCATCCTGTCTGGCCTGTCTGCCGAGCTTCGCCTCGCGCGCCTGCACGGTTTGCAGTACGCCTGAGCCTGTGGTCACGCCCATCCCGGTATACATGGCTTCGATAGGCAACTGCGGAAAGGCGAGCTCAACCGAGTGACCAAGATCGGTCAGCAAAGTCGACGCCGCACTGACTGCAGTGAGACAATCCTTATGCACAGGTAAACCGAACGGGTGATGCTGCATCATGGCGATGCGCAGCCCCTTGGGCGGTCTTGCCAGTACCTTTAAAAACTCACCATCGACCTGGGTGATCCGACTGCCATGCTCCGCCCCCTGAGTCAGCTCCATCAGCAATGCCGTGTCCCGCACCGAGCGGCTGACCACATTGTGAACCGACAGTCCCATCCAGCCTTCGAGGATATCCGGCCCAACAGGAATACGCCCGCGACTGGGCTTTAACCCGAAAATACCGCAGTGTGACGCGGGAATACGGATAGAGCCGCCGCCATCACTGGCATGAGCAGCCGGTAAAATACGCGCCGCCACCGCTGCCGCAGAGCCGCCGCTGGAACCGCCGCTGGAGCAGCGCTTATCCCAGGGATTTAATGTGTTGCCGTGCAGCGCCGACTCTGTGGTGGCCGTCTGACCAAATTCCGGGCTGGTTAATTTAGCCAGAATATTGAGCCCTGCCGCCTGATACCTCTGGGTCAGGGTTGAGTCATGCTCGGCAACATCATCTTTGAAAAACTCACAGCCATTGGTGGTGACTGTGCCTTTGACCTTGATGCCAAGATCTTTAAGCGCAAAGGGCACACCGTACAAAGGGGCCGCCGCGCTGGCTTTAGCCCTTGCTGCTGCATCCCCCTGACTCATGTTTTGGGCTTGATCACGCGCCACATCCAGGTGACTGACGGCAATCAGATTCAGATCTCTGTGCGCCTCAAAGCGGGCCGTTGCGGCATCAAACAGCTCCAGTGGCGTGACTTCACCGGCGCGGATAAGCTCCGCCTGAGTGGTCATGTCCCAATCGTCATACTCAGCCAGCGGCAAATGGGTGGCGGCACGGGTACTTAAAGACAGCCCGGAGATGGCCGCTGCGCCCATGGCGCCACCGGCTTTAAGCAGGTTGCGGCGACGGCTGTCTAGGTTTTCGTTGCTGTTAACGTGAGCAGTTTTGTGCTTCGATGAGTTGTTCATATCAGCTGCCCCACACTTTTTGCGCCGGCTGCGCCCGGCCAAGCAACTGGCTCATCGCCTCACCGATTTCAGTCACCTGCCAGCGAGCGCCCTTGTCGAGCGTCTCACCGGTTCGCCAGCCATCGCCCAGCGAAATCCGGCCGCCCTGACTTTCAATAATCTGGCCGGTCACCTCGGCAGATAAACTGCTGCCCAGCCAGACCACTAAAGGCGCGACATTATCGGCAGACCAGAGATCAAAGCTGTCATCCTCCGGCGCTTTGACCACATCCGGCATCGCGGCCTGGGTCATGGCCGTGCGCGCCGCCGGAGCCAACGCATTGGCGGTAATACCATAACGGCCAAGCTCGGCAGCCTGCACCAGCGTCAGCGAGGCAATGCCGCCTTTGGCCGCAGCATAATTGGCCTGCCCCACCGAGCCCTGCAGCCCTGCACCCGAGCTGGTATTGATAATGCGCGCATCCACGTGCTTACCGGCCTTGGCCGCATCGCGCCAGCGCCGGGCAAGGATGTTGGCAAGACAGAAATGACCACGCAGGTGCACCTGCATCACCTTATCCCAATCCTCCTCGGTGAGGCTGACAAACATGCGATCGGCCAAGACCCCGGCGTTGTTGACCAGTACATGCACTTCGCCAAAGGCGCTGAGCGCCGCGTCAACAATCCGCCCGGCACTGTCCAGCCGGGTAATATCATCACTGTTGGCGATCGCCCGGCCGCCCTGAGTGACTATCTCATCCACCACAGCGGCCGCAGCGTCGGCGCGAATATCATTGACCAGCACATTGGCACCTTCAGCGGCAAACGCCAGCGCATAGGCGCGCCCAAGGCCGCCGCCGGCCCCGGTGATGATCACGGTACGTCCGTTACAAATCCCCATATTCTCTTCCCTGCGTTCTCTATCCAATGTTTTCAGGCAGCATAATGCCGCTCATTTTTACATTGGGAAATACATTTGAATCAATTTGTTAGACGCTCAATGATGGTGACATTGGCAACCCCGCCACCTTCACACATGGTTTGCAGACCAAACCGGCCACCGCGCCGCTCCAGCTCATGCAGTAAACCTGTCATCAGCCGCGCGCCGGTCGCCCCCAGTGGATGCCCAAGAGCAATGGCGCCGCCGTTGACGTTAACCCTGTCATGGGGCACACCCAGCTCTTTCATCCAGGCCTGCGCCACCGAGGCAAACGCTTCGTTGACCTCAAACAGATCGATATCGGCCACTGTCATGCCAGTTTTCTCCAGTGCCTTGCGGGTGGCAGCGATCGGTGCGGTCAGGTGCCAGATGGGGTCGTCCCCCAGCACGCTGATGTGATGAATGCGCGCCCTTGGCTGCAGATGGTATTTTTCCAGCGCCGCTTTGGACACCACCAACAGCGCCGCCGCACCATCACAAGTCTGACTCGCCACCGCCGCTGTGATGGCCGGATATTCAGCCGATACCGGTTCGAGACTCGCCATTTTCTCCAGCGAAGTGTCTCTGGGGGTTTCATCCTGAGTCAGACCATTCACTGGCACGATTTCCCGCTCAAAATAACCGGCAGCCATGGCATGCAATGCCCGGGTGTGGCTCTCCAGTGCGAAGAATTCCATGTCGGCGCGGCTTAATTGCCAGTGTTCGGCAATCCGCTGGGCCGCGTAAAACTGATCCACAGGCGCATCACCAAAGCGCTGCTGCCAGCCTGTTGAACCGGCAAAGGGAGTGCTGAATCCCAACGCCTGTCCGGCGAGCATGGCGGATGAAATTGGAATTTGCGTCATGGTCTGGACGCCGCCTACGGCAATCACATCCTGGGTGCCACTCATCACCGCCTGGGCGGCAAAATGCAGCGCCTGCTGGGACGAGCCACACTGGCGATCGACTGTGGTACCCGGCACACTGAGTGGCAAACCGGCGGCCAGCCAGCTGGTGCGGGCGATATTGCCCGCCTGCGAGCCTATGGTATCCACGCAGCCGAAAATCACATCATCATAATCCTCAGCCGGGATCCCATTGCGGCTCACCAACGCGCTGAGCACAGCAGCGCCCAGATCCATGGCATGCATGTCCGCCAGACTGCCCTTGCGCCGTCCGGTTGGGGTGCGCAGCGCATCGACAATATAGGCCTGGCTCATGACTGCGCTCCAATTGCTGAGTGGCTGACTGTGGCAGACTGATCTCCAAAAGTACTCTGATCACCGAATGTAAAAGGTGGCCCAATGAGATCCTGGCTTGCCAGCTGATTAAACAGCATGTCGCTGACACGCGCCTGATGGAAATTGCCATCGCCCCAGCTGCTGGTCAGCGCCCAACTGCGTTTCATAAACATCTGCAGATCCACCTCCCAGGTGTAGCCCATGGCGCCGTGCACCTGAATGCTGTGACGCGCCGCAAGCGATGCCGCACTGGCGCAGGCCAGACGTGCCTGAGACACATACAGGTCAATCAGCGTCTGAGTTGTGGTTGCAGTTGTTGTGCCTGAGCTCGAGCCTGTAGATGCTGGCAGTTGCTGATTAGCCAGCGCATAAGCCGCGCGATACAGCACAGGGCGGGCAAACTCAATGGCACTGGCGACATCAGCCAGATGGTGCTTGACCGCCTGGAAACTGCCGATAGGCTTACCGAACTGCTTGCGCTGGGCGACATAATCCACCGACAGATCCAGCATGCGCTGAGCCAGTCCCAGTAACTGACCTGAGACGGCCAGCGCGCCGCGATTGAGGGTATCGGCGATAAGCCCCTCAGCCAGCTCCCCATTCAGCAGCAGTGATGTGGATGAAGGCTGCCAGCTGATGTGATACAGGCGCCGCGACGAGTCGATGCTGCTGGCCTGCCGCACATCGATCTGTGCCCGCTCCAGCGCGTGAATTTCTGCCTCGCCGGATTCATTTTGATGGCAGACAAGCAGCACATCCGCCAGATGGGCATCAGCCACCAGAGGATTGATGCCATGGGCAACCGCGACGCGCAGATTGCCATCAGCAATAGCCGCCAGCCAGGCATCGCGCCGGCCGCTTGCCGGCAAGGCACTGAGCAACCCCGCGCCGACACAGGCGGTATCGGCCATGGAGTCGGGTATGGCGTAATAGCCAAGCTCCTGGGTCATCAGTGACCAGGCCACATCATTCAGCCCCAGACCACCGCAGTGTTCCGGCACAGACAGTGCCGTCAGCCCCTGCTCAGCGATCCGCCTTCTGAGTTCAGGACTGCGTCCGGTATCGGTTTCCCACACATCCCTCAAGGTTTCCGGCGCCGCTTCTGTCATCAAAAAGCGGCTGATGGCTTCGCGAAATGCCAGTTCATCATCTGTGAAAGTAAAATCCATAGTGCACCTCAGCCTTTGGGCAGGCCCAGCATCCGCTCGGCGATAATATTGCGTTGAATTTCATTGGCACCGGCATAAATCGGCCCGGCCTGAGCAAACAGAAAACCGTCCAGCCAGTCACTGGTCTGCTCATCGGTCAGCTCGGCGCGACTGCCGAGAATGTCCATGGCGATCTGATGCATACGAAGATCCAGCTCGGACCAGAAAATCTTGTTGATACTGGACTCGGCGCCAATTTTTTCGCCGCGGGAAAGACGCCCGACCGTGTAATAGGCCGACAGTGCATAAGCCTGAGCATCGGACCAGGCGCTGGCGACCCGGGTGGCAAGGGAGGGATCCAGCCTGCCGCCGGGCTGATGAGCCTGGTACAGCTGCACCAGTTTTTGCGCCGTGTGCTGAAAGCGCGCCGGCGAGCGCAGCAGCAAGCCACGTTCAAACCCGGCGGTGGCCATGGCCACATGCCAGCCCTGCCCCTCATCGCCAATGCGGTTGGCGGCACTGACACGCACATCATCGAAAAATATCTCGGCAAACGCCTGTTTGCCATTCAGTGCCTTGATTGGCCGCACCGTCACTCCGGGCGCATCCAGTGGCACCAGCAAAAAACTCAGGCCGTGATGACGGCTCGATGCAGGATCGGAACGAAACAGGCCAAAGCACCAGTCGGCATAAATGGCGCGGGTAGACCAGGTTTTCTGCCCGTTGATCACATACTCATCGCCATCACGGATGGCGCGGGCACTGATCGCCGCCATATCAGAGCCGGCATTGGGCTCAGACCAGGCCTGAGCCCACATATCATCACTGGCGGCCATTCTGGGTAAGAAACGCTGCTTTTGCTCCCCGGTGCCAAACTCCATCAAAGTCGGCCCCAGCAGCAGCTGACCGTTCTGATTCACCCGCATCGGCGCGCCGGCGCCATAGTATTCCTCTTCAAAAATCAGCCATTCAATCAGGTCACAACCCCGGCCGCCAAGCTCAGTGGGCCACATCACCATCGACAGCCGTGCGTCAAACAGCCTGCGCTCCCAGGCTCTGTGCTGCTCAAACCCTTCGGCAGTGTCATAGCTGGCCAGGGGTGTGGTGGGCAGATTGTCTTTAAGCCACTGGCGCACCTCGGCGCGAAACGCCTGCTGCTTATCTGTAAAGGTCAGTTCCATATCGCTTTTCTGTCCCTGTTATTAAAATTGAACGTCACGTTTTTCGACAAAGGCACGGCGGGTTTCGGCGGAATCAGGCGATTGATACGCCTGCAGGGTAAAGCCCTGCTCCCAGCGATACTTATCTTCCAGATTGCCATCCTCAATGCCATTGAGCGCTTCTTTGGCCAGTTTGATCATCGCCGGACTCTTGGCGGCAATGCGCGCGGCGATTTCCAGCGCCGCATCGCGCAGCTGCTCCCGGGGCACGATGCGCTCAATAAAGCCGTACTTAAATGCCTCCGGCGCGCTGATGGCCTCGCCGGTGAAAAACAGATAGCGTACCTTCTGCACTGGAAACAGCCGCTGCAAATGTGCGCCGCCGCCCATGGCGCCGCGATCCACCTCCGGCAGGGCGAAGCTGGCGCAGTCTGATGCCACCACTATGTCGGCGGCGCCGGTAATGCCTATCCCGCCGCCCAGCACATAGCCGTGCACCGCCACAATCACAGGCACAGGACAGCGGTGCACCGCTTTGAAGGTGTTGTAGTTACCGGCATTGACCGCCACGATCCGCTCAGGAAAGGCATCCAACTCCTTGATATCCACTCCGGCACAAAAGCCGCGCCCCTCAGCGCGAATGACCTGCACCCGCACTTCAGGGTTATTGCCCAGGGTGTCAATTTGCTGTGCCAGCGCCAGCCATTCCTGGCTGCTGAGCGCATTGACCGGTGGTTTATTGATCACCAGTTCAGCAATGCCGTTATCCAGCAAGGTCGAAAAGGCCGTGTGGCTGTGTGTTTGTTGGGTCATCTCAACTTGCCTCCCGGGCAGCATGAGGGTGCGATGCCGCGCCCTGCTGCCCATCCGCGTTAATTGGTGGGTTTTGCCTGGACGCCAGCAGCGCGCCTAAGCAGGTGTCAGCCTGGGCGGCAATACCCCGGATAAGCTCATCCACGCTGGTGAGTTGGTTAATGGCTGCGGCCACCTGCCCCGAGGGCAAAATGCCCGCATCCGGCAAGCCCTGCACCATGGAGTGGCGCAGCAGCACCGGCTGATTGGCCGACATCACCACCTGCGACAGCGCGCCGGGATCGTCTCTCAGCGCCTGCACCAGCACCTTGACCATGTGCGACAGGGTCATGCCTGTGTCCTGCTTCCAGCGCCAGGCACTGCCAAGCGCCATGGCAAGACGGCCCAGGGAGGATGAGCGCTCAAGGCGGCCAATAAATTCGTTGTCTATCATGCGATGGCGCATGCCATCGACGGCCAGGGTCACCCGCACCTTGTCGGTGTCGGTCACCGCCAGATAGCGCGCCAGCGTCTGCTCTGGCGTTGGCGATTCGCGGGTCATCAGAAATGCCGTGCCCATGGCGATACCGGCTGCGCCTGCCGCCAGCGCCGAGGCCAGTCCGCGACCGGTGGAAAAACCGCCGGCGGCAATCACAGGCACAGACACAGCGTCCAGCACCTGAGGCAGCAAAATGGATGACGGCACAGTGCCGGTATGCCCGCCACCTTCTGCGCCCTGAATGGTGATCATATCCGCGCCCAGCTCCACCGCCCTGATGGCGTGTTTCACCGCCCCCACAGTAGGAATGCACAGCACCCCGGCGGCTTTAAGGCGCGCTATGGTTGCTTTATCTGGCCCACGGCCATAGCTCACGGCTTTGAGCCTGTGCTTAATGGCAAGCTCAACGCACTGGGCGGCATTTTCCTGAAACATGTGAAAATTAAGGCCAAAGTTGCTGCTGCCCACAGCGGCAATGACCCGCTCAATTTCTGATTCCAGCGCCTCAGGCGCGATGGTGGCACCGGCAAGAAAGCCAAAACCGCCGGCGCGGGTGGTGGCGATCACCAGATTGGCATCGGACACCCAGCCCATGGCGGTCTGAATAATGGGATAACGGCAGCCCAAACGCCGGGTGACCTCTGTCGGCCAGGCAAAACTGTGCTCGTTCATTCGGCCTCCCTTGACACGCCGGTTGCCTGCCATGAACCATTAAGCCCACTGGTGTTGTGCGGAGCTGCAACTTGTTGACTGAGACTCTGCTGATTGGCGCTTTGCTGATTGGCACTGGCCATGGCCCTGGCATCAAAGCCCGCCAGCCGATCACCACTGACAGCTTGGTTGTGCGCATGGGCGAAGTGATGCAAACCAAACACCATATCCATGGTGCTGCGTTTGCCCATCAGATCTTCCGCATTATTAATTGCCTGCTTGGTCAGTTGCAGCCCAAGCCGTGGCATGGCAGCAATGCGCTTTGCCACACTCAAGGTATGGGCAAGCAGTTCATCCCTGGCGACCACCTGATTGACCATCCCCATCTGATAGGCGCGCTCGGCGCTCATGCGCTCACCGAGAAACAGAAACTCCTTGGCGATCCGCGGATTCAGCTCATGCACATGAGCGAAGTACTCCACTCCCGGAATACCCATACGCACCACAGGGTCCTGAAAGAAACTGTCATGGGAGCAGATAATCAGATCGCACACCCAGGCCAGCATCAGCCCACCGGCTATACAGGCGCCCTGCACCATGGCGATGGTCGGCTTGGGAATATCGCGCCAGCGGCGACACATGCCCAGATACACTTCCTGCTCCCGGGCATACAGAAACTCGCCGCCGGGCTTGTTGACATGGTCATACCAGAGGCTGGCACGCTCAAAACTCTTATCCACATCCCTGTCCGGGGTGCCGATATCATGACCGGCAGAAAAGTGCTTGCCACTGCCGGCCAGAATGATCACTTTTACCTCATCGTCATCACAGGCCAGCCGAAACGCCTTATCCAGCGCATAGGTCATGCGTGAATTCTGGGCGTTGTGGTACTCAGGACGAACCATGGTGACAGTGGCAATGCCGTCGCTGACGCTGTAGCTGACTACCTCATCGAGCAGAATTGGCGTCTGTGACGCTGCAGCTTGACTCATGCCAGGGCCTCCATAGTCTGCACCGCGGCGCGCACTCCCGGCGGATTCCCCTTTAACTGAGCGGCGCGAATATTGTGTGGGTCCAGCTTGCGGATAAGCTCCAGCTGCTCGGGCGTTGGTGCGGCGGTCACCGGGATGTCACCCTTAAGACAGTCCGGCACATGAATGGCAAAGCCGGTGTTGGCCACTACCTCATCAAGCATGACGCCAGGGTGCAGGCTGAGCAGCCGCAACTGATGCTGCGGTCCCTGCCAGTCCATTACACATAGGTTGGTGACTACCAGGCGGATATCAATTTCATCCAGCCGGTAGCCTTTTGGCAGGCGCGCCGGGTTATAGCCGATGGATGACACCAGATCGCACTCACCTTCGACAAATACCCGCTGGTTGTGATCGGGAATAAAAAACGAGTTGGCATGACAGATGGAGTTGCCGGGAAAACCACGCACTCCCAGCATCTGCACCTTGGGACGACGATAATCGCTGCCCAGCGCTGAAATATTGGCCTGACCGAACCGATCGACCTGAGTCGGGCCCACCATGGCATGGCGTTTTCCGCCCCAGACATTGTCAAAAATGCGGGAAAAACCCATCCAGGTTTCATTGGCCTGAACAAACTCCTTATCCCGTTTGCCAATGGGATTGGGACGGGACAGCAGGAAAGCTTCTGAATCTGTCATCAACAGATCCGGATTATTGCTGAGCATCGCCAGACTGGCGGCCAGACGGGGGATCACCCCGATGCCGGTCGCCAGCACTTCGCCATCCTCGGCAAAGGCCCCGGCGCAGGCACAGATCATCAGTTCTGCCAGACTGTATTGGGCGTGGGACATAACAGGGCTCCTCAGTAGCTGGCCAGCGCCAGTTTGCGAATGGCATCCGAGCCGCCGACTCTTTGCTGATAGGCGGCTTCATCGGCGGCGCTCAGGTACTTGTCGGCATAGGCCGCAAAGCCGCCTTCTTTGGCAAACTGGTTGTATTCATGAAAGTGGGCAGTATCGAAACCGTACAGGGGCGCGCAGGAGGACGGATGCGCCCCGCCCGGCACCCAGGCCACAGCCGTGGTCTGATTGCGCTCCCAGAACACCCGGCGGGCGCTCTCGTCACTCAGCGGCACGGCAGGATCCACCAGCTCCTCGCAGGTGACATAGGTCGATTGGGCGGCACGGGCAAACCAGTCATCCATATAATGATCCGGGCCGTTTATCTGGCACACACCACGGCGGTCGGCTTTATCCACATGGAGCAGCGCGGCGTCCAGTTTGAGCGCCGGCATGGCCACCCATTCCCTGTCATCGTAGGGACTGTCGATCACCCGGATCTCCGGGTTATGGGTCAGCACATCGGTACCCAGTCCAAGACGGGTTGGAATAAAGGGACAGCCCCAGGCGGCTGCGCGCAGCCCCAGCAGCATCATGCCTTCATCGATCTCCATCACCTCGAACTCACCGGCCTGTCTGGCCTGACGGAAAAACGGCTCCAACGGAATGAAATCCAGAGACACGAAAGCGAACACCAGTTTCTTCACCTTGCCCGCGGCGCACAGCATGCCGACATCGGCGCCGCCATAGGCCACTATGGTGAGATCTTTCAGATCCGAGCGCAGAATTTCGCGGATAAGCGCCATCGGCTTGCGCCTGGGCCCCCAGCCGCCTATGCCTATGGTCATGCCGTCGCGCAGCTGGGCCACCATCTGGGCCGTGGTCGTCAGCTTGTTCATTGACCGCCTCCCTGACCCACACTGAAATCGTGGCCCCAGATGCTGACTTTGGTGAACTCAAAGGCACTGTGCTGTTGCCAGTCCATTTGCAGGCCGCCGCAGCCATATTCGAGATCAAACCCCGATGGGGTTTTCATGTAAAACGAGGTCATTTTGTCGTTCAGATGCTGCCCCAGAGTGGCAGACAGCGGCACCTGATGGGCGATGCGCCTGTCATGGGCACGGCCGACCTCGGTCATATCCGGCACTTCCACCATCACATGCACGCAGCCGCTGGGAACCGGGAACTCACAGATCGCCAGACTGTGGTGTCTGGGATTGGCGCAATGCATAAAGTGAATGCGAACGGCGGGTGCGTCCGGGCCGGGCCGGAAGTGGTAAATATCCGACAGACCAAAGCCCATCACCTCGGTAAGAAACTCATAGGTGGCGTCGAAATTGGGCGCGGGCAATACCGTGTGGCCCAAACCCATCTCCCCGGTCAGAAACGCTTTTACCCCCTGTGGCGAAACAAAAGGCTCACAGTCAGACAAATAGCCCCAGTAAATCTCGTGGCGGTTACCGGCAGGATCGCTGAAAACAGCCAGTTGCTGAGCCCCGCGCTGGGCACACAACTCCCTGCCAGCAAGCTCAACCGGCACATCATGGGCTGCCAGTGTCTGCAGCGCTGCACTGAAGGCCGCCTTGGAAGGCAACTCCCAACCGGATGCCAGATAGCGTTTGTCGTTTCCTTCGATCACCAGCATACGGAAAGGACGCTCATCCATCTTGATATACAAACCGCCGCCGGGCGCCGGTGATGTCATCATCCCCAGCACATCTTCGGCATAGGCTTGCCACTGAGTAAGGTCGTCAGTCTGGGCGACGAAATAGCCCAATGCACGAATATCCATAATCCCGTCCTCCGGTTTCTTTGATTGGAGTGATTATGGAAATCGCGCGCAACAGACTCATCGTCCGTTGAGACTAACGTCGTAGAGAGGGAAATAGTGCTGCACTGCAGACAGGCGAGTATGCCGGGAAAAAAGATGAGAAAACGCAGGCGATAAGGTTAATGAAAGCTGCAAGCCGGGCATGGAATACTGAGCTTCTGCCAGAGCCAGTACACCAAAGGCGCCAGTTAACCAAAACTATTCAACAAAGACTTTTATCAAAGACCATTCACTAAAGACTATTCACTAGAGACTATGCTGGAAGGACAGTGCTCAAAAAATGGTGCGCAGAAAATGGTGCATAGAGAAAAGCGCGCAGACAAGGGCACCATAACCCCTTGTTCCTGTGTACCCGGCGCTTTCAATCTTTCAATCTTTCAATCTTTCAATCTTTCAATTTTTTCAATTCTTTCAGAGCTTCAGGGCTTCAGGGCTTCAGGGCTTCAGGGCTTCAGAGTGATTTTCAGCTCGCCTTCATTCACCGCAATACTCTCAACCCCATCGGCGAAGGTATTCCAGAAACCCAGATCACCCACTTCCCCCACCAGATTGACCTGCTTGATGTTGCCAAGCCAGGCGTTGGGCAGCGGCACGCCCATCAAACTGATCCCCGCCAGCGAAATCACCGGGCGGTTATTGGCATCCAGCGAGATATTCAGCCCGGTATTCACCCTCAGGGTTTCCCCGGGCATGATGGGAAAATCAGTGGGAACAGGAATAAGGATACTGGCGCTGGCCAGATTATCACTGAAATCAATGGCAACCCGGGTGGCAAAATCCGGGTTGCGGGCGATTATGGCATTCACTTCCCGCTCACTGAACACCAGATTGCGCGACAGGCCGGATTCACTGTAGGGCTGAGGCACGGCAACCTCATGGGTTGAGTTTGCAGCAGGCAAGACCGAGGATCCCGCACCAGAGCTGGCGGTATCGCCATCAGCTTGTGCCTTGTCCTGACTATGTTTGCTGCCAGCCTGCGCACTGCGATTGTGTGAACCGGGATTTTGTGAAACGGGATGATGTGAACCGGAAGCCGCTGAAGCCCCGCCCTGCCATCCCAGCTGCGCCAGCTTGGTATCAAGCACCAGGGTTTCCTGCTCGCTCAGATCCACAGGCGTAAATGGTGAGGGGAAAATATAGGTGCGCACTATCCAGTAGGTCGCGCCTATGGTCAGCAGGATAACCAGCAATATGATTGCCAGAACCTGTAATCCGCTGAATCCTGTTTTACCCTTTGTCATGCCGCGCCCCCAAGTTATCCCTTTACCTGCCCGGTATTTGTCCCTGTGCTGATCACAATGACAAATATGAATGCGAAAATTGCTCCATGTTAGCCAGCAAATCCGCCAATTTGCAAAAACTCCTGCCGCAAAAAAATGCCCCGGATAGTCCGGGGCATCTTAAGGTGTGACATCTGGTGCTCAGTGACGCATTGGATCGGACCTTGGGTCACGCATTACGCATTGAGTCAGGCTTCAATACCGACGATAAGCCATGGCGCATTGGGCTTGGTCAAATCCCGCTCCAGATGCCAGATATCGTGAATATCTTCTTCCGTGCTTTGCGGCGTTTCTTTATAACGACCGCTGAACTTGAGACTCAGCTCTGCCAGCTGCTTAGTGTAATCGGCGCGGACCAGTTGGGCATTAACGAACAGGATCTGATTCTGCAGCTCGCCCTGGGTGTTGGCACGCTCGGCCACCAGCGACTGATACAGATCGGCAGAGACATATTCACGGATTTTGGCCAGATCATTGCTGTTCCAGGCGCGCTGGATCTGCATGTAATGATCGCGGGCACGATTCACAAAGCCGTTGGCATCAAAGCCCGATGGCAGATTAAACGGCACATCGCTGGTCTGAGCCTGTGACTGGAAGCTGTCACTGGCCGCATTGCCGCCAGTATTGACACCAAAGTTACCGCCGAAATTGCCGTTATGAATATCTGCCTGCTGGCGCATATTCCCCGGCGCCCCGCCGGCGTAGGCGGGCTGCGGCTGACGATGATTGACCGCCTTTTTGGCCATCATGGCTTTAATGATTTTGAAAATGATAAAGGCCAGCACGCCGATAATCAGAATGTCCATAAACTGCAGACCTTCAAAGGCGCCACCGGCGAACAATGCCGCCAACAGACCACCGGCCAGCAAACCGCCGAGCATGCCACCCATCAGGCCTTTTTTGGCACCGCTCTGTGGGGTTGCGCCCTGCTTTTGGATGCTGTCGGTGCGCTGCATCTGCTGCTGTTGCGCCGGCGCGGTTTTATGGGTTTTACCAAAGGACTTGCCGCCACCCATGCGCTTGGCCTCTGCATGGGGGACCACCGTCAGGCTGACGGACAGAATAATGGCAAACAGGGTCAATAACTTCTTCATATATCTTCCTGTATTTAAGATGAAAACGCATGGTATTGAAGCTGTCTGCCAGTAGCAAGCCTGAGATCGTTAAAAAGTGTTACCCCTCTTATTGCGCAGGTTGCTGCCGCGCCGCCTGCCCGCAGGATGTAAAGGAATCACAAAAAGCGCGGTTCATCCGTTTGGCCGAGGGCAAAAACAGCAGACAATCACTGTCATCATCCAGGATCGCGGCAATCACTGGGGTTTCATCGGCTTTGTCAGCAACGCTTACGCGGATGTCACTGAAGTGACAGCACAAGAAAAACCCCCGGGGGTTGCCGGTCATATTTACCATCGGCCACAGACCTTCGAGCACTTGCCTTGAATACACTGACTTAACTGAGCGGGATACCCTGTTAACACGGGTAATCAGCAGGCTTCGTAGTCCAATACCAAACCCAGGTGGGAAACATTTTATTGGGCATGCCGCTAATCTGAATGTTATTCCGATGACATCATCGCTTGGTTGGATCTCGCTTTATCGGTATCTTTAACAGAGTTCAATTCTGAGGAATCCCCATGAAGCAGCCAAAGTTTCCACAACCTATGATGTTCGCCAGATATTTAATGATTATGCTGGTGATGGGTATTCTTGCCTGGTTGTTGCTGGCTGACACCCGGGAGAAATCCAGAGCCACGTTACTGCTCGAATATCAGGAGCTATTTGTGGCCACTTATCAGGCCGCCGTTGGTGAAGCCAAATTACAGGGTAAAACCGAGGACCAACAAACAATTGAAATGGATGGCATAAAAGTCAATCTGCTGAACGGCTATCCGTCACCGCGCTCTATGTTGACACTGATGGGACTGCCGGATTGCAGCATTGAAAAAACCACTGATGCCATTTGTGTGACCAAACTTGCCAGCCACCTTTCCCTGAGCGTCAGTGGTGAAGGGCTGGATTCCCAGATTATTCTGTACCCCTCAGAGATGCAGCCACAGCAATGGTGGCAGGGCTGTATGTTGATTTACACCAAAGTGGAACAGGCATCCGGTGCGCCGCTGCACCTGGCGCCGCAGCTGTATCTGGATAACTGCTGAGCAGAACACAACAATTCTGTCATCAAATTCCCATGTTATTGTCATTTATGGCTTCCAGTATGTTTTGCGTCTTTTTGAATTAACTATTTCACTGAACGCATCAACCCCTAAGGAAGTTATACAATGAGTAAGGCCACCCACGATCCAAAATGTTATAACCAGAGCAACAACCAAACGTTTGATCAGGTGCTGGAGCAGCATCTTTCGCGCCGCAATTTTGTCAAAGGCGGATTGGGACTTGGTGCCATGACCGCCTTTGCCGGCATGGGATTAACCGCTTGCAACTCAGGCACCGAAACTGTCATCAGCCCGGCCCCCACTTTACCCGTGCCACCTCCAACTCAGGCCAGTGTCAAACTGGGGTTTAATTCCATCGAAGGTTCGCTGACCGATGCGGTCGCCATTCCTCCAGGATACAGTGCTCAGGTACTTGCGCCCTGGGGCACACCACTCAATGACAAAGCGGCAGAGTGGCAATCAGATGGCAGCAATACCGCAGAAGATCAGGCCAATGCGGTCGGCATGCACCACGATGGCATGCATTACTTCCCGCTAGATGGCAGCAGCGAGGATGGCCTGCTGGTGATCAATCATGAGTATCTGGATCTCAAAGCCCTGCATCCAAATGGCGCCACGGTAGTAAGTGGCAAACGTACAATTGTCGATGAAGTGCGCAAGGAAATCTATGCACACGGCGTGTCCGTAGTGCGCATCCGCAAAAGCGGCAATCAATGGCAGGTGGTAAAAAATGATCCCCACAATCGCCGCATTACAGGCGCCTCCAGTATCGATATTGCCGGTCCGCTGGCGTATTCTGCCTATCTGGAGACCCGCTTCTCACCCGACGGCAGCCAGTCCCGTGGTACCTTCAATAACTGTGGTAACGGCTACACGCCCTGGGGAACCTACCTGACCTGTGAAGAGAACTGGCCAGGTTACTTTGTCAATCGTGGCGATTTGACCGACGATCAGGCGCGTATCGGGTTATCCACCAGCAATACCAACTATCGCTGGGACACCCTGGCCGGCCATGCCGATGAGTCGCTGGATGAATTCACCCGCTTTAATGTCACGCCTTTTGCCGGCAGCGCCGCTCAGGACTACCGCAATGAAGCCAATGGTCATGGTTATATCGTCGAAATCGATCCATACAACCCCAATACCCGTGCGGTAAAGCGTACTGCCCTTGGACGTTTTCGCCATGAAGGCTGTACCTTTGGTAAACTCGAAGCAGGTAAACCCATCACTTTCTATTCGGGTCACGACTCGCGCTTTGAATATCTGTATAAATTCGTCTCCGCGGCAAACTGGGATCCGACTGACGCCAATCCAGCCAATCGTCTGGCAACCGGTGACAAGTACATGAATGAAGGCACCCTGTATGTGGCGAAATTCAATGCCGACGGCACAGGTCAATGGCTGCCGCTGACCCTGGATTCAGTCACCAAGGATGGCAAAACCCTGGCTGACAGCTTCCCGTCACTGGCCGCCATCATTCTCAACACGGCAGGCGCCGCCGATGCGCTGGGTGCGACTGAAATGGATCGCCCTGAATGGTGCGCGGTCGATCCCTTTACCGGCAGTGCCTATCTGACACTGACCAACAACAGCAAGCGCACCGAAGCCAATCCAGCCAATCCACGGCTGAAAAACAACTTCGGTCATATCATTCGCTGGGATGAAGGTGAAAACGCCGGAGAATTCAGCTGGGATATCTTTGTATTTGGCTCATCTGACAATGCTGACAGCGATACCAACCGCTCTGGGCTGACGGATTTGAATCAGTTCGCAAGCCCGGACGGCCTGGCGTTTGATGCAAGGGGCATTATGTGGGTGCTGACCGACAATGGTGCTGATGAGGTGACTTCTTACACCAATGACCAGATGCTGGCGGTCGTACCCTCAACGCTGATGGATGCCAACGGCAAGCAACAGGTAATAAGCTCCGGTAACCAAACCGAGCTGCGCCGGTTCTTCGTGGGCCCCAACGGCTGTGAAGTCACAGGTTTTGCCATGACGCCGGATTACAAAAATATGTTTGCCAACATCCAGCATCCGGGCAACTGGCCATATTCCGCCAACGCTGCCGAAGCCACTCCCGGCGGGCAGACAGTTCGCCCAAGAGCGGCCACCGTAGTGTTTACCAAAAACGATGGCGGTGAAGTGGGGATCTAACGAATTTTCCCCTGCAACTCAAACAGGCCCGCACATGCGGGCCTTCAATATTTTTCACTAATAATCTAAACTTGCATCTATTACCGTACAAAAGCACCTTTCTGTAAAGGTTTGTGGGTTGAGGATATTTGATACAAAAAACCGCGGACAAATGAATCAAAAAAACAGCGGTTTTGTGCTTGAGTGTGACAAAGACTTTGATTAGCCTCGCAATAGTCCAGAAGAAACCCACTTCCCGACACGGACAACCCAGCGCTGACAACCAGACATTGAGAACTACAATGACAAAAATCCTTATCACAGGTGCAGCAGGCTTTATCGGCTATCATACCGCCACGCGGTTAATTGCTCAGGGAGCAGAGGTCGTGGGTCTGGACAATCTCAGTCCTTACTATGATGTCTCCCTCAAGCAGGCCCGACTGCAACAACTGGCTCAATTTCCGGCATTTCGCTTTGTTAAAGCTGATTTGGCAGACAGCCAGACCATCCAGGCACTGTTTACCAATGAAAAATTCGACCAGGTGATCCACCTGGGGGCGCAGGCCGGCGTACGATATTCTCTGCAACAACCCATGTCCTACGCCGACAGTAATCTGGTCGGTCACCTGAATATCCTCGAGGCCTGCCGTCACCACGGCATTCAACATCTTATCTATGCCTCTTCATCGTCCGTGTATGGCAACAGCGATAAGGTGCCATTTAAGGAAACCGATATCACTGACTCCCCGGTTTCCCTGTATGCCGCCACCAAAAAAGCCAACGAACTGATGGCCTTCTCATACGCGCAGCTATATGGCATTCCCTGCACCGGGCTGAGGTTTTTTACCGTCTACGGCCCTTGGGGGCGACCGGATATGGCGATTTACAAGTTCTGCAAGGCGATACTGGCAGCTGAGCCCATTGATATTTATAACCATGGCGAGCTCAGCCGCGACTTTACTTACATAGATGACATAGTGGAAGGCATTGTCCGGTTACTGAACGCGCCTTCAGCAGAGCCTATCCCCGCTGCAATTTACAACATAGGCCGGGGCCAGCCGGTGCGATTGATGGACTTTGTCAGGGCACTGGAATCCGCGCTGGAAGTTAACGCGATAATCAACATGCAGCCGATGCAACCCGGGGATGTGATGACCACCTGGGCAGACACCTCGGCCTTGTTTGAAAAAGTCGGTTACCGCCCTGATGTAGAACTTTCTGAAGGTATAGCGCGGTTTGTTGCCTGGTATCGGCAATTCTATCAGGCCTGAGTGCAGGCAGTCTGCACTCAGGCCAAATGCCCCTACTGCATCACAAAGTCCAGAACGGATGAAAATCTGACACCAAGTGTAGAGTGGGTAAATGGGATCGGATGATTTGGTTCAAACAGTAAGCGGGCCCGCCAGGCCCGCTTGGCAAAAACCGTTTATCTAAGCCCTTGTATTCGGCTTACATCACCACCGCATTGATCCGGGTGTGGAATACGGCTTCTGTTTTGGGAGCGTCACATTCAGCCAGCATTGCCTGCTGCGGCAGCAGCAACCACAGGCGGCGGTGCGCCTGCCCCACAACCTGCGCCTGACTCATGTCAAAACAGGGCAAATTATCATTCTCCGGCAGCAGAATATAACGCACGCCCTGATGGGGGGCATGCATCCACTGCCAGGCATTGCGGGCCTGCTCATCCACGGGAGCCAGATAACTGAAATGGGTGATATCGATGGGCGAGAACAAAATAAACTGCTCCTTGAAATCCACCAGCCCCAACTGCCCATCCGGGCCAATGCGCTCAGCCACCTGAGCCATCAGCGCCTTGGGGGTGCGCATGGTATCCAGCAGCAGATAGCCCCAGGTGCCTACCAGCAGCCAGGCAAGCAAACTGACCATGCCAGCCCTGAGCAAAGCGCCCTGTTGACGCAGCAGCCAGAGCAGCACAAGCCAGACAAGCCCCAGGGTAATAAACAGCAGCGCCACCGGGGCAGTCTCTTCGGTGTAGTCAGCCAGTTTGCGCACAATGGCAGGCAACTCAAACCAGGTCAGCACTCCTGCCAGCAGAACCAGGGCGCCCAGCGCCCAGAGCAAACCACCTATCAGCTTATCGACCCAGGCTTTAACCGGCAGTCCGCTGATACTTGCGGCGATCGCCAGACACAGGGCTGGCAGCGCCGGTAATATGTACACATTACGCTTACCCGGACTGATGCTGAAAAACACGATGACCAGCACCACCCACACCAGCAAAGTCAACACCCAGGGATCCTGTCTCAGCTTTTGGCCGATTTCACGCCAATAAGCCAGAAGCAGCAAAGACGCCGGGAACCATAACCAGGGAACTACCTCCACCACGAAAAAATACCAGGGTTTGTGGTGATGCCAGGCATTGACGTAACGCTCGCCGGTTTGTTTAAACAGGATATTGTTCATATAAGCCTGCGCCTGAGGTGAACCATCAGCAGTGACTGCCAGCACCATAGGGACAAGCCAGCAGGCAATCACCGCGAGCATTGCCACCGGGCCAAGCCAGACTTTCCAGCCCCAGGTATGGGCCGGTATGGTTATCTTGCCCTTATGCGCCTGCCAGCCCAGCCACCCCAGCGGCAGTAACATCAGCGCAGGCAGAAATCCCACTCCTTTGGTGATCACCCCAAGCCCCATAAACGCCCAGCCAATAAAAAACCAGCGCCAGTTGGGACCAAGGGCAAAATGCCGCAGCAAGCCGTAAATCCCCAGCATGATCCAGCAGGCTACCATGGCATCTATCTGAGCATTTTTGGCCTGCATCAGAAACTGCGGCACCAGCATCAGCAGCAGCGCGGCGTTGCGACCGGTGCGCACATTCCACAATCGAGCGCCCAGATCATAGGTCAGCACGACGGTCAGCAGCCCACACAGGGCATTAGGCAGCAGAAAGGCCAGTTTGAGATTGTCGGTCAGGCTGTAAAACAGCGCGATGGACCACATGAACACAGGCGGTTTATCAGGGTAAAACTCACCACCCCGGGTGGGAAACAACCAACGGCCGGAATCCACCATTTCCCGGGCCACTTCGACAAATCTGGGTTCATCGGCTGGCCAGGGAGAGCGAAATCCGATACCAATGGCCATCACTACCAGAGTGAACAGGATAAGCATCCACAGCACAGTGAAATAATCATCACTGTCCCACCAAGAACCTTTAGTTGCTTGCATTTGCTATTCCTTAAGCAATTTCTTCTACTTCGCGACGTACCCGGCTGTGATACAGATAAAAGGCCAGACACGCGCTGATAACCAGTAACGACAGGCTTATCGCCAATTGCCACTCATCGGCCATCCCAAGCCCGGCACCGGCAAAAGCAAAAATCAACATTTGCGGTAAGTAGCCCAGCACGCTGCCGATACTGAAGCTCAGGGCGCCCACATGAGTGGTCCCCAGCAACAGATTGGTCAACAGATTACTGCCCACCGGCATCAGACGGATCATCATGACTTTCAGCCAGGCATCGTGGGATAAGAGTTTTTCGACTTTAATGAGGCGATGGGCAAAACGGCGCTTGAGTCTGGCTCGCAATAAGGTACGCGCCAGCGCAAAACACATAAGCGCACCAATCAGGGTTGCAAGAGTCGCAAAAGTGGCCCCTATCGCGCCTCCCATGGAAAACCCCGAGACAAACGCCAGCATCTGCCTGGGGCCGCCCAGCGCAGTAAATACAGCGCCTGCAGCAAACAGCGACAACCAGGCCTGCACGCCCCCCTGAGCAAGAAAACGCGCGACCCAATTGGAATCGGACAGATTCTCAAGCCAACCGGCGTTAACCACCCACATCAGCAACAGCAGCAGCCCGGCCAGCACCAATGCTTTGAGCCAGCGGTTCATCAGGACGCCTGCCTGACGCTGTGGCTCTCGACGGTTTCGATAGTGGCAATGCGCGAGCGCCGGCGCAGCCAAATCACCCCCATCAGATCAACTATGCCAACCCAGGCGCGGTTCCAGGCATTGTATTTGGACACACCGGCCGCGCGATCCCTGTGATTGACTTCAACAATCGCCACCTCGCCGCCCAGCCGTTTTATCAAGGCCGGCAGGTATCTGTGCATATGATCGAAATAGGGCAATCTGAGAAAGGTTTCACGGGGGAAGAGTTTCAGGCCACAGCCGGTATCCGGTACACCATCATGCAGCAGTGCATTGCGGATCCGGTTGGCCACCTGCGACTGGAATCGTTTCCAGGCGGTGTCTTTACGATTTTTACGGTAACCGGCAATACAGAAATGAGGATTTTGCTGGCGGGCTGCGGCTTTAAGCATGGCGGGGATATCGGCGGGATCATTCTGGCCATCGGCATCCAGTGTCACTATCCACTCGCCTTCGGCATTGAGCACGCCTGTGGTGACCGCGGTACTCTGACCGGTACTCTGACAGTGACGGATCAATTTACATTCACAATTCACGTCCCTGGCCGCGTCCAGCACTTCCTGCCCTGTGCCATCTGTGCTGGCATCATCCACCACCACAATTTCGAAACGCTGGCTGGGGGCCAATACCCCGGCTATCTCCCTGATGAGCAGCCCTATATTTCCCTTTTCGTCTTTTGCTGGAAGTACCACTGACAACATAACACCAAGCCCTCAACATTATCCCTGTGCATACAAAAACATCCATTCTGTTGCAGCTTCTTCGGCTGCAGACGACAGCACTAATCTGATGCACCACAAGCAGTCAACATACACGCAAAATGTTGCATATTAAAGTAAAGCTGAGGACAAATTTCCCTTTCAGTAACAATCTGTTGATATCGCACGAACCGCTAAATATCACTGTCCGGCGCCAGCGATTTTACGTCAGTACACAAGGCAACCTACTGATACTCCGGTCGTTAATCCCGGGGTCATTCCTGTCAGCTGAGTTTTTCTTTGAGGTTGTAATACAGCATCCCCAGTGCCAGCGCCTGATTGCCAAACCATTCATTGAGCGGAATACGCCAGTGATCCATGCCGGCAAACAGGTCAAACTCCCGCTCATCGCCAATCAGCGCATTGGCCGTCATCTCTGCCATGATGTGACTGGTTGCTATGCCATGGCCGGAATAGCCCTGGCAGTAATACAGATTGGGTGAAATTTTACCCAACTGAGGAATACGGTTGATGACAATGCCAGCCATCCCGGTCCAGGCAAATTCAATCTCGACCCCTTTGAGTCGGGGGAATGTGCGCTCGATGGCAGGACGCAGCTCAGCCGCCACATCTTTGGAGTCACGGCCACTGTAATTGGTGCCGCCCCCAAACATCAGCCGGTTGTCTGCCGTCAGGCGATAATAATCCAGCACAAAGCGACAGTCATAAACCGCCACATTATGGGGATTGATGGCCCGGGCCACCTCTTCTGACAAGGGCACTGTGGCGCAATTGCCCAAAGACGCCGGAAACAACATACCCCGCAATTTGGGTCGTCCCAGCCTGTGATAGGCGTTACCGGCAATTACCACCCGATTGGCCTTAACCGACCCGCTCGGTGTTAACGCGGTAATGGTGTCCCCCTGCAGCAGATCCAGTACCTTGGTGTCTTCAAATATCCTGACGCCACGCGCCGCAGCCGCTAGCGCCTCACCGATACACAGATTGACCGAATGCAGGTGCATATTACGGGTATTGAGCAACCCGCCATGGTACAGCGGGGTTTCCAGATACTCATCCAACCTGGCCTTATCCAGCAGGCTCAGTGCCTCTCCCATGCCCCTGCGCTGGCCTTCTTCCAGCAGCGACTGCAACTCCTGCATATGAGCGGGTTTGTAGGCAGTGTGTAGATGGCCATAGCGGAGATCGCAATCAATGTCATATTGTTCAACTCTTGCCTTTATGATGTCATGGCCGCGCCAGCGTAAATTCCAGACAAAGTCCTCCGCGTGCTCCCCGATACGCCGTCGCAGCTGTTTAGTCATGGCGGCATCACCGGAGAGCGAGCCTGTCACCTGCCCGCCATTGCGGCCGGTTGCCCCCCAACCGATTTTATTGGCTTCCAGCAAGACCACGCTGCGCCCCTGCTCGGCCAGTTCCAGGGCAATATTGACACCGGTAAAACCGCCGCCAATCACCAGAATATCGGTGTGAATGTCATCCGTCAGAGAGGGGAAGTCAGTTTCCCGGGAAATAGTCGCATTGTAGTAAGAAGCGCAGCGCGGCAGCATGTAACACCTTTAACAAGTGGTTATCATATTAAACACATGTTAAGCATTTTGAACAAAACCGGTCAATGACTAATCCGGACTGTGTCCCGCCAACCGACAGTTCTGAACTCCCATGTCCGTTATCCGCCAACACCTCTGCCGGCGTTATCCGGCCAACAGGTAGGACATACTCCATGAGATTAACCAGAGTTTCCCGGTAATCAGAAGGTTAACCCGCATGCCGGAAAATGCGCGGTGGTATTGCCTGCACGGATTACTGTCGGTGGCTACATTTTGTTAACCTTGTGCCCGGTTTTTGGCCTATGGTGGGAGGGGCACAACAGTATCCAACACCGTCAGGAGGCTCAATATGGCTTTGCATTCCGTTAAACCCGGTCAGGATCTCACTGAAGATATCTATGACGATCCGACCAGCGCCACCCGCCTGTCCAAGTTCACCATGCCGGTCAACAGTACCCCGGCAGACGTCATTGCTCAGCTGCTCAGGGATGAGCTGCTGCTCGATGGCAATGCCAGACAAAATTTTGCCACTTTCTGTTCTACCTGGCTTGAGCCGGAGATCCACCAGCTGATGGATCTGTGTATCGACAAAAACATGATCGACAAAGATGAATATCCGCAGACCGCCGAGCTGGAAGCCAGATGTGTGCATATGCTGGCCGCACTGTGGCACAGCCCTGCCGCCGGCACGACGCTGGGCTGCTCAACGACAGGTTCTTCCGAGGCCGCCATGCTGGGGGGACTGGCGATGAAATGGCGCTGGCGTAAAGCCCGGGAAGCCGCCGGACTGGATGCACAAAAGCCCAATCTGGTGTGCGGGCCGGTACAGATTTGCTGGCATAAGTTTGCCCGCTATTTCGATGTAGAGCTCAGAGAAGTGCCGCTTGATGGCGATGAAGTGGGCATGAACCCGGACAAGTTGCAACAGTACGTCGATGAAAACACCATAGGCGTGGTCGCCACTCTGGGCGTGACCTACACCTGCGTGTATGAACCAGTGAAGGCCATCTGCGAGGCGCTGGATCATATCGAGCAGACACAGGGCTGGAATATTCCCGTTCACGTTGATGGCGCTTCAGGTGGCTTCGTGGCGCCTTTCGTGCAGAGCGAACTGGACTGGGATTTTCGCCTGGAGCGGGTCAAATCCATCAATGCCTCAGGCCACAAGTTTGGTCTGGCGCCACTGGGCGTAGGCTGGGTGGTGTGGCGTTCAAAAGAAGATCTGCCGCAGGAGCTAATTTTTACCGTGGATTATCTGGGCGGCAACATGCCCACTTTCGCGCTGAACTTTTCCCGTCCAGGGGGGCAGATAGTGGCGCAGTACTTCCTGCTGATCCGCCTTGGCTTTGAGGGCTATCGCAAAATCCATCAGGCCTGTATGGATACTGCCCAGTGGATGGCCGGTGAAATTGCTGCCATGGGACCGTTTGAACTCTTCTATGACGGCCACGGTGGCCTACCGGCCCTGAGCTATACCCTCAAGGCCGGGGAACACGGCTTCAGCCTTTATGATCTGTCAGACAGACTGCGCATGCGCGGCTGGCAAATCGCCTCATATCCCCTGCCGGAAAACCGGCAGCAAATTGTGATCCAGCGAATTATGGTGCGTCACGGACTGAGCCGGGATCTGGCTTCACTGCTTATCCGGGATATCAAAAGTGCGCTGGCGTTTTTCAGCCATACGCCGGCATCACGCCCCAGTTTCAGCCACGGCTGAAACCCGGGGAGCGTCTGACCTAACCTCAAGTTTCCCGGGAGTATTGCAATGAAGACCAATGCCACATCAGGAAAACATCTGAGTCTGTTCGGCTTTTTCGCGTTAACCGCCACCATGGTGATGACGGTATATGAATATCCAACCTTTGCCTCTTCCGGGATTTCACTGGTGTTTTATCTGGTGGTCGCCGGGATTTTCTGGTTCCTGCCAGTCGCCCTGTGCGCAGCAGAAATGGCCACCATCGAGGGCTGGGACAAAGGCGGTGTGTATACCTGGGCGGGTAAATCACTGGGGGAAAAATGGGGCTTTGCCAATATTTTCTTCCAGTGGTTTCAAATCACAGTGGGCTTCGTGACTATGATCTATTTCATCCTCGGCGCCCTTTCCTATGTGCTCGATTGGCCGGCGCTGAACAATGATCCGCTGGTCAAGTTCATCGGCGTCATGGTGATCTTCTGGGGATTAACCCTGTCGCAGTTTGGCGGCACCCGGATGACGGCGGTGATCTCCAAATTCGGGTTTGTAGTGGGTATCGCCATTCCGGCGCTTGTTCTGTTTGGGCTGACACTGGGGTTTTTCGCCACCGGCGGTATCAGTGATATGAAGTTGTCGATGGATGCCATGCTCCCCGACTTTACCCAGCTCAATACCCTGGTGGTGTTTGTGTCCTTTATTCTGGCCTACGCAGGCATTGAAGCATCGGCGTCCCACGCCAACGAAATGACCAATGTGAAACGGGATTATCCCATCGCCATCATACTGCTGGTGCTGCTGGCAATTGCGCTCAATACCATAGGCGGCATCGCCATCGGCGCTGTCGTGCCGGAGGCCTCGCTGGGGCTTTCAACCGGGGTTATCCAGGGATTTGAAGGCCTGTTTGGTCATTTCTGGCAGGACACAGGCTGGATAGTACGTATCATCGCCATTCTCATTGCCTTTGGGGTTTGCGCAGAAGTCTCCGCCTGGGTGGTCGGTCCCTCATGGGGCATGCTGGAAGCCGGTAAGGATGGCCTGCTGCCAGCCAGACTGGCGCAAACCAACAGCGCGGATGTCCCGGTTAACTTCCTCATCGTTCAGGGGCTTATCGTCAGTGTCTGGGCTGCCGTGCTCACCTTTGGTGGCAGCGGCGCCAATGTGTCGTTTTTCACCGCTATCTCGCTGACTGTGGTGATCTATGTCGTAGGCTACATCATCTTTTTTGTGGCTTATTTTAAGATGGTGACCTGCCATCAGGATCTGCCCCGCGCCTTTGAAATCCCCGGCGGTCATATTGCCAAGTTGCTGGTGGCATTGTCAGGGCTGGTGATTTCAGTGCTGGCACTGGGGATCTCCTTTATCCCGCCGGCGCAGCTGTCCAGCGGCAACGCCGCCAGCGAGTATCTGACCATTCTGGTGCTGAGCTTCCTCATTACCCTGTGTCTGCCCTTTGTGATTTATCATGTGATGCGCAAGGGCCAACATCAGGGTTCAACATAAAAAAACCGGTGAGCACCTCTCTGTCCAATCAAGATAACAACGCCCGGCACAGACCGGGCGTTTTTCAGGTTGCGGACAGATACTCATCACCGATAGAGGATCACCAAATCGTTAATCACAGACGGCCGCTCCTGTCCCACCACATGTATGTTGACCTCCAGCGTCAGCTGCACCCCTTTGACGGAACTCTCCACCGACTTGACTCTGGCCCTGGCATGAATTTGCGAATCCACCGGCACAGGCGCGGGAAAGCGCAGGCGATTGGAGCCGTAATTCACCATGGTTTTAAAACCAACAATTTCAAAGGGCAGCGGGAATGCCATACGTGACTGCAATACCTGCACCAGTGCGCCGTGGGCGATGGTGGTGCCAAACGGGCTGTCACTCGCGGCTTTGGCCGGATCAGTATGGATCCAGTAATCATCACCGGACAGATCGGCAAAGGCGTTGATCAGCGTTTGATCCACAGTGATGGCATCGCTCCACTCAGTAAACTGGCCATCAGCCAGCGCAGCCAGTGCCAAAGCATTGCTCACCGGCACCTGCCATTGGCCCCTATCATTACGGGGCAAAGAGGCCAGCGGATTGTCAAAGGCAAGCTGCGTCAACGGTTTATCTGCGCCGGTAAAGCGCAGCAGGGTATTCCCCTCAGCGTCCACCCGATCAAACACCGGCTTGAGTGCCATGCCCACCTTAATTTCATCTTCTTTAAGGCCTGTCAGGGTAGTGTTGATCCGTACTCCTTCAGCCAATTCCACTACCGCCAGTGCCTGCGGCAACTCATCGGCCAGCTCAGGCAGGGTTGGGATACGCGTCAGAGTGTAGGTGTACAGACTGGCCTTGCCCGACACCGGACGCCAGCTGAGGCGATCACTCATGCAATGGGTGCAATGGTGTCTGGGATAAAACACCCACCCCTCGCAGTCATCACATTGCTGAATGCGCAGTTCACCGTCATTAAGCGCCTGCCAGAAAGGTTGGGATATTCCGGTCGCCACCGGCATAGGTTTGATATTCATGGGTTAGCCTCCCTGTAAAATCAGTGCGCCCTGCTCACTCATCACGCCACCTGTGCCGCTGACAAACATATTGTCTGCCCGGGACAACTGCCGCGCCCCCGCTCTGTGGGCAATCTGATCAAAAGCTTCAATCGCCTGAGACATGCCGCCCGCCGAGGCGGACTGACCAAAACTCAGCTGTCCACCATGGGTATTGAGCGGGAAATCGCCCTTGTAGGTCAGGTTGTGTTCGCGGATAAATTTGAGCCCCTCGCCCTTGGCGCAGAAACCCGCATCCTCCAGCGACAGCAGCACAGTAATGGTGTAACAGTCATAGATTTGAGCTGCGTCCATATCTGCGGGCGTCAATCCGGCCATGGCAAAGGCGCGCGATGCGGCATCAGCCAGTGGTGTGCGGCACATATCCCGGGCATATGAGGGGGATTTGTAGGACAGACGCTCGCCAAATCCCGTGATAAAGGCCGGACGATGGCGGGTTTTGGCGGCTTTCTCTTTGGAGGTGACAATCACCGCCGCGCCGCCGGCGACCGGCATGACAATTTCCAGCACATGTAAGGGATCGGCGACCATTTTGGAGGCCAGCACCTGCGCAATGGTCAGTTCACTGCCGCGAAAGATGGCATCCGGATGGCCCTGAGCATTAAACCGCTGATCCACGGCAATCTTGGCCATCGCCTCAGGATCGTAGCCATATTGGGCCCGGTATCGCTGGGCGATCATCGCATAACCGGTATTCTGCCCCAGATGACCATAAGGCAGATCAAACTCCGCCTCGGGTGCACCAAAGGCGGTGGAATGGCCGCCGTAACGCATGGCCTGCGCCATCCACAGAGGGTCTTCATTGGGGCCAAAAGGCGCCATACGCGCCGGCAGCACGCATAACACGGATTCGCACAGTCCCATCTCTATCGCCATGGCGGCGCGCCATATTGCCCCTACCGAACTGCAACCGCCCAAATCCACCACTTCGGCAAAGTTCAGCTCAATGCCCAGATACTCAGCCGCCATGGCGGGCACGAATATCGAGGCTTCATGGAACTGGGGGCCGTGGATCACCAGACCATCCAGATCGCGGATCCCAAGACCGGCATCCTTAAGCGCCAGTCTGGCAAGATCGGCCACCTGCTCCAGATGAAACATCTGCGGCGCGCTCTGGTATTTTTCCGGTTTATATTGGGCCGTCCCGACAATGGCGGCCTTGCCTGTTAATCCCATGGGGCGTTACTCCTTGTTGCCTGAATTATTTCCCGAACTGGTGCCTGAACCAATTTCCGAGCCATTTCCCGAACCAAAGCGCGCAAAACCGGTTTCAGTCAATACCGCCTCCGACCAGGGCTGGTAAGTACCGGCCTTATCGTTGCGCACATACAAAGGATCACCCACCAGCTGGGGATCATAGCCCTGCTTTTGTAAATCCACTTTGCGCAGCTTGAAGGTGGATGTCATATCAGCACTGGCACTGACGCGCACAAACTGCGGACAGGCGTATGATGGCAGCCGCTGACTGGTAAGGGAGTAAAACGCCTGCGGGTCAAATTGCCGCCCGGCCTGCATCACCACCGCCGCCATGCCGGCGCGCCCTTCCTGCTCCGGTACCTGAACACCATAAATATTGATGGTTTCGGCGCCGTCAAAATCGTCCAGCGCTGCCGCCACCTCCTGAGTCGAGACATTTTCACTCTTCCAGCGGAAGGTATCGCCCACCCGATCGACAAAGTAGCAGTAACCCTGTTCATCAAATCTGAGCAGATCCCCGGAGCGCCAGTAAGCATCGCCCGGCTCAAACACATTACGCAGGATCTTTTGCTCGGTGGCATCGCGGCAGGTGTAGCCTTCAAAGCGGCCGCCGCCAAAGTCAGGATGGTGGATAATCATCCCCAGTCCTTCACCGACGTCGCCCGGCTGGCACTGAAGATACCGGCCAGCAGCATCTTTTTCGTGGCTTTCGGTTTCCATATCAAACTTCACCAGCCGGAAATTGGTTTTGCTCCAGTCAGGTACCCGACCACAGGCGCCAATGCGGTTATCCAGATTAATCAGATTGGTATTGGACTCGGTTGAGCCCCAGCCTTCGTAAATATCCATGGGGCCAAACTTGTCCAGCCAGCGCCGCCAGGACTCGGCGCTCAGACCGGCCCCAAGCATACAGCGCACTGAGTGATCGCGCTGACCGCGGCCTGCATTGGCACTGTCGTCATGATTAAGCAGATAGCGGCAGATCTCACCTATGTACTGCACCACACTGATGCGGTAGTGGCGCACATCGCGCCAGAACTCACGCACGCTGAATTTGCGCCGCACCACAATGGCGGCACCCGCGGCCAACGCCGTAGAGGTCACTGAGGTGGCCGCCGCGCCGTGATATAGAGGCAGACAGCAATAAAACACATCATCCGCCGTGGCCTCAGTGGTCACCTGCATCACATCACCGGACATCAACCAGCGCATATGACTGTAAATCGCCGCTTTGGGCAGCCCTGTGGTGCCAGAGGTAAAAATCAGCAGCGAGGGCGACTCAGCGCTTAACGCGGCGCGGGCTGCGCTGCCAAAGGGAGCAGCACCCGCTTCAGATGAGAGCAGCAGTGAAAACTCATTGGACAATCCCGGCAAAGGCTCAGCCTGCTCACATTCATCATCGGCCAGCCAATACAGTGGCACCCGGGCAAGCTCAGGCCAGTTTGCCAGGGTATCGGCGAACAGCTGCGCACACTCCTGCCCGACAATCACAGCTTTGGCCGCTGTGGTTTGCACCGCATGCAGCAGCGGTTTGCCGCTTATCTGGGTGTTGATAAAGGCCACTGTGACCCCCAGTTTGGCCAGGCCAAACCAGGTAGTGAAAAATGCCGGACGGTTTTCCAGCGCCATAGCGCAGACATCGCCGGCTTTCAGCCCCAATGCACTGGCCCCATGGGCTACCCGATCGGCATGGGCATTCACCTGAGCGTAAGTCAGGCAAATATCGCGATAATACAGAAATGGCCTCTCTCCCTGTACGCTGGCCTGTTGCTCGAGCCGATCAGCCAGGGTGTAGTGTTCGCTTGGGTGGATACGTGCTGCCGCCCGCGAGCGTAAATCCAGTCGTGCCTGAGTAACCTCCTTGGGCACAGGCTCGCCGGGCGCGGCAGACCGCAATGCTGAGTTTGTGTGTTCTGTCACTGTCATATCCTGTTCATTGGCGTTGCATTGGCATTGAAAAGGAACCTGCAAAAGGCACCAGGGTGGTCAACCGTCAGCGCACCCGGATCCTTGGGTCCGGCGCGCCCTGACGCATCTGCAGTAAAAATTGCTCCAGCGGCGCCGGCTCGGCGACCTCAGGTAATGCGTCAGCGGCCTGATCTTTGGTCTGCCAGAATCGTCCCCAGGTGGGAAACAGATCATGAAAGGTGCCGCGATAAGGCTCCCTGCCGGGCCAGCGCATCTTCATATCGCCAACCGGCACCCGGTTAAGATCCGAGGCGTACCAGTAACAGGGCAAGCGGCGGCGGAAATACCAGCGGCCATCAATCCGCTCGTAATCATCCCAATACAGCATCTGCATAATGACCCACTCAGGGCCGGTCTCATGCTCGTTTTTGGAATACACCACGCCTATGGCATGGTCGGCATCGATAAACTCAATGATATGCTGGCCCAGGTGATGAGAGGTGCCGGTGAACTGGTGCCTTAGGGTGTCATCCACCCAGGCCTTGAGATGCGCGCGGCCCACTTTATCGCGGCCTACCCGGATATCCGGTGCAAACAGCCCCACATGGGCGTCCAGATCCCGCATATCCAGCGACAGGGAGTACTTGCCGGCCAGTTGCCTGATCTCTTCGATGGATTCCAGCCGATCCAGCCGCGCTTCCAGTGTGTTTGTCGTCATGGGCAGGTCTCCCTTAGCTGACTGTTTACAGGAACGCCATGCCGCCGTTGACGGCGATATTCTGTCCGGTCACAAACCCCGCATCCGCTGAAGCCAGGAACGAGGCAACCGCGGCGATATCCTCCGGCTCCCCCATACGTCCGAGGGGAATGGCATTGATCATCGCCTGGGTCCATTCATCGGGAATGCCGGCCATCATGGGGGTATTGGTCGGGCCCGGCACCAGGGTGTTAACCCGGATCCCCAGAGGCGCCAGTTCACGGGCAATACTGCGGGTCAGCCCCATCACCCCGGCCTTGGACGCCACATAGTGACTCGGGCCTTCGCCGGTGGCCACGGCAGTGCTGGACACATTGATGATGCAGCCGCCATTACCCTGCATGACGCGCGCCGCTTCACGGCAAAAGTAGAAAGTCCCGGTCAGGTTCACCCCAATGACCCGCGTCCAATGCTCATCCGGGGTATCAAGCAACTGATCCACTGAGCCGACACCGGCGTTATTTACCAGCACGTCAAGTCTGCCCAGGGTATTGACCGCAAGGGCTATGGCGTCTTTAACCGCAGCACTGTCGGACACATCACAGCCAATGCCTATTGCGCCATTGCCGCACTGGGCTGCTGTGGCACTGGCTGCATCCGGATTCACATCCACCGCCACCACTTTGGCGCCTTCACGGGCGAAACGGCACGCCATGGCTTTACCCATTCCCTGACCTGCGCCGGTAACCAGTACCACTTTGTTCTCATGTTTCATGCTGTGACCCTTTTGCTTGTTGCCTGTCGCTGAATCTGACGGACATGCCTCGAATGATGGTCACAGCTTGTCGTCTGGCGGCAGTGCTCACATCGTCCAACGGGACTAACGCGTTTAATGCGCTGCCAAAGCGCTGTTGGAAGGGCTTTAATCATCGCCAACCTGGCTGTCAATGCGCCCTTAAGGCAGGGACAGGCTGAGCAACAAAATCAGAGAGGTTCACACAGGAGATTGGCGCACAGGAAGTAACGCCAAGTAACGCCTTAGTCGGGCGCACGCTGGTCTGAACGGACGATGAATCCGCGCCCTTTGGCTAACAGATTAAAAAGCACTTCCACGTATGCGGGCAAAGCCCCACAGGAGATGTCATGACTCATCCAGAATTGCCCCTGCCCAGCCAGCACTATGTCACGCTGGATAGTGGCATTACGCTCCACTATCTGACTGAAGGCCCCGAAGACTCCACCCTGCCTCCGGTTATCTGGCTCCATGGCAGCGGTCCGGGCGCGTCAGGTTTTTCCAATTTCAAAGGCAACTATCCGCAGTTTGCCGCCAGTGGTATCCGCAATCTGGTGCTTGATTTGCCCGGGTTTGGCCGCTCTGACAAGCCGGATACCGGCCGTTACGATCTGGCCTTTTTCATCGATTGTCTGAAAGGCTTTATCGATAAGCTCGGGCTGGATAAATGCGTGCTGCTGGGCAACTCCCTGGGCGGCGCCATTGCTTTGGGGCTAACTCTGGCATGCCCGGAGCGGGTGGCGTCGCTTATTCTGATGGCGCCGGGCGGGGTTGAAGAGCGGGAAACCTACTTTCAGATGCCGGGCATAGTGCGCATGGTTGAGCTGTACAACTCAGGCCCCATGGGCGTGGAGCAGATGCGTCAGGTGATGAGCCTGCAGCTGTATGATGCCTCCCAATTGACTGACGACATCCTGATTGAGCGCGCTGCGGTGGCCGTTACCCAACCAGCCAATCTGTTCTCCACCATGATGGTGCCCAATATGACAGCCAGGCTTGGGGAAATCCGCGTGCCCATCCTCGGCTTTTGGGGCACCAATGACCTGTTCAACCCGCCCTCAGGTATGTTCCGCATTCTGGATAACGCCCCAAATGCCCGATTTATCATGCTCAACCGCTGCGGTCACTGGGTACAGGTTGAACATCAGTCGCTGTTTAACCGCAGCTGTATCGACTTTCTGCTGCAGGGTTAAGGGGGCGATATGGTCAATCAACACTATGCTCACCTGTTTACTCCAGGCAAAATCGGCTCCCTTGAACTGAAAAACCGCATTGTGATGGCGCCCATGGGCGACAACTTTGCCGAAGCGGACGGTCACTGCACCGAGCGGATGCAGGCGTTTTACGAAGCCCGCGCCAAAGGCGGCGCTGGACTTATCACCATAGGCGTAGGGTCGATTGCCTACCCTTTGGGTACCGCCGAGCCTTATCAACTGGCGATTTCCGATGACAAATACCTGCCGGGTCTGACCCAACTGACCCAAAGGGTGCAGCGTCATGGCGCCAAAATTGCCATTCAGCTGCAGCACGCGGGAAAAACCGCTGCCCGCGATATGGCCGAAGGCCGCGAGCTGTGGGTGCCCTCTGTGCCACCGGCCAGCCAGAGCGATATGTTCGCCTCACTCACCCCGGCTGAGCTGGGCGCGTTTATCCGCCCCAAAGGTGGACAGGTCAGTTACCGGGTGATGGACAAACAGGATATCGCCCAGATGGTCAGCTGGTTCGCCGATGCCGCTGACAGAGCCAGGCGCGCAGGCTTTGACGGTATTGAACTGCATGCCGCCCACAGCTATATCATCGCCGGTTTCCTGTCTCCCTATTACAACCGCCGCGATGATGAATATGGCCGCAGTTATGAGAACCGTACCCGCCTGCTCAGGGAAGTGATGTCCGCGGTGCGAAAGCGCGTTGGCGCGGATTTTCCGGTATGGCTGCGCCTCGATGCCATGGAGCTGAGGGTCGAATCCGGCATCACTCTTGATGAATGCATTCAGACCGCCAAACTCGCCGAGCAACATGGCATGAATGCCATCAGTGTATCAGCCTATGCCAACCCCAGTTCAGGTGCTGCCTTTACCCAGGCGCCTTTGGTCAATCAGCCCGGCGGTTTTATCGACTGGGCCAACGCCGTTGCCGGAGCGGTGAGCATCCCGGTCACCGCCGTTGGCCGGATTGAGCCGGAGGTTGCCGACAAAGCCATTGCCGCCGGGGACTTCAGCTTTGTAGCCATGGGCCGCAAACTGCTGGCAGATCCTGAGCTGCCCAACAAACTGCAAGCAGGATGCGCCGCCGATATCCGTCCCTGTATTTACTGCTATGTGTGCGTCAGTCAGATCTTCATTAATCAGCGGGTCAAGTGTGCGGTCAACCCCATGACGGGCCACGAGTCTGAATATCCCGTGACGCTTGCTGACAACCCCAAAAAACTGCTGGTGATTGGTGCAGGCCCGGCCGGTATGGAAGCCGCGGCCATTGCCGCCCGCCGCGGCCATCAGGTCACGCTGGTGGAGCAAAGCGCGCGCCTGGGAGGTACCCTGTTTTTTGCCTCCATGGCCTATCCGGAAAATGGCAAATTGCTTAACCAGCAGATCCGGGCGCTGGATCATCCCAATATTCAAGTGCGCCTCAGCACCCGTGCCACTCCTGAACTGGTGCAGTCACTTAAGCCTGATGAAGTGCTGATAGCCACAGGGGCAACCCGCGGACGCCCCGCCATTGCCGGTGCTGACAGTCGCCACGTCTGGTCCGGCGATGAGCTGAGACAAATAATGACCGGCGAAGGCAAAGAAATTGCGAAACACAAGCTGTCTGTCATGCAGCGCGCCCTGCTGTCCTCCGGGCAGATGATAGGCGTGACCGACTCAATTGATGCCACCCGTCATCTATCCAAACTCTGGATGCCCCTTGGCAACCGGGTTTGTATTATTGGCGGCGGTCTGGTGGGACTGGAGCTGGCGGAGTTTCTGGCAGCCCGTGGCCGCTCAGTCACTGTGCTTGAGCAGGAGCATTCACTGGGCAAAGAGCTGAGCATAGTACGTCGCTGGCGGGTATTGCATGAGCTCAATGAGCTCGATGTCGCCCTGCACAAGGGCGTGAGTGTTAACGCCATCGATGAGCATCAGGTGCACTTCAGCCACAGCAGCAAAAACGGTGACATCACTCACCAGAGCGTTGTGGCCGACAGTGTGGTACTGGCCATGGGTGCACAGACAGGCAGCCCTTTGGCTGAAATGCTGCAACAAATGGATATCAAGGTGCACACCCTGGGCGATTGTGAGCAACTGGGTTATATCGAAGGAGCCATCGCCGCAGCAACAAAGATTGCACGGACAATCTGAGCAGACGCCCGCCACGGAAAGGCGTGTTGATGACTTACGCCAAACGCTTTGTCACCGATACCCTGCCTCTGGCGAGCGGTCTTTCAACTGCCTGTTCAGGCCCGAGCCAGCACGCACCATAGTTCAGATTGCGCAGTGACAGTCCACATTCCCGTATGGTTGATGCCGATGTCAGCAACCATACGGCGACAGCCTGTGTACGCGATAAATATCAGCGTCACCCACACAGGCGTGAAATCGGTAGCCGGTTTGCCGGAAAACCTTTGCCAACTGTTCACTTTAATTGCGAATTTTTTCAACCACTCCAC